>JAHEXQ010000071.1:0-10373 GCA_023252035.1 Actinomycetes bacterium
CGGAAACTACCCTGCGCGAAGCGGAGCTGACGGCGGAACGAATAAGAAACGGCGTCGAGCAACACCAGTTCATGTCCCCAGACGGCCAGGGATTGCACATCACCGTGAGTCAGGGCGTCACCAGCTATCCGGCGAGCGACGCCTTCAGCCGGCACGACGTCGTCGCCAAGGCCGACAGAGCGCTCTACCGGGCCAAGGGCGCCGGACGAAACCGGGTTTGCGTGCAGGCTTGAGGCCTCCCCGGCTCGCCAGCCGACCCGATTTGAGAAACCAAAAACCCAAGTAACCTTTGGGGCCGTCGCGTCGAAACGAGACGTTTTCTACTCGGTTCCTTGGGTTTTTGTTCGAAATTACTGGGAACAGCAGTACAACCTGGAATAAGCCGCGATGTATGCCCTAAACCCGAATTTTCCGCTCTGAGACCGGGCTTCAGGCGCAGGATGGTTTCATGATATCACCGCCAAAAGCAAAGTCAATACGACTCTGGACTAAATTTTTCTGACACCGCCATTGCTGTGGTAATATGAACGTCAATACATGCGGGCGCCCGCGCAGCGGCGGGCCCCCGGCGGAAAACGGAAGCCGGAGGCGGATGCGCAATGATCGACTGGCGAGTAAAGGGTTGCCTGGTCCCGGTGGTGACGCCCTTCGATGACCGGGGCGAGGTGGATGAAACAGCCCTGGGAACCACTAACGACTTCCTCATCGAGCAGCAGCAGGTGGAGGCCATAATCCCCTGCGGGACCACGGGGGAATCCCCCACGCTATCCTACGAGGAACATGCGAGGGTCATCGAATTGACCGTACAGCAGGTGGCCGGCAGAGTTCCCGTGATCGCCGGAACCGGCTCCAACAGTACGCGCGAGGCTATCGAGATGACCTCGCACGCGGAGGAGCTGGGCGTGGACGGCTCGCTCCAGGTGAGCCCGTACTATAACCGTCCGACCCAGGAGGGGATCTTCCAGCATTTCAAGACCATAGCGGAGAACACATCCCTGCCCATCATCCTCTATAACATCCCCGCGCGCACCGGCCGCAATGTGGAGCCGGAGACGGTGCTGCGCCTGGCGGAGATCCCCAACATCGTGGGCATCAAAGAAGCTTCGGGCAACCTCGCCGCAGCGGCCCGGATAATCGAGGGGACTCGCGCCGCCGGCATTGACTTCTATATCTATTCGGGGGAGGACATGCTCACCTACGATATCCTCTGCCTAGGCGGCCAGGGATGCGTGGCCGCGGTAGGCCACGTCCTGGGTGTGGAGTTCAAGCAGATGTGCGAGATGGTCTGGGAGGGCAACCTGGAAACCGCGAGGGAACTGAATTCTCGCGTCCTGCCCCTAGTGGAGGCCCTCTTCGTAGAGCCCAATCCGACGGCTATCAAACAAGCGCTCAACTGGATGGGATTGCCCGCGGGAACCCTGCGGCTTCCGCTGCTGCCCTTGAGCGAGGAGGGCAAGGGCCCGCTCAGGCGCGCCCTGGTGGAGCTGGGCAAAGCCAAGGTCGAGGACTGTATTTAACCGCCCGGCCGTTTGGATAACGAGCTTTCGGGCAGACGTACCGTATGTCCGGCGTTCTGGAAAAGCGAACGCGTTCGGGGTCACCTTTCTGTTCGCTCTTACGGGAGGTAGGTAATGTGTAGAGAGGGAGTCGATATAACCACCATTAAGATAGCCCTGCGTCAAGGAGCGGAGCGGGCCAGGTCCGATGCGGAAGCCCTGAAGCAGTGGGCGGCCTACGCGGCGAACCTGGAGCTGCCGGAGATATCGGTACGCCTGGGCGAGGCGGCGGACCACGCCGCCGATACCGCCCACGCCCTGCAGCACGCCGTGGACGATCTGGTCGAGATGCAGATGCACGGCCACACCCACGCACACCCGCACGAACACGGGGGCGATGTTACTATCACCCCCGTGTAACCTTCCATTTTCGTTTAACTGCAATCCGGGGCTCGCCCCCGGATTGCAGACGGCACCTTTCAGCCTCCGGCCATCGGCGGGAAGACCGCCACGATGTCGGCGTTCGAAACCTTCGTCCTCTTACCCCGCAGCAGCGTGCAGTTCTTGCCGTTCACCAGGACCGTGCAGTTCTGAATCTGCTGCTCGAACTCGGTTCCGAAGCGGCGCTTGCCATCCTCCAGGATGTCCCGCACCGTCTTCGCCTCAACCGTATATTCTCGCTCGCCTCCCGCTGTCTTACGCAACGTCGCGTAAAGCCTTACCGTGGCCACCCTGCCTCATTTCTCTATCTTGAACTTCTTCAGTGTATTGGCAACGGGTACGCCGTTGGTATCCAGCCCACGCAGCAGGTAGTACCGCTTCTTCATCTTCTCCAACTGCACGATGGACGTGGGATCCTCCATGCGCTGCACCTCCTTGGTGAGCCGGTCCGGCAGCGTGTCGTCGGCTGCCGTGAAGCCCTCCCGGGTGTTGAAGAGACGGTCCATATTCCAAGCGCGCCCGCCCAGTTCGAGGAACTTGCCGAGAGTGAACTTCTGTCCGCTCACAGCCTCGTGCGCGTTGATCTGGGGAAACATCCCGAAAATAGGCGACTTAAACGGCATGCTCCAGGCGGGCCCCAGCCGCAGAGCCAGCCCGACCAGGTCTCCGCTGTAGAGGAAGCCGGCGCTCACAGCTTTGGCCAGCCAGTCGTACTTGGCGTTGGCCTTGAGCAGGCGCGGGTCCAGCATGGTGAACACGGTGAAGTTGCAGCAGCCCAGGTTGCTGGCCGCCTCCAGTACGGTCTGCTGCAGGATGGCCAGGCCGGCCTTGCCCGTGGTGGCCGTGGGGTTCACGGTTATGGGGCCGTTCGCCTCCAGATAGACCACGTACCCACCGGCCAGATGGCAACCGCCGCGGTTGGAGACCGCGTACCCGAGCCCGTGGCCCACGCAGCCGCGAGGTTCGTAAGCGGGCAGTTCCAGACCCTTGGACTGCATGGCGAAATCCATCCCGCCGTACTTCTCCGCCAGCCAGCGCACGCCCTCCGCCATCTCGTCGCCGATGCCGCGGCGGAAGGCCATGTCTTCAAGGTACTTGGCGATATTGTCGGTCTTCCCGAAGGCCAGGTCCGTCTGGATCATGCCCTTCTCGCCCAGCTCCATCATGAATCCTAGCGTCGAGGCCGCGCTGATGGTATCCATGCCGAGCACGTCACAGACGTAGTTCCACTCGTTGATGAGGCCCAGGTCATGGTTGAGTATATTCGAGCCGAACATACCCAACGTCTCGTACTCGGGCCCCTTCACCTTCTTCCCGTTGACCTCCACCTGGCGGCCGCAGGCGACGGGGCAGCCGTAGCAGCCCTTGTTCTTGACGAGATACTTCTCCGCCAGCGCTTCGCCGCTGATATCTTCGCCGTACTCGTAATGCCCGCTCGAGAAGTTCTTGGTCGGAAGGGCGTTGGCGGCGTTGCAGCGGCTGATGAAGGCGGCCGTGCCATAGTCCGGTAGTTGCTGCCCGGTGGTCGGGTGCTCCTTCAGGACCTCTCGCCACTTCTTTTGAACCTCCTTCGCCTTGGCCTCGTCCGCGATGGGGGGCTTCTGCTTGCCGCCCGACACTATGGCCTTGAGGTTCTTGGAGCCGAAGACGGCGCCGATGCCGGCCCGGCCGTGGCACCTCTCCTGGGACATGACACAGGCGAACTTCACCAGGTTCTCGCCGGCCGGGCCGATGACCAGGTTGCCCATGCCCTTAGGCAGCTTCTCCTGTGTCTCCTCCGTGCCCAGGCCCCACAGGTCCGCCGCACTCTCGATGCTCACTCCCTCGTCCGTCACCGACAGGTAGCTGGGCTTGGGGGCTTTGCCCATCACCACCAGCACATCGTAACCCGCCTTCTTCAGGTTCACGCTGAAGTGCCCGCCCGAGTTGGTGTTTAGGATAGCTCCAGTGGCCGGGGACTTGGTGGTGATGTTGGTGCGGTTGCTCGACGGCATCCCGGTGCCGGTCAGGGGCGCACTGGTAACGATGATGACGTTGTCCGGACTGAGCGCATCCGTGCCGGGAGCCAGCCTCTCGTAGAGTAACCTGGCGCCTAGCCCCTTGTTCCCGATGTAGAGTCCCAGAGTCTCCTGGGGGATGGTAAAGGTCCTTACCGCGCCTGAGGTCAGATCGACCTCGAGGCATTTTCCCATGTACCCTCCATACATTCGAACACCTCCCACATGCATTTGTGCTGAGACTATAGTCCCTTGCGATGCCAAGATATCATATCACACGGGCCCGCGCACATGCTCGAATTCCGGCTCTGCAAGCCGGTTCAAGCCGCAGCCGAGCTGCGCCATTGACAGTGCCGTCCCCGCGTTTTATCATCCGACTGACTACCCAGTCGGACTTAAGCCACGGGTCCGGGAGGAGTTGCTGTTTTGACTGAGAGGACTTCGAGTATCGAGCGTAGGGAACTGGCCCGGATGTTCTTCGAGTCCACTCATAAGAAGATGTCTCCCTCCACCATCGTTAAATACGAAGATACGGGCCTTTTACCCGCACCTTCGCATGCGGAGGATGAAGCCTCGTTGCGGAACAGGCTCGAGCGCCTGGAGCTGTTCGAGGCCATGCGGGGGAAGTACGGAATGGCCCTCTCCGACATGGCCGCGCTGGTGGCTGCCGGGGCCGCTCAGGGAGGGCCAAGCGAACACGCCAGGGAACAGCCGGAGGAGATCTCACGGAAGCAGGCTATCCTGCGTAACGCCGCTGGCCTCTTTGCGGAGAAGGGATATAGGGGCACCACGGTGGACGATATCGTGCAGGCCACGGGGATAGCCAAGGGCACCTTTTACATCTACTTCAAATCTAAAGAGGACTTGCTGACCGAGGTTGTCAAGAACCTCATCCAGGAGACCGTCATGGCGATCGAGGGGTCCCTGGCGGGCGAGAAGGATTTTATGCGGCGCTTGATGAGCAAGGGGCGGACCTTCACCAAGCTGTATGCGGAGAACCGCGACCTCTTCTCGGTCCTCATCGGAGAGACCGTGGGCAACCCGCGCCTGCTAGGCCAGCTCGACGAGGTTTATCACGCGCTGGTCGATCCTCTGCTGGACGATCTCCGCGTCGGCATCGAGAGCATGGGAATGTATGAGTACAAGGACCTCGTGACCCTGGCCTACGCGCTCATAGGCATGAGCCAGATGATCGGCTTCAGGCTTTCGGAGGGCGTGGAGATGGACCTGGAGCAGGCGCTCGAGACTTTCTCGCTCTTTCTACGGAGGGCTCTGTTCAAAGGGTGATCCTGTCCGCTCATCGAGCCGGGCGAGGTCATGAGCTTTGATGCCTGAGGAAGCCTATACTGAGCTGGTCGAGGCGCTGAGCACGGAGAACGTGTCTCGCAACCGGCTGTGCTCGACGGCTATGTTTTCCAGAGCTTTCAGAACCGTACGCCTGATTACCCCCGGATAAGCAGGCTGGCATCTGTCGTGCTGCCCGGCAGCGCCGAGGAAGTGCGCGAGATCATCCCTATCTGCAACCGGCACGGGATGGGGAGCCTGGGCCGGCCCCGCCTCCGAAGACCTCACCCATCTCGACCTGAGGCAGATAGACCGTATCCTGGATATCGATGCCCGTGACATGTACGCGGTGGCCGAGCTGCTACATCCCGCCCGGCGACTAAATGAGTTGACAAAAGGGTCCTTTTGTCAACTTGCGCGGTATCAACTGCCTTTTATTACGCCCCCGGCTTTTTCGCAAACGGTTTAAGAGGGCTGGCCAAGGATGCGGTAGAGCTCGTCCTCCTTGCCTCGCTCGACGACAATCAGCAGCCGGTCATCCGCCCGCAGATCTACATCACCATGCGGGACCACCGCTTCATGACCGCGGAAGATGAGGGCCAGCAAGATCCCCTGGGGCAAGCTGAGGTCGCTCAGTTTGCGCCCGACGACCTCGGAGTCCTCCGAGACCACGACTTCCATGAGAACGATGTTCTCCTCTTCGAAGGTCATCAGGCTGAGCAACCGGTGCCGCGGCAGGCGGTGTTCCACCAGCGCCAGGATGGAAGCTACGCTGCTCACCGTGGGTTTAACGCCCAGGCTGTCGAAGATCCTCTGGTTCAGCGGGTTGTTCACGCGTGCCACCACGCGGGGCACGCCGTACTTCTCCGTGGCCAGTTGGCAGATGATGATGTTGTCCTCATCGTCCCCGGTCACGGCGAGCACGTAGTCGGCCCTGCCTATGCCGGCTCTCTCCAGGGTCCCCATCTCCGTGCCGTCCCCCAGGACGGCGGCATGCTCGAACTCGCGCTCCAGTACTTCGTATTTGTGCCGGTCGCCCTCTATGACCACTGCCTCGTATCCTTCGGCCCGGAGCAGCCGCTCAAGGTTGGTGCCGACCTTGCCTCCGCCGACGATCAAGATGAAAAGGCTCATGAGACCTCACCCTCGCCGAAAGCGCAGACGGCCTGGTCGATCTGTTCCACGGCCACCGCCACCGGGCTGACCACGTTCAGGCCTCGACGGGCATAGAAATCGGCCCGCCGCGGGTCGAAGACGCGTACGACCACACACGGTACTTTGTAGTGCTCCTTGGCGATTTGGGCCACTACGAGGTTGGTGTTATCCCCGTCCGTAACGGCGATGCAGACATCGGAATCCTTGATGCCGGCCGTCTTGAGAATGGACACATCCAGGCCTGCGCCAGTGAAGAAGTTGCCGGTGAAATCGGACGCCAGTCGCACGGCGGCCTGCTCTTCCTCGTCGATGACGTTCACCTCATGTCCGGCCTTCGCATACCGGTTCGCCAGCGTCGAACCCACTCTTCCGCACCCAACGATGAGCATCTTCATCTCGCCACCTCTATGCCTTCCTTAACGCGTACCCCATGCGCATCGCGCTTCACCATATATCTCATTTGCCGGACTCATTTGCCGGATATTATAACCACCGGACAGGTAGCATTCTCCCGTATGTACTCAGCAATCTTGCGATCGATCCGCTCCGATTTAACAGCCGGTCTCAGTTCCAGGACTATGCCGTCAAAGGCCCCCTTCTTCTGCAGCTCTACGATGGTCCTGCTTCCCTGGCGCGACCGTTCCAGGCGAGGGACTATCCGCTTGCCCATGCTCCTGCCCAGCCGGGACACGTCTTCCAGGGCATCCATGCCTTGCGTGAGCTCAGCCTCCACTTCGCCTTCCAGCGGCCTGTCAATGGGGATCTCCACCACGTAAAGGGTCTCGATGACGCCCCGCCTGCCGGCCATCTCCAGGGCCAGCGACACGGCCGCCTCGCCGAAAGGACGCGCTATCGCCGCAACGAGCACCTTCTTGTATTCGCCGGGCTTTCCCAGGCCGGGTATCCGGTAGCCGCGCCTCCAAAGAATCAGGAGACTGACTGCGATCAGCGCCGCCCCCAGGAATCCGGCCAAGAATATCCAGACGTGGTGATGAATCAACGCTTGACCTCCACTGGTGTCAGCTCGCGATCGCTTATCACATGTATATCGACATCGCCGATTCGCATCAGTATCTGGAAAAACAGGGGCAACCGGATGAGGCTGCGAAAGCCCAGCTTCCTGGGCCGTCCCAGGAAGATCTGGCTGACGCCTCGCTCCTTCACCGTGTTGATGATGGCGGATATGGCCACCGGGCCGGGGAGCTCGACGAATTCGGCCCCCAGAGTTTTGCAGAGATCCCGCAGCGCCTCCACCATCTCGGCTTCCTCGGCCTCCCGCAGCTTCGCGGCCTTGCTGTTCCTCCAGGGCGCGGGGCGTTTGATATAGACCACGGTAAAGTCGGCATCCAACCGGCGGGACACCCGCCAGCCGCGCCGTATCAGCCGCTGGGCGTTGCTGTCGGGGCGCACCATGACCATGATGCGCTCGGCCACGGCGGGTGGGACCTCGCCGGGGGTCGCCGTCTCCTCCACCTCCGCCGCCACCTCGCGCAGGGCCAGGTCACGCAGGGCCGTCAGGTTGCTCTTGCGAAAGAAGTTGGAGAGCGCCGCCTCCACACGGCCCGGTGCATAGACCTTTCCCGCTTTGAGGCGCTCTATGAGCGCTTCCGGGCTGATATCGATGAGCCGGATATCATCGGCCCGCTCCAGTATGCGGTCCGGAAAGGTCTCCCGTACCTTCACGCCAGTCAGTTCATAGACCAGATCGTTCAGGCTCTCGAGGTGCTGGATGTTCACCGTCGCCCACACATCGATGCCGTGGTCGAGGATCTCCTCGATGTCCTCGTAGCGCTTGCGGTGCATCATACTGGGGACGTTGGTGTGCGCGAGCTCGTCCACCAGGACCACCTGGGGATGTTCCCGGAGAATGGCCTCGAGGTCCATCTCCTCGAAGAGCGAGCCGCGGTACTCGACTTTCTTGCGTGGTATAACCGGTACCTGGCCCACCATCTGCGCTGTATCCTCCCGGCCATGCGTCTCCACCAGCCCTACACGTACGTCCACTCCGGCCCTGTACAGCGCTTGGGCTTCGGAGAGCATGGTGAAGGTCTTACCAACGCCCGCCGCAGCGCCTAGGAATATAGTGAGTTTCCCCTTGGGAGCCTCATCCCCCATGGCTTCTATCGGCCTCCCGTTCCCCTTATCACCTCGAAGGCGCACAGGACCGCCTCAGCGGCCTGTTCGATGGTGAGGTCGGTGGTGTTCAGAACGAGGTCGTAATTCATGGGCTCCTGCCAGTCCACGTTGAAGAGGTAGTTATGATAGGCAGTGCGGGCATAATCCGAGTCGAGGACCTGCTTGCGCGCATCCTCCATACCTTTCTTTCCCTTCAACCTGCACTGGTCGGCTATGCGCTGAACACGCGTGTCGAATTCCGCCACCAGGTTAACCCGGAAGACGCGGGGATTTCCGGCGAGGATAAGGTTGGCGGCACGCCCCAGCAGGATCACCCGCCCCCGGTTGGCGAACTCCTGAATGGTGGTGCTCACAGCGTCCAGGTACTTAGCCGACCTCTGCTGGAAGGTGATGCGGTCCTGCATGCTTAGGCGGTGCTCGAAGATGCGTCTAATCTTGAGCTCGTCCACCCCGGCCGCCTGCGCCGCTTCCTCCACCACTTCCTTAGCTGCCAGCGGCCATGCCAGCT
Source organism: Actinomycetes bacterium (assembly GCA_023252035.1). GTDB lineage: Bacteria > Actinomycetota > Geothermincolia > Geothermincolales > JAHEXQ01 > JAHEXQ01. The sequence continues at coordinate 9,018 of JAHEXQ010000071.1, forward strand.
TTGCGGATATGAGTTCGGCTATCAGACGCCCCCCACTCCCCATCTGGCGCGAGATGGTGATCACATCTTTCACTTATTGACCTCCTTCATCTTGTCCAGGACGGAGAGGTTCAGATGCAGCACATTAACTCCCGGCTCTCCAAATATCCCCAACCAGCGTCCCCGTAAAAGCTTCTCGACCAGATCGACCAGGTAGGTGGCCGGGATGCCCGTCGCCAGCGAAACCCGGGGTACCTGGATCAGCGCCGCTTGCTCGCTTATCTCCGGGTCAAGCCCTGACGCGGAGGCCGTAACCAGCTCGACCGGAATATCGCTCGCATCCAGGCCGGGGTTATCAGCCAGCAGCGCTTCGACGCGGGCCTGGATCTCGCCCTGCAGTACCGGGCTGATAGGGCCGAGGTTGGACCCGCCGCTGCGCATGGCGTCGTAACCGTTGCCGGCAGCCGAAGGCCGGCCATGGAAGAAGGCATCCGAGGAAAAGGACTGGCCGATGTGCTCAGCCCCAACCGCCTGGCCGTCGCGGCGGACGATGTTCCCCTCGGCCTTGGCACCGATGAGGCGCCCCTCCAGCAGGATGGCGAAGGGATAGGCCAGACCCAGGAAGAGTATCGCCAACACCACCAGTTTCAGGATCCTTCGTGCCTCTATCATAAGTCATACCGCCTAGATCACGTGTATCAGCCTGAGGATCAGGTCGATGAGTTTTATACCGAGAAAGGGAGCCACCAGGCCGCCCAGGCCATATATCATGATGTTCCGGCGCAGTATCGCCGAAGCGCCCAAGGGACGGTACTTCACCCCCTTGAGCGCCAGGGGCACCAGGGCGATGATGATAAGCGCGTTGAAGATGACCGCCGAGAGTATGGCGCTCTGCGGATTGGACAAGCGCATGATGTTGAGGGCTTTCAGGCCGGGGATGGCGAGCATGAACATGGAGGGGATGATGGCGAAGTATTTGGCGACGTCGTTGGCCACGCTGAAGGTGGTGAGGCTGCCCCGGGTTATCAGGAGCTGCTTGCCAATCTCCACCACCTCGATGAGCTTGGCGGGGTCCGAATCCAGGTCCACCATGTTGCCGGCTTCCTTGGCCGCTTGGGTCCCGCTGTTCATGGCCACCCCCACGTCCGCCAGGGCCAGGGCCGGAGCGTCGTTGGTCCCGTCACCGGTCATGGCCACCAGCTTGCCCTGCGCCTGCTCCGCCCGGCAGATATCCATCTTATCCTCGGGCTTGGCCTCCGCCACGAAATCATCTACGCCCGCCTCCTCCGCGATAGTCTTTGCTGTGTGCGGGTTATCGCCGGTTATCATAACCGAGCGGATACCCATGGCCCGCAGCCTGTCGAAACGCTCCCGGAT
>JAHEXQ010000071.1:10383-12490 GCA_023252035.1 Actinomycetes bacterium
CAGCTCCACCAGTCCGATGATCTCGCTGTTATGGGCCACCGCCAGGGGCGTGCATCCCCGCTTGGCTATGAACTCGACCGAGGCCTCGTAGTCGCGCGGCAGTGAACCGCCCAGGGACTGGACGTACCTGACTAGCGCGTCCGCCGCCCCCTTCCGGTAATGGTCGCCATTTCTGTCCATGCCGCTCATGCGCGTCTCGGCGGTGAAGGGGATTACGGTGCCGCTCGCGCCTTCGTCCACAACCAGCCCCAGCTTGCGGCCCAGCTCGATGATAGAGCGGCCTTCAGGTGTATTGTCCCCCAGAGAACTGAGCATCGCCGCTTCCGCCACCTCCGATTCGTCATAGCTCTCGAAGGGGATGAACTCGTTGGCGAACCGGTTTCCAAAGGTGATAGTGCCCGTCTTGTCCAGCAGGAGGGTGTTTACGTCTCCCGCAGCTTCCACCGCCCGGCCAGACATGGCCAGCACGTTGTACTGCGTGAGGCGGTTGATGCCGGCTATGCCTATGGCCGAGAGAAGCCCCCCGATGGTCGTGGGGATAAGACAGACCAGCAGCGCGACCAAGGCGGTTGCGCTCGGGGCCGCATTGAGGTATTCGCCGACGGGCCGCAGGATCATGATGACAACCAGAAAGACGATGGTGAGCGCCGCGAGCAGGATGCTCAGGGCTATCTCGTTGGGCGTCCGCTGACGTTCCGCTCCCTCCACCAGGGATATCATCCTGTCCAGGAAGCTCTCGCCCGGATTCGCGGATATCTCTATCTTGATCCAGTCGGATAGAACGCGCGTGCCGCCGGTGACCGAGCTGAAGTCGCCGCCCGATTCCCGGATGACCGGCGCCGATTCACCGGTTATGGCGGACTCATCCACGCTCGCGATGCCCTCGATGACCTCTCCGTCACCCGGGATGACATCGCCGGCTTCAGCCAGCACCACGTCGCCCTTGCGCAACTCCCCCGCGGATACCTGCTTGATCTGGCCATCGGCCGCCAGTAGTTTGGCCGTTGTCTCCACCCGCGTCCGCCTGAGGGTCTCCGCCTGGGCGCGCCCACGCCCCTCCGCCACGGCCTCTGCGAAGTTAGCGAACAGAACGGTGATCCATAGCCACAGGGCAACCTGTCCGGTGAAGGATGCACCCGCTCCCTGGACGAGAGCCTTGACGAAAAAGTAGGTGGTGATGAGCGCCCCGATCTCCACCACAAACATGACGGGGTTGCGCACCAGCGTAGCCGGGTTCAGCTTCCTCAGAGCGTCTATCACGCCCTGCTTGGCCAGAGCCGCATCTAGGAATTTCTGTTTCTTCTCTTTACCAAATCTTTCCATCATATTAGAACACCTTCAGCCAGGCCAGTTGCTCGGCTATCGGCCCTAGGGCGAGAATGGGGAAGAAAGTGAGCGCGCTGATTATGATGATTATTCCGATCAGTAGTCCCGCAAAAAGCGGGTTGTCCGTGCGAAAGGTCCCCTCCGTGGGAGGAACCGTCTTCTTGGCCGCCAGAGAGCCCGCAACGGCCACCATCGGTATCAACACGAGGAATCGGCCGATGAGCATGGCTATTCCCAGCGTCGTGTTGTAGTAGGCCGTGTTCGCCGCCAGTCCGGCCATAGCGCTTCCGTTATTGGCGGTAGCGCTCGTAAAAGCGTAAGCGATCTCCGTGAGCCCGTGAGAGCCGGTGTTGAGAGCGGCACTGCGGACCGAGGGTATCGACATCGATAATGCCGTGAAGGCCAGGATGCAAACCGGATGTGCAAGCAGTGCCACCACCGCCAGTTTGACCTCGCGCCCTTCTATCTTCTTTCCATGGAACTCCGGCGTTCGCCCCACCATGAGACCGGCGATGAAAACCGTGAAGATGACGAAGATCATTATATTGATCATGCCGGCTCCGCAGCCGCCAAATACGGTATTCAACATCATCCCCCCGATGAGCATCATGCTGCCTATGGCAGAGTAGCTATCGTGCGTGCTGTTGGTGCTGCCGGTGGCGGAGACGGTGGTCGTGGTGCCAAAGAGCGCGGAACCGCCCACCCCGTTGCGCACTTCCTTCCCCTCCATGTTGCCCCCTGTGGAAGTGACGCCGCCCTGCTGCATGGCCGGCGTGGTCTT
>JAHEXQ010000072.1 GCA_023252035.1 Actinomycetes bacterium
TACTGGCTCCCTTCACTCCCTTCATCTGTGAAGAGATGTGGGCGATTCTCGGCGAGGAGTATAGCGTGCACCGGGCACCCTGGCCGGTATTCGATCCCGAGATGGCCAAAGCCGAGACCATCACGCTCGTGGTGCAGGTCAATGGAAAGGTGCGCGATCGCATCGAGGTCGAGGCCGGCGTATCAGAAGATGTCATGAAGGAGTTGGCGCTTGCTTCGCCGCGCCTCGCTGCCTTTACGCAGGACCGGGAGATCGTGAAGACGATAATCGTGCCCGGTAAACTCGTCAACATAGTGGTGCGTTAGCGCCACACCCCTAGGATCCGGCGGTCTATGCCACCTGAAGACGCATTCCTGCCCAAAGTCATAAAGGAACTGAAGCGCATGCCCTACTGGCAGATAGCCCTGCTGTCCTGCCTGGTGCTTGCGCTGGCCATCAGCACGTTCTTTCTGCTTAGACAACCCGGCCGCGCCGGCGTGGTGGTGGCGAAAGAGGCGATGGGGGATGCTTCGGAGAGCGAGCCCGTGACCATCAAAGTATACGTGGCGGGAGCTGTCCTGCATCCCGGCGTTTACGAGATGGAGGAGGGCGCCCGAGTGGGGGACGCTCTGCAGATGGCGGGGGGCGCCACGGCTGAGGCCGAGCTCTCCGGCCTCAACCTTGCTTCACGTCTGCGAGACGGCGAGAAGGTCGCCGTCACCCGCATAGGGGAGCCCGTTCCGCTACCCGGGGGCTCTTCACCGGATGCGCAGAGGCCGGTGAATCTGAACATGGCGACCGCTACCGAACTCGACCAGGTACCGGGCATCGGACCGGTTCTCGCGGAGCGCATCATCGACTACCGCGACTCGCACGGAGGATTCCGAGACATCAAAGAGCTAAGACAGGTCGAAGGGATCGGTCCGAAGAAGTTCGAGGATCTCAAGGATAAGGTGGAGATCTAGGCCCCGTTTAGCACCCTTCAGTCATAGGATGAAAGGTCCCCCTTGTACCCCTACAGGGTCTCTCTGCTCTTCGTCTCCCTGGCTGCGGGGATAATCTTTGGCCACTGCACAAACGGCTTGGGCTGGGTCACGGCCGTGCTGCTGGGAGTCTGTGGGTCGCACCTTATCTGGATGCTGGCCCGCAAGCATGCGCAGATATGGGCGGCCTTCGTGCCCGTACTGCTGGTTATCGGGATGATCATCAGCCCGCAGGGCGTGCCGGACTATACGGGGAGCGGGTATTCGCTATCCGGTCTGACCCTCGATGGGCGGATTGTGGCCCGCCCCTGCGGGGCGCCGGGAGAGAGCCGCGCCCTGCTGAAGCTGGCGGGCGATGTGCCGGAAGGCCCGGCTTCCGGCGACACCGTATATCTGAGGCTCAACCCGGAAGACGAACAGCCGGAGTGGGGCTGGGAGGTGCGGGCCTCGGGTGACCTCTTCGTCTACGGTGCCCCGGCCGGGAATACGAGCGGCAGCCTTTCCTGCCGCGAGCTGGAGATGGTCAAGGGCCCCGCTAATCCCTTCCGCCGCGCCTCCAATTTCCTGCGTCGTCAGGTGCTCTCGCTCTGTCGCACCAGCCTTTCGCCGCGGTCCGGCGGTTTGTTGGCCGGAATTATCCTGGGCGATTACCGCTGCCTGAGCGAGGAGGATGCTGCGAGCCTGAAGCGCTCCGGCCTCATACATCTCTGCTCGGCCTCGGGCCTGCACGTCGGCATACTGCTGCTCATCAGCCTGTGGTTGGCCCGGAGGATGAAACTAGGGCGCAACCTGGCCCTGGTCATGCAAATGCCGCTCTTGCTTATCTATTCCATGGCCGCGGGCATGACCCCGCCCATCGTCCGTTCCGCTCTCCTTGCGGCTGCGGCGGCCATCGCCTTCTTCACCGCGCGCGAATTCCATGTGATCCCGGCCATGAGCTTCCTTGCCCTGGCGTCTCTGCTGGCAGAGCCGGAGCTTCTCCAGAGCGTGAGCTTCCAGCTCACCTACGCGGCGGCCGCTGCCTGCATCTTGCTGGCAACACCCGTGGGCCGGGCTCTGGGATTTGGTGGCAGCAAAGCGGCCCGTCTCTTCAGCACCTCCCTGGCGGCGCAGGCCGGTATCGTGCCTCTCCTTCTATATCATTTCGGCGAATTCTCGCTAATGGCTCCCTTGAGCAACCTCGTTGTTATCCCCCTGATTCCGGCGGTCATGGTGTTGGGGCTGGGGGGTGCCTGCGTCACGTTTATACCGGCGGCTACCTTGCGCTACCTTATGTGGCCTCTGGAGTTGCTCCTTAGGCTCATACTCGGCATAGCGGAGCTGGCAGCCTCACAGGCGTGGGCGGTCATCTTCAATCCCGGCCTGCCGCCGGGGCTTCTCTGGTCCTGGTACGCGCTTCTATGGCCGGTCTTTCTTCGCAGGCCGCGAAGGGACCCGGGAAAGGTGCGCATTGCCGCATGTTGTCTCCTCCTGCTGGCAGCGCTGTTTCTATGGAGAGGCACGCCGCTGCGCGCGGGTCCCGGTGGCTTGCAGATCGATTTCCTCGATGTAGGTCAGGGAGACGGCATCCTGGTCCGCGGCGCCGCAGGCGAGACGGTACTCATTGATGGAGGGCCTGACGGCCGGATCCTTCAGGAAAAGCTGCGCGGCTACGGCGTTCGCGCGCTCGACCTGGTGGTCTTGACGCATCCTCACTCGGATCACATGGAGGCCTTGATGGACGTAGCGCGGCTTTGGCCGATCGGGACGTTCGTGCATAACGGCGAGGTCGGCGGCGGGGGCCTAGTGCAGCTCCTCGACATTCTCTCGAGGAGAAACACGGTGGTGCGCTCTGCGCGGGCGGGCGAGACGCTGCAACTGGGTGACTTGCACATGAGCGTTCTCTCTCCGCAAGCCCTCGACTCAGAGGAGGGCAACGAGAACTCGCTGGTCTTGCGCATGGAGGTCCAGGGTGTCTCCCTGCTGCTGGCAGGAGATATAGGGGAGGAACAGGAGAGCGAGTTGATGGAGAGCGGAGTAAAGCTCAAGAGCGATATGCTCAAGGTGCCGCATCACGGCGGAAGCTCTCCCGCCAACGAGAAGTTCTTCCAGGCGGTCCAGCCGGCCCTGGCCTTTATCCAGGTGGGCAAGGACAACAGCTTCGGTCACCCCGCCCTCTCCACGCTCCAGTATCTGCGGCGCGCCGGATGCCGGGTTTTCCGCACCGACGAGCACGGTGATATAGTGGTCTCGAATCCAGACGGCAGCCTCATGGTGCAGACGGAGCGCCGTCCCTGAGCTCAAAGGATAACTGGCCCATGGAAAGCGAACGCCCAACTGGCGAGACCAAGCGCTGCGGGGATTCTTCACTGCTCCTGGTGCAAGCGGGAGATCCGCTCCTGGCGGAGGAGGCTCTTCAGGGCATCCTGGCAAAACTGGGCAAGGTCATTGACCTGTCCATGGCCATGGAGACCTTCCGGGCGGGGCAGGACAGCATGGAGACTGCGCTAGCCGCCGCGGAAACCCTGCCCTTCGGCACGGAGCGACGAATCGTGCTCCTGCGGGACGCGGAACAGCTCAAGGAACCCGATCTCGCTCTCCTGAGGGAGTATGCCGCTAACCCGGTGCCAACGAGCCTTCTCCTGGTCGTGGCGGTGGGTCTCGACAGGAAATCCAAACTGCCGCAACTCTTCCGGAAAGATCAACTGGTCACGGCGCCCCAGAAGAGAGGCGACTCTCTGCGGAGATGGTTGCGTCAGAGATGCAAGGCGCGAGGACTGCAGGTGAGCGAGAGGGCCCTCAGTTTCATCCTGGAGAACTCAGGGGGAAACCTACAGGAACTCGACCACATGGTGGACAAACTGCGCCTCTACTACGCGGGTGTTGATGAACTCGACCTGGAGGACGTCGCGCCTCTCGTGGCGCCTCTGGCCTCAGCCGACATCTACCAGTTGCCCGAGAGGATATCCTCAGGCGATACGGGCGCGGCCCTGAAGATGGTGCGGCGTCTCTTCCGCCAGGACGAAGACGCTCTGCGCATCCTCTTTATACTGGTGAGCCACTTTCGCACCTTGTTGGCCATGAAGGGACTGCACGAGGAGGGCCGGCGGCGCGGAGAGATCCAGGCCCAGCTCAAATTGGACGACTGGAGATATAAGAAACTGCAACCCTATCTCGGTCGCTACGAACTATCCCAACTCATCGATATATACCACCAGCTTATGCAGACGGACCTCGATCTGAAGACGGGCAGATACCGCGATGTGCTGGCCATCGAGATGCTCGTCGCCCGCATAACCCCGAAAAATTAGCCCTTGTCATAATTGCATATATATGCTTAAATAGGCATATTATGCGATGCGTATTCACAAGAATAAGGGAGAGGGCTTTTGAAAGTCGGCATAATCGGAGCGTCGGGCTACACAGGAGCGGAGCTTCTTCGCTTACTGGCAGGGCATCCCGAGGCAGATGCCGCCTACGTCACCGCCAATACCTTCAGGGGCACCCCTGTAACGGGGCTATATCCACACCTCGCGACCTACGCCAAGATGGCATTTGAGGAATTCGATCTGGAAAAGGCTTTGGGCAGCGCAGAGGTCTTCTTCGTAGCGCTCCCGCATGGCAAGGCCATGGAGGTGGTTCCCGGACTTTACGAGGGAGGCGCCAAGGTTATAGACCTTTCGGCGGACTATAGACTGGATTCGGCAGAGGAGTACAAGGAATGGTACGGAGCGGAACATACCTCGCCCGATCTCATGCGTGAAGCCGTCTATGGCCTGCCTGAGTTCTTCCGCGGGGAGATCCGGGGGACAGCGTTGGCCGCTGTCCCGGGATGTTATCCTACTGCCGTTATGCTGGCTCTGGCACCCCTTCTGGCTAAAGGTATCGTTTCTGCAGAAGGATTGATAGCGGACGCCAAGAGCGGGGTGTCGGGGGCGGGGCGCGCCTTGTCACTCGGAGCACATTTCGCTCAATGCGACGAGAGTGTAGGGCCTTATAACGTCGGCCGGCACCGCCATACGCCGGAGATGCGTCTTTATCTATCCAGGCTATGTGGGTCCCCTGTGTCCCTGGTATTCGCGCCCCACCTGATTCCCATGAGCCGGGGCATTCTGGCAACGTGCTACGGACGGATAGAGAAGGCCGTCTCCACGGCGGAGCTCGTGCAACTCTACAACGATTTCTACCAGGAGAGCCCCTTTGTTGTCGTGCTTCCCGAGGGGGAGATGCCCCAGAGCAAGAACGTGCGGGGCAGCAATTTCTGCCACGTCAGCCCCCTGGTGGATGCGGCGACGAACACCGTCATAGCCGTCTCGGCCATCGATAACCTGGTGAAGGGCGCTTCCGGAGCGGCCCTTCAGTGCATGAATCTGATGACGGGATGCCCCGAAGATATGGGCCTCGGAGCCTTGCCCGTTTTTCCTTGAGGAGAAGTAATTGAAAGAAAGTCAGACGGAACAGTACGAAAAGCTCGTGGCAGGAGTCTGCGCCCCCAGCGGTTTCCGGGCTAGCGGCGTGTCATGCGGCATCAAGAAGACGGGTCTTAAGGACCTTGCCGTCATAAGCTCTGAGAAGCCCGCGAGCGGCGCGGCCCTCTACACCTCCAACCGGTTCCAGGCGGCTCCCATACATGTCACGCGGGAGCACCTGCTGGACGGTACCGTTCAGGCGGTCGTCGTTAACAGCGGCAACGCCAACGCCTGCACGGGCGCGCGCGGGCTGGAGGACGCGAGGAAGATGGCAGCTATTGCGGCAGAAGCCATAGGCCCGAAAGAGACCGACGTGGCCGTTGCTTCCACCGGAGTTATAGGAGCTTTTCTTCCCATGGATCGAATCTATAACGGTATCTCGGCGGCCGCCGGGCAACTGGATTCCGACGGTGGCGCGGCGGCGGAAGCCATCCTCACCACCGATACCTTTCGAAAGGAGTCGGCCATCGCCTGTGAGGTTGGCGGCAAACGCTGCCGAGTAGGCGGTATGGCGAAGGGCGCCGGCATGATACGGCCAGACCTTGCCACCATGCTGGCCTTCATCACCACGGACGCCCGGGTGCACCCGGACAGCCTGCGTGCGTCGCTGGCGGGCGCAGTGAACAAGAGCTTCAACATGATCTCCGTGGACGGCTGCATGAGCACCAACGACATGGTCCTGGCCATGGCCAACGGTTGCGGAGAGTCATGTGTTTCAGATAAGGGCACGGAAGAAGAATTCACGGCCGCGCTAACCGCGGTCTGCTGCGAACTGGCACGCTTAATAGTGAAGGACGCTGAAGGCGCGACCAAGTTCGTATCTGTGAGTGTGCGGGGCGCAGCGGATTTCCTGGAGGCCAAGACCGCCGCAATGGCCGTAGCGGACTCCAACCTGGTGAAGACAGCTCTCTTCGGCCAGGACGCCAATTGGGGCCGCGTGGCGGCAGCGCTGGGAGCGGCCGGCATCGCTTTTGACCCGGAGCAGGTGGATATTTATCTGGGACGCTACCTTTTGGTGTTCCACGGAGAACCCGTGCCCGTTGATGAAACCGAGCTGGGCCTCTATATGGAGCAGACGGATCTCGAGATACTGATGAACCTGGACCGGGGGCCGGAGGAAGCTACCGTCTGGACCTCCGATCTATCCTATGATTATGTCCGAATAAACGCGGATTACCGGAGTTAAGGGGGGTCTCAGCTTGAAGAATGCGCTGCGGAAGGCGGAGGTTCTGCTGGAGGCCTTGCCCTATATCAAGCAGTACTCCGGCCAGACCATCGTTATAAAATACGGGGGCAACGCCATGGCCAACGAGCGCCTGCAAGACACCTTCGCCCAGGACATAGTATTGTTGCGCTATGTAGGCATAAACACCGTGATCGTACACGGCGGCGGGCCGCAGATCACGCATTACATGGAACGCCTCTCCATGAATGTGGAGTTCGTGGACGGCCATCGGGTGACCAATGCCGAGACCATGGAAGTGGCCAAAATGGTGCTGGTGGGCAAGATAAACAAGGAGATCGTCTCTCGCATCAACGCACACGGGGCACAGGCAGTGGGCCTCTCGGGCGACGATGCGACGCTGATCATGGCAAAGAAACGCGAGCACCATGGAGCGGACGGGCCGGTAGACCTCGGTTTTGTGGGTGACGTGGAGCGCGTCAATCCCGAGATTCTGAACAACCTCATTCGCGACGAGTACGTGCCGGTAGTGGCGGGCATCGGCGTGGATTCCAGCGGCCAGAGCTACAATATCAACGCGGACCGCATCGCCGCTGCGGTCGCGTCGGCCCTCAAGGCGAATAAGCTCATTTTCCTGACCAATACCGAGGGGGTGTACCGGGACTTCGGTAAGGAGCAAAGCCGCCTGATCAAGCAGTTGGACCTGACCGCAGCGGAGAAGTTGCTGGCCTCCGGAGCGCTGACGGAGGGCATGGTCCCGAAGCTAGCCGGATGCATCGAGGCCGTCGCGGCGGGAGTGGGACGGACCCACGTAATCGATGGGCGCATAGAACACGCGGTGCTCCTGGAGATATTCACCGATAAGGGAATCGGCACCATGATAGTACCCTGAAGCGGGAGCGGAGAAGGCGGGAATGCACATGAAGAAGTGGTTGCTCAAAGACGCCCAGGAATGGGAAGGGCGATACCTGATGCGCACCTATAAACGGAAGCCGGTGATGTTCGTCCGGGGCGAAGGAGCGTATCTCTGGGACACCGAGGGAAAACGCTACACCGATTTCGTCTCGGGCCTGGGCGCCGTGGTAGCCGGACATGCCCACCCGGACATAGCGGCGGCGGTTGCTGATCAAGCAACGCGCCTCGTGCAGGTTTCCAACCTCTACTATACGGAACCGCAGTTGCATCTAGCCCGCTGGCTGGTGGAGAAGACCTTCGCCGACCGCGTATTCTTTTGTAACAGCGGGGCGGAGGCGAACGAGGGCGCCTTGAAACTCGCTCGCAAGTACTTCCGAACGGTGAAGAATGAGGAACGGCCCGACGTGATCTGCGCCCTGGGCTCATTCCATGGCCGCACCCTCGCTACTTTGAAGGCCACTGGACAACCGGAACGCTGGGGCCCTTTCGAGCCTCTGCCGCAGGGCTTCGTGCACGTTCCCTTCAACGATCTCCCTGCTCTTGAGGATGCCGTGACGGAGCGCACCTGCGCCGTGCTGTTAGAACCCATCCAGGGCGAGGCCGGCGTGAAGCCCGCTTCTCCGGAATATCTTATCGGAGCCCGGCGGCTCTGCGACCGCAAAGGCATTCTGCTCATGCTCGACGAGGTGCAGACCGGCATGGGTCGCACGGGGGCGCTCTTTGCGCACCAGCACTACGCGGTTATGCCGGACATCATGAGCACGGCCAAGGGGCTGGCGAACGGATTGCCCATAGGCGCAGTCCTGGCGACCGAACAGGTGTCAGCCGCCTTCGCTCCAGGGGATCACGGCACTACTTTCGGCGGCGGCCCGGTTCCCTGCGTCGCGGCGCTAGCTACCCTGGAGGCGCTGACTAGCGGAGGCCTCATCCATAACGCCGCGAGCGCCGGCGAATGTTTTCGCAGGCGTCTTAGCGAACTACAGGCAAAACTGCCTGTCATAACGGAGGTGCGCGGGATGGGACTGATGCTGGCCCTGCAACTGGAAGCGCCTATCGCGGAGGATGTGGCGCTGGGGTGCCTGGAACGGGGGCTGGTGATCAACGATATCGGCCTCCATATCCTGAGATTCCTGCCGCCGCTCCTGATAGGGCAAGAGCAGATCGATGAGCTTATCACTGCCCTGGAGGAATTGCTGGAGGGCGCGCATGCCGGCTAGAGGTCTTAAAGGCAAAAACTTCATATCCCTGGCGGATTTCAGCCGAGACGAACTTCTGTTCGTTCTGGAGCGCGCACGGTGGATGAAACGCGATTTTAAGGCCGGACGCCTCGAATCGGCGCTCGGCGGAAAGTGCGTGGCGCTGATCTTTATGAAGCCCTCTACCCGCACGCGGGTCTCGTTCGAGGCCGGGGTCTTTTACCTGGGCGGGCACCCGCTAGTCCTCGGAGGAAGCGAGATGCAGGTGCAGAGGGGCGAATCCTGGGCGGATACAGGACGAGTGCTGGGGCGCTATGTGGACGGCATAGTCATTCGTACCTTCGCGCAATGCGATGTCTTCGATCTCGCTGAAGCAGCCAGCAAGCCTGTCATTAACGGGCTGACGGATGAGGAGCATCCCTGCCAGATCGTCTCGGACTTGCTGACCATCCAGGAGAAGAAAGGGACGCTGCGGGGTGTGAAACTCTGCTACGTGGGGGACGGGAATAACGTCGCGAATTCCCTGCTGCTGGGCTGCGCCCTGGCGGGTGTGGACATTCGCTATGCCTGTCCTGCAGGTCACGAGCCCGACCCGGTCATCCTGGCCAAAGCGCTTGAACTCGCAGAGGGCACTCAGGTGAAGGGCTTTGCCGATGCGGCGGAGGCGGTTGCCGGAGCCGATGTCATCTACACCGACGTCTGGACGTCCATGGGACAGGACGAGGACGGGGCCAAGATGGAGGAATTCGGCGCGTTCCAAGTCAACTTCGGCTTGGTATCCAAGGCCGCGGCCGATGCCATCGTAATGCATTGCCTGCCCGCGCACCGGGGCGAGGAGATAGCCGCCGATGTGATGGACGGTCCGCGCTCCGCCGTATGGGACCAGGCAGAGAACAGGTTGTTCGGACAGATGGCCATAATGGCCTTGACATTCTAGGAGGATGCAGCGGCTTTGACCAAAAACCGGAGATTAGCGGCAATACAGCGGATAATCGGGGACCAGGAGATCGAGAACCAGGCTTCCCTGAAGCGCGCGCTGGAAGCTGCGGGATTCCAGGTGACGCAGTCCACCATATCGCGAGACCTGAGAAACCTGGGGTTAAACCGCGTAAGGGGAGTGAGTGGAAGGATGGTCTATTCCGAGGCCGGTAGAGAGCCTCCCGAAAGCCGGCCTGCGGAGTTCAAGCGAGTGGTGAAGGAGTTCCTCCTGGGCGCGACGGTCAGCGGCAACATCCTGGTTATCAAAACTGCCCCGGGCAACGCGCAACCGCTAGCGGCGGCCATCGACCGCGCGTCCATTCGCGGATTCCTCGGCACGCTGGCCGGAGATGATACCATTATGGCTGTACTAGACACCGACACGGACGGTGATGCGCTCGCAAACTCGCTGAAAGAGATAGCCGGGTCCAGCAGCGCCCGGGCCAGGTTATAGATCCCTGGGAAGGCAACCGTCGAAAGGGAGTCCGTAATGAAAGGAAAGGCAATTCTGGCGTATTCCGGAGGCTTGGATACCTCCTGCGCCATCAAGTGGCTCAAGGACAGCTACGATATGGGGGTAATAGCCGTTATGGCCGGGCTCGGGCAGCCGGGCGACCTGGAGGCCGTGAAGGAGAAAGCGCTGAGCATAGGTGCCATAGACGCGAGTATCTACGATGCGCGGGAGGCTTTCGCCGAGGATTACGTCCTGCCGGCCCTGAAAGCTAATGCGCTTTACGAAGGCAAGTACCCGCTGGCGACGGCGCTGGCGCGCCCTCTTATCGGAACGTTGCTGGTAGAAGAAGCGCGACGCCACGGAGCTACCGCTATCGCGCATGGGTGCACCGGGAAAGGGAACGACCAGGTGCGATTCGATGTCACCATCATGGCGCTGGCCCCCGATCTGCAGATAATCGCCCCTTTGCGCGAATGGGCCATGTCCCGCGAGGAGGAACTGGACTACGCGGAGAAACACGGCATACCGGTCCCCGTTACCAAGCAGAGTCCTTATTCGACCGATGAGAACCTCTGGGGCCGAAGCTGCGAGGCCGGTCCGCTAGAGGACCCCGACCAGGAGCCGCCGGAAGACGCCTATGAGTGGACGGCCAGCCCGCTGGATGCTCCGGACACGCCGCAGTATGTGGCGATAGGATTCGAGGCCGGCAAGCCGGTTTCCCTCGACGGAGAAACTATGGAATTCCTGGAGCTGGTGAGCCGTCTGAACGAAGCCGGAGGTTCGCATGGAGTGGGGCGCCTGGACATGATCGAGAACCGCCTGGTGGGAATAAAATCTCGGGAGATCTATGAGGCTCCGGCAGCCTGTATCCTCATCGAAGCGCATAAGGCGCTGGAGGCATTGACCCTCACCCGGGAGGTACTGCATTTCAAGCCGCTCCTGGAGCAGAAATTCGCGGAACTTGTCTATTATGGGCTCTGGCATGAGCCCCTGCGCGCTGCAATTGCCAGTTTCGTGGATTCGACGCAGGAACGCGTCAGCGGAACGGTACGGGTCAAGCTTTATAAGGGAGCCTGCACGGTGGTGGGCCGCAAGTCCGCCTTCTCTCTCTATGATCATGCTCTGGCCACCTACGACAAGAGCGACGAATTCCATCACCGGTCCAGCGAGGGCTTCATAGAACTATGGGGCCTGCCGCTCAAGGTGTGGGGGGGTGCCGGCCGCTCCTGACAACTCGCATCCGCGATGCGCGTAACTGCCATTGCCGGGCAGCCTGGGGGTGAACGTACTTGAAACTGTGGGGAGGTATGTTCGAAAAAGAGACGGAGGAGAGCGTGCACCGTTTCGCGCGCTCCCTCCAATACGATGTGCGCCTGTATCCCTATGACATCCGCGCCAGCCGCTGCCACGCCGAGGCTTTGCGCGAGGCGGGTGTCCTGGACGACGCTGAATGCGCTTCCATCGTGCGGGCGCTGCAGGATATCGAGCGCGAACTCGACGCGGACAACTTCATGTTCCTCGCGAGCGATGAGGATATCCACTCGGCTGTGGAGAGAAGCCTCACCGAGCGCCTGGGACCGTTAGGGGGCAAATTGCGCGCGGCGCGTAGCCGCAACGACCAGGTGGCCGCGGACCTGCGGCTCTTCCTTAAGGACGATTGCCTGGCCGTCGGCCGCCTGATCGTGGGCATGAACGAGGCACTCCTGGTGGTGGCGGAAGCATGCCCGGAGAGCCCGATGCCGGGATATACCCATATGCAGCCCGCACAGCCCGTGCTCTTCTCCCATCATCTGATGGCCTATTTCGAGATGTTCAAGCGCGATCTGGAGCGTTTCCTGCAAGCGCGGAGCCGCCTGGACGTCTGTCCCCTGGGCTCGGGCTCTCTGGCGGGAGTGACCTACGGCCTGGACCGGCAGAAAATGGCTGAGGAGCTTGGTTTCGGGGCTGTCTCCGCCAATTCCATGGATGCAGTGGGCGACCGGGATTTTGTAGCCGAGGTACTCTTCGCTGCGTCCATCACCGCCGTGCACCTGAGCCGGCTCTCGGAGGAGATAATCCTTTGGAGCACGGCCGAATTCGGTTTTATCAAGCTCGACGATGCCTACTCCACCGGCTCCAGCATCATGCCGCAGAAGCGCAACCCGGACGTGGCGGAACTCGTGCGCGCCAAGTCCAGCCGACTATGCGGCCACCTCTCATCCGTCCTGGGTATGATGAAAGGCTTG
>JAHEXQ010000073.1 GCA_023252035.1 Actinomycetes bacterium
TAATCGCTCTCTAGCGCATATATTATCCGGCTTAAACGGGACTGCTTCTCCTGGTCCCGGGGCGTCCCGATACCGGAGCAGTCACAGGCCACAGGGCCGGGGAAGACCTCCACCTTTTTCACAAGCTCGCCTCCGCCTGCTGCGGTTCGCGGCGGCTCGCGCACACGATTTCTCTGTGTACACCGGCTGCCGCTTGCCTATCCGAGAGCGTGTTGGGGTCACCGTCCAGAGAGGCGAGAACTTCCGCGAGGATGGCCTCTACTCCCGAGAATTGCGCATCAGTTTCGATGTAGAATTCCACCCAGACGCCGGCCTTGCGTCGGGCAATAAGGCCCGCATCCTCCAGGATCTTCAGATGGCGCGAGACCGCGGACTGCACAATGCCTAGCACCTCCTGCAGCTCGCAGACGCAGAGTGGTCTACGTTCGATCAACTTCAGGATGCGCAAGCGGTTCTCGTCCGCCAGAGCTTTCATGATGCGCAATTGCTCTTTCACCGGTCCCGAACTCCTCCCCAATTATTATATCTACATATCTAGATATGATGTTATAATCTAACGCGGAATAACGCAATCTGATAGGACTATATTGGAGGTCCCATCCGATGAAAGAGAAGAAGGCTGAAGGAGCCGCGGACCTGCTCACCGGGGACGTTGAGCAGCGGGTAGAGCACGAAACGGCGGTGGCGCACGGGGAAGGGAAATCCAAGCATTTGGACTTCTTCGACCGCTACCTCTTCCTCTGGATATTCGTCTGCATGGGTATCGGATTGGGCTTGGGCAAACTCTTCCCGGGCATGGAGGGCTCAATAGACAAGGTGAAGATAGGCTTCGTCTCCATCCCCATTGCCATAGGCCTCTTCATGATGATGTTCCCGATCATGATACGCATCCGGCTCGAGGACGCGGGGCGAGCGGCGCGTTCATGGAAAGAACTGGGCATAGTGATCTTCTTCAACTGGCTCATATCGCCCTTTTACATGTACGCACTATCCAGAATATTCCTGCACAACCACCCGGAGTACGCCATCGGGGTGGTGTTGCTGGGCATCGCGCCCTGCATCGCCATGGTGCTGATGTGGACCTACCTGGCTGACGGCAACAACGCCCTGGCCATGGTACTCATGGCCATCAACTCGCTGGTGCAGATGTTCATCTTCTCGTTCTTCGCCTACTACCTGACCAAAGGGTACGTGAACCAGATCGGGGCGGGCGCCACCTTCGACGTATCGCGAGTAACCATCCCCAACATAGCAATCACCGTTCTGGTCTTCCTGGCAGTGCCGCTCATTTTGGGCTTCCTGACGCGGCGGCGGCTCCTGAAGACCCGCGGCGAGGACTGGATTGAGCGCATTCTCTCTCCCTGGATGCGTGCCATGGCCATCGTGGGCTTACTGTTCACGCTGATAGTGATGTTCGCCATGAAGGGAAAGGTCATTTTCGACGAACCCATAGTGGTCCTGCTGGTGGCCATGCCTCTGGCCATCTTTTTCTTCAGCATGTTTCTGGGAGCCTACGCGACCTCCTGGGCCTTTAACATCAACTACGAGAACTCCGTGGCCGTGGGGCTTACGGGCGCCAGCAACAACTTCGAGCTGGCTATCGCGGTAGCCGCGGCCGTGTTTGGAATAAGTTCGAAAGTGGCCTTGGCGACGGTGGTGGGGCCGCTCATCGAGGTACCCATCATGCTGACGCTGGTGCGCATAGGCCTGAAGACGCGTGGCAAGTTTCCGCGGAAAGCCCGAGCGCAAGAGCCCGGCGCTATTCCCGCGGCTGCGGATTAAGAAGGAAGGACTTGGATAAGATGAATGATGCACACAAGGATGAAGAGACCAGAAGAGCCGTGAGGGAGGGCTATTCCAGGATAGCCGAGGGGCAAGGCAGCTGTTGCGGACCATCGCAGGCCAACCCATGTGGGGGCCCGTCTCTGGCTGAGGACATCAGCAAAGTAGTCGGCTATGCCGATGAGGATCTTCAGACAGCGGGAGAGGCAAACCTGGGCCTGGGATGTGGCAACCCGGTGGCGCTCGCGTCGCTGGCGGAGGGCGAGACCGTGCTGGACCTGGGCTCGGGCGCGGGATTCGACTGCTTCCTGGCAGCGCGCCGGGTGGGCGAGACGGGACATGTCATCGGCGTGGATATGACCCCGAGCATGCTGGATCGTGCCAGGGAGATAGCAAGAGGCGCCGGCTACCGGAACGTGGAGTTCCGCTTGGGAGAGATAGAACACCTGCCGGTGGCGGACGCGTCGGTGGATGCCATCATCTCCAACTGCGTCATCAACCTGGCACCGGATAAAGGGCAGGTGTTCCGGGAGGCCTTCCGGGCTCTGAAGCCGGGCGGGCGCATCATGGTATCCGATATCGTGCTGGAGAAAGACCTTCCCGACGCCGTCCGGAGTTCCGTGGCGGCCCTTGTCGCCTGCGTGGCCGGGGCGATACGCAAGGAGGATTATCTGGGGGCCATGCGGGATGCGGGATTCGAACGGGTTGAGATCATCGAGGAGAAATCCTATCCGGTGGAGATGGTGACCAGCGACCCCGAGGGAAGGATCATCGGCGAAGGCCTTTCGATTCCGGCGCAGGAGTCGGCGGAGATGGCGGCGGCGATCAAGAGCGTCAGCGTGCATGCGGTGAGGCCCGGAGGCTGCACCTGCGATTGCGGGTGCGACTGAACGAAGGGGAGACAAAGCGCTCATTGACCCTTTCGACCTGCACATATCCGCGCCGGCCTGTGACCGGACCTCGGAGACCTGGGCGGTGAAGCTCAAGGTGGCCGGGGATCTCACCGAGGTGCTCCCCTATATGAATGCGGTGGTGGAGAAAGGGTTCTACGACGCCAACCAGGCCACGCTGGTCTGGAAGGCAGACGGGCACAACTACGCGACGCGCCCGCACGAGATAGCCATCAACCGGCTGCTGAGCCGGGAATGCGCGCGGAAGATGGCGGACCGCATCGTGGACATGGTCAATGCCACCTGGGAGCGGCGGGGGGAGATAACGCCGGATTTCACCAAGCGGATACCCCCGAAACTCCTGCAGGTCTTCAAGCTGCTGCCCCGCTCCAACTGCAGGGAGTGCGGCGTGCCCACCTGCATGGCCTGTGCGGCGCAGGTCATTGAAGCTGAGAAGTGCCTAGACGACTGCCCGCCCCCGATGGCGGCGGCAAACGAGGAATAACTCGCCACACTGCGCTCCTGAGGCCTCTAGGGAAATAGGTTTAATCCTCGCCTGCTCGGGTAGTTTTCTCCTATGAGACCTGACATCGTGCCCGGAGCGAATTTGCCCGACTACGAACTCCCAGACCACACTGGCACCGTGCGGAGGCTCTCGGAGCTCCAGGGGAATAACCCTATGTGCCTCCATCTGGCCCGAGGCCACTACTGACCCAAGGAACACCGCCAGCTCGTGGGGCTGGTAGCCATGGAACCGGAGATAGACGTAGCCTACTCCAGGATAGTCACCATCAGCACCGACGACGTGCTGGGTTGCCTGGAGTGGCGTAACAGCCTGGGAGCCCATTGGCCGTTCCTGTCGGACGTGGAGCGCGTCATCCAGAAGGACCTCGATATCCAGGAGTACACCGACCCCCGGCACAATCCCATGATCCCCCATACCTTAATGCTGGAGCCGGGACTGGTCATCTACTCCGTGTACGACGGCTACTGGTACTGGAAGCGACCGACCACGGAGGAGATCCGCCAGGACTTCCGGGCCATCGACGCCAAGAACAAGCCCGACTGGGATCTGGCCACTCCGGGTCTGCGCGAGAAGTGGGAGGCCGGAGAGAGGCGCGACTTCTGGCCCTACCGGGATTGACTGTCGCCGCGAGCTGGTTGACGAAAGGGTCAGACCCTTTTGTCAACCTTGCATTTCCTAGATCCAGTGCGAGGCGCGCCCCACGGCCTTCTTCCAGCCCGCGTAGAGCTTTTCGCGCGTGGCGGAATCCATGGCCGGCTTGAACTCCCGGTCCACCTGCCGGTTCGCCAGAATATCCTCGGGAGCATCCCAGTAACCCACCGCCAGGCCCGCCAGGTAGGCGGCGCCCTGCGCCGTTGCCTCCAGGTTCTTGGGCCGCTCCACCTCCACATCCAGCAGGTCCGCCAGGAACTGCAGCAGGAAGTTGTTCGCCGAGGCGCCGCCGTCGGACTTCACGTTGGTTATCCTGGTATCGGCATCCTCCTGCATGGCCAGGAGAATGTCGCGGCACTGGTAGGCTATGGACTCCAACGTGGCCCGCACCACCTGCTCTTTGCTGGAGGAGCGGCTGAGCCCGATGACGGTGCCGCGCGCGCCGGGATCCCAGTAGGGAGCGGTCAGCCCGGTGAAGGCGGGCACCACATAGACGCTCCCGGTATCCGCCACGCTCAGGGCCATGGCCTCGGTCTCCCGCGCATCGTGGATTATCTGCAGGCCGTCCCGCAACCATTGTATGGCCGCGCCGGTGCTGGAGACGAACCCCTCCAGCATGTAGGTGGGCTTTCCCTTGATACTCCAGGCGATGAAGGGCGTGAGCTGGTGCACCGAGGCCATGGGCTTGTCGCCCGTGTTCAGGTCGATGAATGTGCCGGTGCCGTTGGTCACCTTGACACTGCCCGGCTCGAAACAACCCTCCCCGAAGAGGGCCGACTGCTGGTCCGCCACCACCGCGGCGATGGGGATAGGGGTGCCGAACAAATCGGTGGCGCCGAAATCCCCGCTGGTATCGCGTATCTCGGGCATCTTCATCTCCTTAAAGGGGAGTTTGAATGCCTTGATGAGCAGACTGCTCCAGCCCATGGAGAAGGGGTCGTACATGCCGGTGGCGCTCACGTTGGAGAAGTCCGTGGCGTGCACCTTGCCCCCCGTGAACTTCCAGATGAGGTAGCTGTCCAGGGTCCCGAAGAGCGCATCGCCCGCCTTGACCTTCTTCGCCGCCCCCTCTACGTTGTCCAGCACCCAGCGCGCGTGCGCCGAGGACTGGGCGGGGGTGAGGCTCAGGTGCGCGACGGTGATAAGCATCTTGCCCATGCCGCTCTTCTTGAGGCCCTTGAAGATGGACGCGAGCCCCTGCACCGAGGAGCCCACCAGCCTTAGCGTTTTGAAGAGCGCGCCCCGGTTGATCTTCTCGCAGAGCTCGGCCTGCCGGGTGTCCTGCCAGGTGATGGCGTTGTGGAGCGGCTTGCCCGTGGCCTTGTCCCAGAAGAGGCTGGTGGCCCTCTGGGTGGCCACGCCCATGGCTGCGATCTCATCCGCCTTGATGTTCGACTGTTCCAAGGCCTGCCTGATCACCTGGACGCAGGCATCGAAAATCGCCTGGGGATCCTGCTCGTGCCAGCCGGGCCGGGGAAATATCTGGGGTAACTCTGAGTAAGCTTCGGAGATGATGTTGCTCTTGCGGTCGATGATGATGGCCCTGGTCCCGGTGGTCCCCACGTCGTTCACCAGGATATATTTTTCCTTCATCTGCCCTCCTCTTAGGGTCTGCGGCCTACAGAGACAAAACGGCGGCGCGAGCCTTTTTGTACGGCCCAGGCCTCTCCGGTCAGTTCTCGGAAGATGCCGGCATCTTCCCCAGGTGGCGCGACGCCACCACGTCGATGCCCGTCTCCAGGATATCCTTAAGGACGACCTGGCCCCTCTTCACGGGCGCCTCCACCACCACGCCGGCCAGCGCTCTCACGGCATCCCGTACCAACCGCTTAGGGATGGCCTCGGTGCTTCTCACCGGCAGCAGGGAGACGATGCCGTTGCGCGCTTTCACGGTTGTGGTCAATATGCGGCGGGGATTTGCGTACTCCTCAGCGGCGTACTTCTCCCCTAGCTTGCAGTCCGCGCCCTTCACTTCCTGGACGCGCCCACCCTCCTCGTACAACTCCAGCGAGCAGGAGAGGGGACAGTTTATGCAGATGAAATCATGTTTATTCACCGGCGTTCACATCCACGATTATCTCGGAGACCTTGTGCCCGTCCTTCAGTGCGTCCGGGCCGGCCTTGGCTTTGACCATCTCCGGAGGCCTCACCATCTTCGCCTTCTTCTGGGAGAGGACCTCTCCATCGGCGCTCACCCGGGTCACCACCGCCTTCTCCGGATGTTCCACCCGGAAGTAGAAGCTGATGTCCCGGTCGAAATCGCTGATTATCTGGGGCACTACGTACTTCACGTTCCGGCCCGGGACCACCCGGATGGGGGCCTCTCTCTTGCGGCCCTGCAGGACATATTCGGCAGCTCCGGCCCCGGCCACCTCGGCGCTCTGGGTTACGTAATCCACCAGGTCATAGACGTTAACTACGTTTCCGCAGGCGAAAATACCCGGAACCGAGGTCTCCATGCGCTCGTCCACCACGGGACCGCTGGTGGCGGGGTCTATCTCGATGCCCGCCTTGCGAGAGAGTTCGTTCTCGGGGATGAGCCCCACGGACAGCATCAGCGTATCGCAGGGGATCCGCCGCTCCGTCTCCATCTTCGGCTCGAAATCAGCGTCCACCTCGGCCACGCTCACCGCCTCTACGCGCTTACGCCCGTGGATGAAGGTTACGGTATGCGACAGGTGCAGGGGTATCTCGTAGTCCTGCAGGCACTGCACCACGTTACGGGTGAGGCCGCCGGGATGATCCATGGCCTCATAGACGCCCTCCACCTGCGCGCCCTCCAGGGTAAACCGCCGGGCCATGATCATGCCGATGTCCCCGGAACCCAGGATGACAACGCTGCGCCCGGGAATGAGCCCCTCGATGTTCATGTACCGTTGGGCCGCTCCGGCGGTGATGACGCCCGCGGGCCTGAAGCCGGGGATGAGTATCTGGTGCCGGGTCCTCTCCCGGCAGCCCATGGCCAGGATAACCGCCTTCGGCTCTATCTCCAGGACCCCGTCCCGTGAGTTGATCGCCGTTATCTTCCTCTCGGCCGTGAGGTCCAGGACCATGGTGTCCAGGAGGACGTCTATATTGCTCCGCCCCACCATGTCTATGAAATACTGCGCGTACTCCGGCCCGGTGAGCGCCTCCTTGAAGACGATGGAGCCGAAGCCATCGTGGATGCACTGGGGCAGGATCCCTCCCAGCTCCAGATCCCGTTCTATGAGCATTACGTCCCCGAGCCCCGCCTGCGCCGCGGCAAGCGCCGCAGCCAAACCCGCCGGGCCGGCACCGATAACGGCGACCTCGGGTTGCCTTGTCTGGCGCATCTAGACCACCTCCTTGAGGAGGTCCTTGGATTCGCAGCAGAAGAGGGGCGAGCCCTCGCCGTCCTTGGTGACTTGCGTGACCGGGATGCCCAGTTCGCGGGCCAGGATGGCCGAGACGCGCGGCCCGCAGAAGCCCCCCTGGCACCGTCCCATACCCGCCCGCGTGCGGCGTTTTACCGCATCGACGGTGGTGGCCGGGATGATGCCGTGGATGGCGTTCACGATCTCCGCCTCCGTCACGTACTCACACCGGCAGATGACGTGCCCCCAGCGCGGGTCTTCCTCCACCAGCTTCTGCCTCTCCGCGTCGCTCAACTTGCTGAAGACCGGTTTCCCGGGACGCACAGGGTCGAAATCCTCGCGGAGCGTGCGGCTGACGCCCAGGCCTTGCAGTACGCCCAGCACCATCTCGGCAATGGCCGGCGCGGAGGCCAGGGCCGGCGATTGCGTACCCGCAGCGTTGACAAATCCCTTCACCTTGTCCGAAACGCCGATGACAAAGTCCTCCTGCTCGGTGGGCGCACGTACGCCCGTGAAGGCGCATATGACCGAGGACTTGGGGAAGGTGGGTATGAGGTAGAGGAAGCGGTCCAGTATCCAGTCGATCTCCTCCCGGCTGACCGAGGTGTCGTACTTGTCCTCCACTTCGATGGCCGTAGGCCCCAATTGCAGCGGTCCGTCTATGGTAGGCATAAGCCCGCCGCCCTTGCTGTGCCCCGCCAGGGGTACCCGGAGTTCGCTGATGGTGTGGTTAACTACCGTGCTGATCTCTTTGTCGAAGAGGAGCGTCGCCCCCTTGCGCGCGTGGATGCGGAACCCGTCGGCGCCTGCCATGCGCGCGACCTCATCGGCGAAGCAACCGGCGGCGTTCACCACCCGCTTTGTCGCTATCTCGCCGCGGTCGGTGATGACCCCGCGTACCTCTCCGTCCTCCACGCGCACCCCCATGACCTCCGTGTTCAGGCAGACACGGGCGCCGTTGATGACGGCATGCTCGGCCAGTGCGATGGTCAACTTGTAAGGGGAAATGCGGCCGTAGTTGGGGTCGTATATGCCGGAGATCACCTCCGGGGTCAGGTTCGGCTCCAGGCGCAGCAACTTCTTGCGCCTCACCCTCTTGAGTCCCTTGATGCCCTTGCCCCTGCCGTAAGCGACGAGCACCCAGGGCAGACAAACCCGCATCCACTGCCGCACGAGCCATGCCGGGATCCAGCGCAACCAGGGGAAGGAGAGGCTGCGCGGGGTTATGACGATGAACATGCCGTCGCGCTTGAACTCGACGTTAAGACCCTCGACAAACCGGTCGTACATCCGGTTGCCCCGCACGTTCAGATGTGCCTTAAGGGTTCCCTTCTTCTCGCCCATGCCGCTATGGACCATGGCATTGTTCGCTTTACTGGCGGCATCGGCCACATCGTTCTCTTTCTCCAGGACAACCACGTCGGGGGTGAAGCGGGTCAGTTCGCGGGCTATGGCGCAACCGACCACTCCGCCGCCGATAACCACAACTTCTGCCGAGGCGGGAAGTGGAAGGGAAAATTCGTCGTGTTTCCGCTTAATGCTTTGCTGCTCCATCTGCTGCATCTCGTGTCACCTTCCGGGCTACATCTATTTTCACTTAATGTTTACAAGCCCTTATCTAATTTACCGGAAAACGGGGAGAAAGGCCAGCTCAACAGACATGTTGCGCGCAGAGGCAAGAGCTCTCTAGCTGCAAAAACGGCCGTGGCCGGTCAGGAGGGTGCAGCAAAAGGATCAGGCCCTTTTGCTGCACGGGCGTGCGCGCGGGGGCCGGTCTCGGGGATGCTGCGCATGATGAAGAGGAACCCCACGACACCCAGGGCTCCCAGGATCAGGGTGGACCAGCGGTAATCCAGGGCGCCCGCGGCTCCCTGCCTTTTGAACAACTCGATGAGCAGAGGCAGCAGCACCTGTCCGAAGCTGCCGAAGGCGAAAACCGCTCCCACCGCGGTGCCGGCCAGGCTCGGGCCCACGTCCTCCATCTCCCCCAGCATGGTGAATATAATGGGCTGCGCGGCGAGCAGGAAGAAGCCGAGCAGCAGGGCGGCGGCCAGGTCTATCGCTCGCAATCCGATGAAGCCCAGGGCCAAAGTGCATGGCACGGTCAGGCCGGCCGCCATATATATGAAAGGACGTCGCCTCCCGACCCGGTCGGAGACGGAAGGCAGGACAAGAGAGCCGAGGATGCCGCCGAATGTGAGGCAACCCGCTACCAGCGCCGCGAAGCGCGCGTCGAAACCGTGGAAGCGCATCATCTTCTCCATGGTCACCATGAGCCCGCCATAAAGGCCCAGCCCCCAGAAGAAGAGCAACGCGATTGCCCGGAAATCCGCCAGTCTGAACAGTTCCCTCACCACCCGGCGGTCCGGCATCGAGTGCGCCGCTGGCGTACCGGCGGGCGCAGGCGGGTCCGCTTTGACCAGCAGGAGGAAGACCGCCGCGGTGACCAGAGCGATGCCCGCGAAGACGTCCAGCACACGTGTCAGGGCCAGTTGAGCCTCTCGGGCCGTGGCCGACGCCGGCACACTACCCAGCAGCGCGGCCAGCGGGAAGACAATGGCGTTACCCAGGAGCAGGCTCGTGCTGGTCAATCCCGTGGCCGTGGCCCGCTGGTGCGCCGGAAACCACTTCACGGGCATCTGCATGATGCAGGCCACACAGCAGACCGCCCCCGCGGATATGACGACCTGCATGGCCAGGAGCGGGTAATAGAGCGCTGCGCCGCCGGGATGGAGGTGCAGGATGAGGGAACGGCCCACTGCTGCCGGCGTCATGATCCCGAGGCCCAGGGTCACGGTGAACTTGAATCCGCGCCGATCGGCCAGCATCCCCGCCCCCGCCGCCAACAGGATGAAGGTGATAGGATCCACCAGCGCCAGCAGCCGGACAGGAAAATGCCCCACCCCCAGCGCGATCTGGGTTGCGCTCTCCAGCGGGGCGAAAGTGAGCCAGAGCAGAGCCTGCGTGAAGAGTGTCAGCCCGAAGGCTGCCAGCACCACCCAGCGATAGCCTGCGGCTGGGCCGGCGCCGTCCCCGGCAGCCGGCCCAGCCTGGGGAAAGGCCATCCTACTCGAGGGGGTTTCCATGCGCTATGAAATCCATCATCTCCATCAGCCTGTCCTGGTCGGCCATCCATGGGGTCGGCTCCTCCGGGAACCAATCCCTCTTCCTCACGTCCTCCTCCGGCCAGGTGTAAGGCAGTTCCACCATGGTGCCTGCCTTTCCGGCATCGCCGGCCAGGTCCAGCAGGCGGCCGAGGATAGCCAGTTGCATCTCGCGCTCGCCGGGATGCCCGTAGATCATCCCGAAGGGAAACTCGATGGCTACGGATCGCGGCACCCCGATTTTCCTGGTTATCCAGGGCATATTGGTCAGGACTACCGTGGTCAGGCGGGCCTTCTCCAGCACCCGCGCCACCAGTCCCACGGACTGGTTACAGAGAGGTCACCCGGAACTGAGCAGTACCAGGTCCACGCCCAGACCGCGCAGGCGTTCGGCCATGCGCGGCGCCGTCTCCTGCATGAGCACACGCGGCTTGGGCTGATAGCCCATGAAGGAGAGGTGCGTCTCGGAGATGGAGCCGATGCGGCCCTGCGCCAGGAGTTCCTCCAGGGCGCCCAGCGGGAACATGCAGTTGAAGTCGCGCATGGCGTGCGAGCTCTCATAGTGCAGGTGAGCGGCCCTTATCTCCTCCTGGGTGATGGACCTGGGCAACTCCCGGAAGCTGGGATCGCCCCAGAGCGGCTCGGACCTCTCCCGGTCCAGGTTGAAGGGCTCGTCGACCGCGCGGTAGAACCCCCCCGACGATACCAGGGCCACTTTGCAATCCGCCACGGGCTTGGCCAGCGGCTTCCACGGAATCTCCTCCCCGCTGGTATCCACGTAAGGCCACCGCTGCAGTGACTCCGCCAGTGTCCGGGACATGAACTTGAAACTGTTGACGCTCAAGGCGTAGCACCTCCCCTTGTCCTACTCGATGGTCCCACCATTATACTCGAAAATGTTGCGGGCAGGCTGGGGGTCGCGCCGCAGGCAAGCTGCTATAATCAAGCTGAGCATTACCCCTCACGCGCCACGGCGCCGCTTGAACGAGGAGGCTTTACATGGCATCTCGGAGTATCTTCTTCACCGGTTATCCGGGCTTTATCGGAAGATGGTTGGTGCGGGACATGCTCGCGAGCGATCCGCAGGCCAGGTTCACCTTTCTGGTGCAGGCGAAGTTCCTGGGCAGGGCCCAGAAGGATATGGAGAGCCTCGTGGCGGAGGGGAAGGCCGCCGAGGGCCAGTTGAAGGCGGTGGCAGGAGATATCACAGACGCCAAGCTGGGACTCTCCGATGACCTGTACGGCAAGGCAGCATCCAGCACCAGCGAAGTCTGGCACCTGGCGGGCGCCTTCGACCTCAACGTGCCGGAAGGGCTGGCACGGCGGGTGAACTACTGGGGCGTGCGGCACATCGTCGCCTTCTGTAAAGTCTGCCCCCACCTTTCACACCTGGTGCACTTCAGCTCCGTGGTGGTGCATGCGGAACGTACCGGCCTCATCCTGGAGGACGAACTGGATGAGGGGCAGGACCTTATCAACCCCTACTTCTCCACCAAGTTCTGGGGCGAGATGGAGGTGCGCCGGGCCATACAGAAGGACGGACTTCGGGCCGTGATAATCCGGCCAGCCGGGGTGCACGGAGACTCCCGCACTGGGGAGACCGACAAGTTCGACAACATCTATCTGACCTTCCCCATGGCGGAGACGGCCAAAACCCTTAGGGTTCCTCCGGTGAACTTCGGCCGGGGCGAGGCCCGCCCCAATTTCATACCGGTGGACTTTCTTACCGCCGCCGCCGCGGTCATCGGCAGCAATACCGAGGCCATCGGCAAGTGCTTCCACGTCGTGGACCCCGACCCGCCAACTTCTCGCGAGCAGATCCAGGCAGTATGGAGAACGGTCATGGGCAAGGAGGCGCGCTTGACCATGCCTACGCCCCGCCTGGACTGGAGCACTCGGCACATCGCCTGGGCCTTCAGGCTGCTCAACGTG
>JAHEXQ010000074.1 GCA_023252035.1 Actinomycetes bacterium
CGACCGCGATCCCATAGGTGCAGTCCGAGATGGTGTTACCCGTGATATTGGCTTCGGTTCCCGGCGCAAAATATGTGGTCACCAAAATGCCCGCCGACACTGAGCCATCAACGCTGGCTACCCCTCGCGCATCCGAGATGAGGTTGTCCGTTATATTCGCCTTGCCTCCTCCTCCGAGTTCTATAGCGTAATCGAGCCAGTCTCCTTCTCCTTTGCCGGCAAAGGTGTTGCCGTCGATGGTCGATGGAGAGCTGACGCCGAACACGAAAACCCCGATACGCTGGATGTTGGAGAAAGTGTTGTTCGTGATGACCATCGGTGCACCATAAACACACACACCTCGCCCGGAGTATTTGTCGTACTCGATGTTGCGGAAGATATTGTCGTCCAGCGTGCCCCCTCCATTGGAGAGCAGAGCTATGCTCACCAGCTTGCCTTCACCGTCGAGGGTCACGTGGCTCAAGTTAAAGATACGGCCTGTATTGACCAGGAACCATGCCCGGGCGTCTCCGGAAGCACCGGTACTCTGCGCAGGCTTTATGATCGCGGCGTTCTTGCCACTACCATTTATCGAGAGATCTTTATCGATGACGACCTGCCCCGACTCGGTATAAGTGCCGGCCGCCAGGCCAATGGCTTCACCGGAAATTGCGCCTAAAATCGCTCCCTGCAACGATGCGTATTTGCCGGTCAACCCTATGGTCACTGGCGCGAAGCTCAAGCCCGTCCCCACCGGCCCATTGAGCCAGGGAACGAAAACGACACCATCCGATACCGCATCTCCCTGCGCAATTACGTTGAAGGAGTTAGAGGCGTGCTGAGGACCATTGGCGGTGCCCCACCAGTTGTCCGTGGCATTGCATGCCCCTCCCACTACTTCGGCGCCGACTGAGCTGTTACCGCTGATGTTATTGCTGTGCACTTCGGCCGAGCTATTGGTGCCGATGCTGATCCCCTTGGAGCAGTCGAAGATCTCGCAGCCCTGTATGACGACCAGTCCGGTCCCGGTACCGGAGACCGTGGACTTCACGCCGGTTTCAAAGCCGTGTATGGAGGCGCCGTCTACCGTGAAATGGGAGTACGGATTCTCCGGATAATCCACATCTTGGCCGAGCAGGCCCACCGAGCCCCCCACGCTCTTCCCGGGCCCCTCGAACTCCGTGCCCGTGCCGAAGACCAAGTCCGAGACTGGATTGTTCTGAACCTCGATCTGAGCGCCCCGCTTGGCACCCTGGAAGCTACTGTCCTGAATGTTCAGCTTGGTGTAATAGCAGTAGAGACCGGTCGCATTGTTAGCCGGGTCGCTGAAAGAGGCCGTATTGTAGGTGAATTGAGATCCCACTCCGACGTGCACCATCTCGTAGGCGTACGCATCCACGTCCTCTACCTCGTTGTCATGCCAGTTAATGGTATTCATAGGCCCGGCGCTGCCGCAAGCTATACCCACTCCCGCTGAAGTGACGTAACAGTCGCGGACTTCTCCTGCCGACGGCGCCATAAGAAGGATGCCGATGTTCTGCTCGCGCGCGACCGTGCCCGCTCCATATCCGCTGACATTCTCCACCGTTACGCCATCCATCAGGTGACCGCTGCCGCCCCAGCGCAGGTTGATGCCACGCCACCACACGTTCTTTACGGTCACGTCTCGAACCGTGGTGTTATTGAAGGTATTTCCGTTCTGCTGAACGATGCCGTTGTGGAAATTGAGGGTTGCGGGCGACAGACCGGCGTTCAGATTCCCATCGATGGTCAGATCCTGTACCGTCGCGCTGTTCGCCGCGACTATCAAGCCCTGATGGCTACCGTCCGGATAGTGAGCGTAGTCGTGTGTGGATACGGCGGAAGGAGCGATGAAGGTCTGGCTTTGGCCGCTACCCACCAGGCTCACGGGCTTATTGAGAACGATGTCGGATTCTTGAAAGGTACCGGGGGCAACGTTCACGGTATCGCCGGATGCTGCCGCATTGATGCCCCTCTGTATACTGCCGCTGGCAAGCGTTACGTAGACGTTGCCGGCCTTAACCCGTACCAAGCCCGCGAGTGCATCGTCCGTAGCATGCTCAATTCGGTCCTCCAGGGCGAACAGCTCGCTTGAGGTCATGCCGGCCACCGCTTTACCGTCGAAAGTGTTCCCTACCGTGGCGTCGATCTCGGAAGCGATTCCGTAGGTGGCGAGATTCGACTGCACGTTCTGGAAGCTACAGTTCTGCACCGTTATGGGGCTGGCCAGATAGTCCAAAATTCCGGACGCAGTTGTTCCTGCGCCGGTGTATTCGATCAGGCTGATAGCGGTCCCGTTTACCGAACCCCAGACGGTCCCTCCACCCCGGTTGTAAAGCACGATCCCGTTCTGGGCTATCGCTCCGGTGAGCCCGGCGCCGGTTATCGTTCCGCCTTGCACGTGCACGATGATATTGCCAGGATTGCTCGTGGAGCCGTTGCCGTTCACGGCATCGATGGCGTTCTTGTTGAATCCGCTGAAATCCGTGTTGATCACGTCGAGTTGGGAGGTCTGACCGCCACCCGCATCTATTGCCAGGCTTTGGCCGGTCTGCACGCCGCTGACGACCGTTGTGTCCGTGATAGCCGCATCTTGGATCGTGCCGCTGGAGTCATTCCAGAAGAGGACGGCGTTGGGACCCAGCCCATTGCCCGAGATCTGCATGTCCTTGATGGTTATCTGCGCGGAGCCGTCCACAAAGACCGCGCAATGTACGTCTGCATCGTATTTGTGGGCCTTGCCGGCAGCAAGGAGCTCGGTCGGTCTGATCCGGGTCTGTGTTTCGCCAGCACCCATGATGGTCAATCCGATCTTGCCGACCACCCTGAATCCTTCGAATTCTCCTGGATCAATGACTATAGTGTCGCCCGTCTGCGCGGCATCTACCGCTGCTTGGACCGTTGCGTAGGCTTTGTCTGGGCCTACACTCCTCATGCTCGCCGCTCCGGCTGAGCTTCCCAGCAGAGCGATCAGGCCCAATACCATTAGAGCCATAACCGTAAAGGCGATAATGCCAATCCTTAGACGTGTCCGCATTCTCAAAGCCCTCCCCTCATGACCTTACCTTCCTCAAAATAGAACACGGCCGCTCGCGGCACTGAAATGGCCATGTTTGCCGGTTTCAGAGTCTCCGCAGCAGCCGTCAGAAAATAGACACAGTAGTGTAGACATCCGCCCATAGTCGTACCTGTGTGAATTCGCTTTCGCAGGAAGGTATTGTAGCCCTAATCCCCATCAATACTGATTCATTGTATAACAACATATTCAGGAACACAAGCAGCTGCGGCGTTCCATGAGGCATACAGACTATATCAAACGAATCCAGCGCGAAAGCGAACATGTTCGGGGTCAGGTAGGATTTTGTTCGCATGCCCACTATCTGTGGTTAATCGGTGTCGGGAGAGGGTGGGCGGTTGCGGCGCAGCCTCTTCAGCCATTCGCCCGCCATACGTTGCTCCTCGCCCTCGGTTCCCGGTTCGTAATAGTGCGTGCTCCGCAGCTTCTCCGGCAGGTACTCCTGGTCGACGTAGTGGCCGGGGTAGGTGTGAGGATACTTATAGCCCTCGCCGTGCCCGAGCTTTTTCGCTCCGGGATAGTGGGGATCCTGCAGGTGTAGGGGGACGGGCGGTGCTTCCCGTTGCTCCACATCCTTGGTCGCACGCATGATTCCCTGGATTGCCGAGTTGCTCTTGGGGGCCAGCGCCAGGTACAGGACCGCGTGCGCCAGGTTCAGTTGCGCTTCGGGAAGTCCCACGAATTCCACCGCACGCGCGGCAGAGGTGGCTACCTGGAGCGCGTGCGAATCGGCCAGACCCACGTCCTCCGAGGCAAAGATGATCATGCGGCGGGCTATGAAACGCGGATCCTCTCCCGCGTAGAGCATTCGGGCCAACCAATAGAGAGAGGCGTCCGGGTCCGAGCCGCGCATGGACTTGATAAAGGCCGAAATGGTGTCGTAATGCGCATCTCCGGTCTTGTCGTACAGAAGCGCCTTGCGTAGAGCCGCCTCCTCGGCCACTTTCAGCGTGACGTGCGGACGGCCATCTTCCACGGGCGCGATAAGTGTAGCCGCCTCCAGGGTGTTGAGCGCGGCGCGGGCATCCCCTCCCGCCATGGTCACCATATGGTCCTCCGCCTCGGGGTCCACCAGCAGGTTGAGCTGGCCTAGCCCTCTCTCCCTGTCCTCCAGCGCGCGTTGCACCACCAGGCGGATCTCCTCCTCCGACAGGGGCCGCAGGCGCAGGATCTTGGAGCGCGATACCAGGGCGGAGTTCACCTCGAAATAGGGATTCTCCGTTGTGGCTCCGATCAATATGACCAGGCGGTCCTCCACCGCCGGCAGCAGCGCATCCTGCTGCGCTTTATTGAAGCGGTGGATCTCATCGATGAAGAGGATGGTCTTCGTGCCGTAGAGGCCCTTGCGCTCGCGTGCTTCCTCGATGATGCGACGCACGTCAGCAACGCCGCTGGTGACCGCCGATATCTGCTCGAAATGTCCCTCGGTGATGTTGGCGATGATGCGGGCCAGGGTGGTCTTGCCCGAGCCTGGCGGGCCCCAGAAGATGGCCGTGAGGAGTTGATCCGACTCGATGGCTTTGCGCAGGATAGTGCCTTCGCCGACGATCTCCCCCTGGCCCACGAACTCCTGCAAGCTCCGGGGGCGCATGCGCACCGCCAGTGGAGCGTCTCTCAGTTGTGTCTCCCGCAACCTGGATTCGAAGAGATCCATATGGCGTCACCGGCTCCGGACCCTGACCCCTGGTCATGATAGTGAACGGCAGGGGCATTTGTGTCTAAAAGCAATAGCTCCACCTTGCCGTATGATCGTCCGTATTTGGGCCTGTCGCTCCGACAGGTGGGCTCCTGCCGGCCGCTTCTGTGGTCCCGGTCCCGGGTGCCGGGCAGTACATCCGCGTCCGGATTCCGGATCCCTTTCACGTAGTGTTGGCTCAACAATACGTTACGACAATCCACGTACAAGGTCGAGCTATTAACTCTATCCTCAATCCGATACTAACACCGCCGGGGTCAATCCACAACGCGCCGCATGGCACTTGCCTGTATGAGGCGGCTCAGCAGAAGTTCTCGGTAATATAGACCTTGCCCGAGTCGGTAACGTATATTCCGATTCCCTCCTTCTGAAAGTGCGGGAAGAGGACGTTCTCCCTATGCTCCGGGCTCCCCATCCAGCCGCTAACGGCATTGGCGGCCAGATCTTCCAGGCTGAGAAAATGGTACTCCAGGATCTCACCGGTAGTCTCGTCGTAGGTGTAGTAGTCGGAGACGTTATTCATGAGGAGGTTCTCCCCGCCCATATAGACGGCCATGCCGACCTGGCGCGAACAGTTGTAGCCGAACTTCTTGTAGCGGTCGGAGAAGGTCTCCCCTTCGGGGCTCACATGGTTGAAGTAGTCACGCGTGGCCATATCCTCGCTGTGGTAGCGGGCGATCCGGTTCAGTGCATCTTCCCAATCAAGAGCCGGCAGGCCGGCCTTGACGCGCTCATCGTTTACGTAGTCATGCACTTTCCTCTCCAGGATGACGAGGTTGTCACGGAACACCTGCACGTGCTGGGCCAGTTGCTCCTCTGGACTTGGCGATGGAGGGGGTTGGCTCCCGCCGCTCAGGCCGCAGCCAGCCGGCAACAGGCATACGCCGAGAAGGACGACGGCCAGGCACAACGCCGTAATCATCTTAAATGCCAGGGAACAGGCCTGCCTCAACTCAGCCTCAAGCGGAGTTCCTTGAGCTGCGCCGCGGATATGGTGTCCGGCGCCCCGGCCATGAGGTCCGAAGCCGTCTGCGTCTTCGGAAAGGCGATGGTGTCCCGGATGGTCGCCCTGCCGGCCATGAGCATTACCAGCCGGTCCAGGCCGAAAGCGATGCCTCCATGCGGCGGCGGACCGTATTCAAAGGCCTCGAGCAGGAACCCGAATTTCTCGCGGGATTCCTCGGGGTCCAACCCGAGCAGGTTGAAGATGCGCTGCTGGAGCTCACGGTCATGAATCCTGATGCTGCCGCCCCCGATCTCCACTCCGTTCAGTACAAGGTCATAGCTGTCGGAGAGGGCTTCCAGCGGTTTCTCCTCCAGGAGCGGGATGCTCTCCGGGTCAGGGCTGGTGAAGGGATGGTGATTGGACTTGAGCCGCTTCTCCTCCTCATCCCAATCGAAGAGCGGGAAATCCATTACCCACGCAAACGCGAAGCACTCCTCGGGTTCGGGGCTGAATTCCTCGATGCAGTGGGCGCGAAGTCCCGCGAGCAGCTCGTTCACCTCAGCCTGGGAGCCGGCTGCCAGCAGCAGGACCTCCCCCGGCCAGAAGCGCGCCCGCTCCGATATCGGGTGCATCTCCGCGGGCCCCAGAAATTTGGATATGGGCGACCGGAGGCCATTGCCTTCCTCGCCCACCATCCAGACAAGGCCGGAGGCGCCCAGCTCCTTGGCCTTGTCCACCAGGGCCTCGAGCTGTTTGCGCGTAGGGTTAGTGAGCCCCTGCACCTTGAATCCACGCACCACTCCGCCCTCCTGAGCCACCTTCTTGAACAGCTCGAAGCCACTGCTCCCAAAGACGTCGGTGAACTCCAGGAAGGCCATACCGTAACGGAGGTCGGGCCGGTCCGTGCCGTACAGGCTCATAGCCTCCTTATGCGTGAGGCGCGGGAAGGGCAACTCCAGCTCCACGCCCAGCGCTCCGGCGAAAACCTTGGTGAACATCCGCTCCATAAGCCCGATAATATCTTCCGATTCGATGAAGGACATCTCCAGGTCTATCTGGGTGAACTCGGGCTGCCGGTCGGCCCTCAGGTCCTCATCCCGGAAGCAGCGCACGATCTGGTAGTAGCGGTCGAATCCGGCGACCATGAGTATCTGCTTGAATAACTGGGGCGACTGGGGCAGGGCGAAGAAGTGTCCGGGTTGCAGCCTTGCCGGCACCACGAAATCGCGGGCTCCTTCGGGCGTGCTCTTGGTGAGCATGGGCGTTTCTATCTCCAGAAAACCCTCCGCGTCGAGGAAATCACGCACTGCTTTGCTGACAGCCGCACGCATAACGAAATTGCCGGCCATCTCCGGCCGCCGCAGATCCAGGTAGCGGTAGCGCAAGCGCAGAGATTCGTCTACTTTCACGCCGTCTTTCACCTCGAAGGGAGGCGTCTTCGATGTGGACACAACCTGTACGCTGCGCGCTGTGACCTCGACTTCTCCCGTGCCGAGGTTGGGATTTACCGCGACCTCGGGCCTGCGTCCCACGGTGCCCTCCACCGCGAGGACGAACTCCCCGCGAATGTCCTCGGCCGCTGCATGGGCCTCCGGGCTTATCTGCGGGTTGAAGACCACCTGGGCGATGCCTGCACGGTCTCGCAGGTCCAGAAAGATCAGGCCCCCGTGATCCCGCCGGCGTTGCACCCAGCCGTTGAGCACTACCTCCCGGCCGGCATCCGCCGCCCGCAGGTCCCCGCAGTAATGAGTCCTTTTATTCCAACCGTGCTGGGTCATTCGTTCTCCTTGCTTGCTGTACTCCGCGCCGCTTCCAGCCGTGCGATCAATTCTTTCTCCGATAACGACTCCTGCGTGCCCGCTGCCATGTTTCGCAGCGTTAAACGGCCACTGGCCAGCTCCTCCGGCCCCAGGAAGACGGTGTAGCGGTAGCCGAGCCGATCCGCCGCTTTGGCCTGCGCCTTCATGCTGCGGTCGAGGCAATCCAGGTCGCAGGGGATATCCCGCCCGCGCAGTTCGCGCGCTAGTATGAAAGCACGGTTACGCGCCTCCGCCTCCTCCGCGACGAGGTAGGCGCCGGCCCGCTCCGCCTTTCCGCGCTCGCCGCTATGGAGCATCAATAATCGTTCCAGGCCCAGCGAAAATCCGGTGGCGGGCGTGGGCGGCCCCCCGTAGGATTCTATCAGGCCGTCATAGCGCCCGCCCGCAGCGATGGTGTTCTGGGCTCCCAGAGCGGGGGAACGGAACTCGAAGACGGTACGGGTGTAATAATCGAGCCCGCGCACCAGGCTCTTATCGAGCTCGAGGGTTATCTGCGCCTGTCCGAGCAGCTCCAGCGTCTCCTCGAGATGGGCTTGGCACTTTTCGCAGAGGTGATCGGTGATGCGCGGAGCCTCTTGCACTACTTGGAAACACCCCGGCTCTTTGCAGTCGAATACGCGCAAGGGGTTGGTCTGCTTGCGCCGGCGGCAGTCCTGGCACAGCCGGTCCTCCATCCTATCCAGATAGGCGCGCAGCATCTCCGAGTAAGCCGGGCGGCACCTGCTATCTCCCACGCTGTTCACCAGTAGATCGATGCGTCCTTCTCCCAGGGCGGCCATGAGGTCCTGCGCCAGCGCGATGACCTCCGCATCCGCCACGGGCTTGGCGGAGCCGATGAGCTCCACGCCCAACTGGAAGAACTGCCGGAAACGCCCTTTCTGCGGCCTCTCCCGCCTGAACATGGGGCCCTGGTAATAGAGCTTGAGGGGCATGGGGTACTTCGCCATGCTCTGCACGAAAGCCCTCGCCACCCCGGCGGTTCCCTCGGGCCGCAGGGTCAGAGAGGTGTCTCCCCGGTCCTCAAAAGTGAACATCTCCTTCTGCACGATGTCGCTCGTGGGACCGATGCCCTTCAGGAAGACCTCGGTCTGCTCCAGCACGGGCAGGATTATCTCCTCGTACCCATAGAGGTCGAATAGCTCCTCCGCTTTGCGGATGGTTTCCTTCCAACGCCCGCTCTCGGGCGGCAAGACGTCGCTCATACCTTTGGGGGCTTGCAAGTGCAACGCTCTGCCCCCCTAGAGATCCCGCAAATAGGGGTTCGAACGCTTTTCAGCGGCCAGCGTTGTCCGCGGGCCGTGACCGGTCATGATGCGCGTATCCTCGGGCAGCACGAAGACCTTCTCCTTCACCGACGCCAGGAGGTCCGCCATCGAACCCCCGCGGAGGTCCGTCCGGCCAATGGAACCCTGGAAGATAAGGTCCCCGCAGAAGAGATCGGGAGCCGCATAGAAGCTCACGCTGCCGCGGGTGTGGCCCGGCGTATGCAGCACCTGGAGCTGGAGTTCACCAACAGCGACGGCCTTGCCCGGCTCGAGCATCTCCAGGGACCGGGGACGCGCGGGAACAACCCCTCCTACTACCCCTCCCAGAAGGCGCGCGCGCAGCGCCGATAGAGCCCCGGCATCCTCAGGGTGGACCATGACCGGGGCGCCCGTCGCCTCGGAAAGAGGCCCGGCTGCGGCCACGTGGTCCATGTGCCCGTGCGTGCACAGGATGGCGGTGCACTTCAGCTCGTGTCTCTTCAGCGTCGCGAGTATGGCTTTGAGGTCGCCGCCCGGGTCGATGACGGCGGCGTCTCCCCCAGGGTTAGCTGCCACAACATAACAATTGGTTCCCAGCATGCCCACCTGCAGGGCCTCTACCAGCATGACTTCTCCTCACACGTGACCGGAATGGAACATTGATACTCTATCAAAAAACCCCGCGGCTATCCAAAAGCACGGTTACGGGGCCGTCGTTGGTGAGTTCCAACCGCATATGTTCGCCATAGGCTCCTCCCGCCACCGGCATACCCTCTCTACGAAAGGCCTGCAGAGCCCTTTCGTAGAGATGCCTCGCTTCTTCGCCCGTCATGGCGCGGCTGAAGCCGGGCCGGTTCCCCTTCCGCGCATCTCCCAGCAGCGTGAACTGCGACACGAGCATCAACTCTCCCCCGACCTCTCCCAGGGAGAGGTTGAGCTTGCCCTCGGTGTCATCGAAGACACGCAACGCTGATATCTTCCTTACCATGTACCCGATGTCCTGCTCGGTATCGCCCTGTTCGATTCCCAGGAGCGCTAGCAAGCCGGCGGCGATTCGGGAGACTTGCCGTCCATTCACGGTTACGCGGCAGCCGCTCACCCTCTGAACCACAGCGCGCATCGATCTCCCCTTCCTCAGGGTTGCAGCGGCTTCGGCTGCCAGGAACGGATATCAGGTAGGTGTAACCCGGTAAGCATCGAACACCGCGTCCACCTTACGGACGTTGCGCAGGATATCCTCCATGTGGGCGATGTTGCCCAACTCGAATATGAAGCGGCTGACCGCCACGTTGTCCTTGGTGATGGCCAGGCTGGCCGAGATGAGATTCACGTGGAATTCGCCCAGCACCGTGGTGATGTCCTTCAGCAGCCTGGGACGGTCCAGCGCGTCCACCTCTATCTCCACCTGGAAAGTGGCGGGACGCCCGGTATCCCATTCGACCACCAGGCTACGGTAGTCGTTCTCCAGCATGTGTTTGGCGTTGGGGCAGTCGCTGCGGTGTACGGAGACACCCCGGCCGCGCGTCACGAATCCGACGATGTCGTCGTTGGGCACAGGGTTGCAGCACTTGGCGATGCGCACCATGACGTTCTCGACATCTTCCACTTTCACCCCGCGTGAGTGCATGGGAGCCCGCTTGTGCGGCTCAGGGGTCGGCAAGATCTCCTCGCTCGCCTCCGGCTCCGGGGCAACCCGTGCGGCTATGCGCGCAACCGCCTGTTGCAGCGATACCCTGCCGGAACCCAGAGCGGCGTAGAAGTCCTCGAGCGAAGCCAGCTTATAGTCCTCGTACACCTGGGTGATGACCTCGGAACCCAGTATCTTCTGCACGGGCAGCTTGGCCTTGCGCAGTTCCTTCTGCAGGTCCTCGCGCCCCTCCTGGATCTCTTCGAGCCTCCTCTCCTTGGAGAACCATTGCCGGATCTTGCTCTGCGCCCGGCTGCTCTTGGCGATCTTCAACCAGTCCTGCGATGGTCCGGGTGAGGTCTTGGAGGTGATGATCTCGACGATGTCGCCGTTGCGCAACTGGTATTCCAACGGGGCGATCTTGCCGTTGACGCGGCTGCCTACGCAGTGATGCCCGACCTCCGTGTGGATGGCATAGGCAAAATCAAGTGGCGTGGACCCCTTGACCAGCGCCAGGACCTGGCCCTTGGGCGTGAAGACAAAAACTTCGTCCCGGAAGAGGTCTATCTTCAGGGACTCCATGAATTCCGCGGGGTCGCGCTGTTCTTGCTGCCATTCCAGGATGCCCTTCAACCAGCTCAAGCGGTCCTGGAAGGTGCGCCGCGACTTCTGCGCGTCCTTGTAGTGCCAGTGCGCCGCGATGCCGTATTCGGACGTGCGGTGCATCTCCTCCGTGCGTATCTGGATCTCCAGGGGCTTCCCCCGGGGGCC
Organism: Actinomycetes bacterium; assembly: GCA_023252035.1. Lineage (GTDB taxonomy): Bacteria > Actinomycetota > Geothermincolia > Geothermincolales > JAHEXQ01 > JAHEXQ01. The sequence goes on from JAHEXQ010000074.1 coordinate 11,181, forward strand.
CATGACCACGGTGTGCAGAGACTGGTACATGTTGAACTTGGGCATGGCGATGTAGTCTTTGAACTTCCCCGGAACCGGCTTCCAGAGCGAGTGTACGATGCCCAGCACGGCGTAGCAGTCCCTTACCGAGTCCACAATGACGCGTACCGCGAAGAGATCGTAGATCTCGTCGAACTGCATGCCCCGGGCCATCATCTTGGAATAGATGCTGAAGAAGTGCTTGACCCGTCCGCTCACGCGGGCGCCGATGCGCGCCGACTTCAGACGTTCCCGCAGGCTCTCGGCCACCTCGTCGATGTAAACCTCGCGCTCCTTGCGGCGCTGGGCCACCATCTGCTGGATCTCCTGGTAGCGGAGCGGATAAAGCGTCGCAAAAGCCAGGTCCTCCAGTTGCCAGCGCAACTGGTTCATGCCCAGCCGATGCGCCAGGGGAGCGTAGATGTCTAGGGTCTCCTGCGCCTTTTCCCGCTGTTTCTCCGGCGGGAGATGGTGAAGAGTACGCATGTTGTGGAGCCGGTCAGCCAGCTTTATGAGAACCACGCGGATATCCTCGGCCATGGCAATGAACATCTTGCGCATGTTCTCCGCCTGGTGCTCCTCGTGCGTCTTGAACTCCAGCTTGTCCAGCTTGGTCACGCCGTCCACGATGGAGGCGATCTCATCGCCGAACTCTTTGGCCAGGTCCTCGATGGAGAGGTCGGTGTCCTCCACCACGTCGTGCAGGAGTGCAGCCGCGATGGTGTTGGAGTCCATCTCCAATTCGGCGAGTATCTGGGCTACGCCGACCGGGTGGGCGATGAAACTCTCACCGCTGCGGCGGAATTGTTCCTGGTGCTTGTCCTGTGCGAACTCGAACGCG
>JAHEXQ010000075.1 GCA_023252035.1 Actinomycetes bacterium
GGGTAGGCATACCCATCTTCGGAAAGGCCGAATCGCTTAACGTGGCCGAGGCCACCTCAGTTTTTCTATACGAGATCAGGAGGCAGCGAGAAGCTCGCTGAGCGGAAGGAGCGCAAGTGGATGCTGAATCCGGATACCGGGAGCTGGAGAATATAGCCAGGCGTGCCGTCGAGACACTCCAGGCGGTGGAAACGCTGGAAGACCTGGAGCACCTGCGGATCGAGTTTTTGGGAAGGAGCGGGAGCATAGCTCGCCTGTTCCAGGAGCTCCGTGAACTGGACAGCTCGGAGAGACCCGCGTTCGGCAAGAGGTTAAACGAGGTGAAGAAGGAAATAGAATCCCGGCTGGAGGCCCGTGAGCAGGAGCTGCAGAGCCGGCTGGAAGGCCTTCGCATGAGCCGGGAGTCCATAGACATAACCCTTCCGGGACGGAGCGAGAAACTTGGCCGCAAGCATCTGATCACACGGATAATCGAGGAGATCGAGGATATCTTCATCGGTATGGGCTACCAGCTCCAGGAGGGCCCCGAGGTGGAGACCGACTACTACAACTTTGAGGCTCTGAACACCCCGGAGTGGCATCCGGCAAAGTCCCTGGCCGATACCTTCTACGTGGAAGCGGATGGCGCGAAATCCACCGCCCTTCTGCGTACCCATACCTCGCCGGTGCAGATAAGGGTAATGGAGTCGCGCAAGCCGCCCCTATTTATCGTCTCCCCCGGCAAGGCCTACAGAAGGGACGTACCCGACGCCAGCCATACCCCCATGTTCCACCAGGTGGAGGGATTCGCCGTGGACCGGCACATCACCCTCGGCGACCTGAAAGGGACCCTGGAACTCTTCTGCCACGAGATATTCGGAGCGGAGCGCGAAGTGCGCTTCCGGCCGCATTTCTTCCCTTTCACGGAACCCAGCGCGGAAGTGGACGTCTCCTGCGGTATCTGTGAGGGAAGCGGTTGCCGGTTGTGCAAGCAGACGGGATGGCTGGAGATACTGGGCGCAGGCATGATCGACCCTAACGTCTTTGGCTACGTGGGATACGACCCGGATGAGTATTCCGGATTCGCTTTCGGGGTGGGCGTGGAGCGCATCGCCGCCTTGAAATACAGGATTCCGGATATCCGGATCCTGCTGGAGCAGGATTTTCGTTTCCTTCAGAGCATCTGAGCGAGGAAGAGTGAGAAATGAGAGTTCCCCTGAGCTGGTTGAGAGATTACGTGGATATCGATATCCCGGCGGAGGAGCTGGCGGACCGGCTGGAGAACACTGGCACCGCTGTTGAATCCATCGTACGAACGGGCAGAGAATTGCAGAACATCCTGGCGGGACTGTTGCTCGAGTGCAGCCCGCATCCTCGCGCCGACCGTCTGAAGCTCTGCCGCGTGGACGTAGGAGGCAGGGTAGCGGATATCGTCTGCGGAGCGCCGAACGCTGCGGCGGGCATGAAAGTCGCGGTGGCCGTGCCCGGGGCGGTGCTGCCCGGCGGCCGCCGCATAGAGCGGGCGGAGATGATGGGAGTGACATCCGAGGGAATGTTACTTTCCGGCGCCGAACTGGGGGTGAACGACGACACGGCGGGGATCCTGGAGCTGCCAGCGGAAGTTGCTCCCGGCGAAGATATTCCCTCCTACCTCGGACTCGCGGACGAGGTTCTGGAGTTGGAGATCACGCCGAACCGCCCGGACTGCCTGAGCATGATAGGCGTCGCCCGAGAAGTAGCCGCCATCCTAGGTCTGCTACTGTCACAACCCTTGCCGCGCATCGAGGAGGAGACCCTGCCGGAGATAACGGAGCTCGCAACGGTGCAGATAGACGATCCGGACCTCTGCTCGCGTTATACGGCGCGCATGATCCGCGGGGTCACCATCGGCCCATCTCCTCTCTGGATGCAGACGAGGCTGCGGGCGGCAGGAGTGCGCCCCATCAGCAACGTCGTGGATATAACGAACTACGTGATGTTGGAGTGCGGGCAACCCCTGCACGCTTTCGATGCCCGGCGGATTCACGAGGGTCACATTATCGTACGGAGGGCAAAACCGGGCGAGCGCATGGTGACGCTGGACGGCGCCACCCGGGAACTGGACCCGGAGATGCTCCTCATCACGGACCCCGCTGGCCCCATAGCACTGGCGGGCGTTATGGGCGGGGAGGACTCGGAGGTGGCCGACGATACCACCGACGTACTGCTCGAGTCGGCGCATTTCAAGCCCACCTCCATCATGCGTGTATCAAGGATGCTGGGTCTGACCTCGGAAGCCTCACGCAGGTTCGAGAGGGGCAGCGACCCCTCCGGTACGGCTTGGGCGGCCGACCGGGCCATCGAGCTCATGCGTGCCTACGCGGGAGGACAGATCCTGAAGGGCACACTGGATGCCAGGCCGCGAGTAATCGAACCAGCGCGATTGGGGCTTAGAGTGCAGCGTGCATCCCGGCTTCTGGGCGTGGAATTGGATGCATCCACCGCCGCGGACCTGCTGGAATCCATAGACATCCGGATAACGGAGACGGCCGAGGAGGGCGGCGACAGCGTGCTGCATGCCATCGTGCCGACTTTCCGGCCGGACCTGGAGCGCGAGATAGACCTGGTGGAGGAGGTGGCGCGTCTCTACGGGTACAGCCGTATCCCGTCAACGCTTCCCGCTTCGCGCGGCAGATACGGAGGGCTCAACCAGGAGCAGCGCGAGCTGCGGAGTATCAAACGACTTCTGGAGGCGGCGGGGCTCTTCGAGGTGGTTACCTACGGTTTCACTGCGGAACGGGTACTGGAGAGACTAAAGCCGGGGATGGCGCGCGGCGAGCCGGATGTGGTGCGCCTGCGGAACCCTGTCTCCGACGATATGGCGGTCATGCGGACCACCCTGCTGCCGGGGCTACTGAGCGTGCTCGATTACAACCTGCGGCGGCGCAATACCGAGTTGGGCATATTCGAGGTGGGCCGGGTCTTTTTCCCTCGCAAGGGACGGGATCTGCCGGAGGAGCCGCTGAAGCTAGGATGCGCCATGGGAGGCTTCTGGGCGCAGAAGCAATGGGACCGGGAGGCCCGCGAGGTGGACTTCTACACCATAAAGGGGATAGTAGAGGTCCTACTGGAGCGTCTGAACATCAAGGGCTGGGAGTTGCTCAAGGCCCAGAGCCCCTGGCTCCATCCCGGTAAGTCTGCGGCGGTGACCGTCCATGGCGCATTGCTGGGAGAGTTCGGAGAGCTGAAACCCGGCATAGCCGAGGCTTTTGAGGTCAAGCCGAATACGCAGGTCCTGGAGTTCGATGCGGCGGCGCTGCTGGCAGTTGCCGAGCATCTGCCCGAGTTCCGGGAGATTGGCCGTTACCCCGCCGTACGCCGGGATATCGCCCTGGTGATGGACGAGGGCATCGCGCAGGCCGAGGTGGATAAGGTTATCCGCAAAGCTGGCGGAAGCCTGCTGCGAGAAATAGGCATGTTCGATCTCTACCGGGGAGAGCAGGTGGGGAAGGGCAAGAAGAGCATGGCCTTCACGCTCACTTATTTTTCGGAGGACCGCACGCTCGAGGAGGCGGAGATCAGCCAGGTGGAGAGCGCCATCCTGGATGCGCTGGAACGGGAACTGTCCATAAGTGTGAGGTCATAACGACCTCAGTCTTTGAAAGCGGCTTGGAACTTCGCGGTGAGACGCGACTTACGGTGAGCGGCGTTGTTCTTATGGATGATGCGGTCCGAGGCCGCCCTGTCCAGTAGCGATGCGGCCTTACGCAGAGCTTCCTGGCTGGCTTCCTTATCGCCCTCGGGCAGGCTTACCACGAACTTCTTCACGAAGGTCTTGACTTCGGTCTTGCGCGCTCGGTTGCGCATACGCGCCTTCGCGGCCTGGCGCATCCTTTTCTCCTGCTGCTTGATGTTCGGCAACTACACTCCTCCTCAAGGTTAGACGTCCCGGAGAGGTATTTTAACATAGCAGTGCGAAGCCTACAAACTGACGCTGGGGGTCATGTCAAGGAAGCGTCGGAAAGCCAACTCAACATGGGGACAGGTCCCCAGTTAAGGATAGTGGAGTCTTTCATGCTAAGCGCGCATCATCCTTAACTCAGCGACCAGTCCCCAGATGTCAAGCTATCAACGCTCTGTCCCTTGACGTCACCCCCCGTCCCCATGTCAAGGATAGTCCTCTATAATAGGCACAAGTGATTATGAACAGGAATCTGATCCGGAACTTCTGCATCATCGCGCATATCGACCACGGCAAGTCTACCCTGGCCGATCGCATCCTGGAACTCACGGGAGCGGTCGCCGAGCGGGAGATGGCCGACCAGTACCTGGACCGCATGGACCTCGAACGGGAACGCGGAATCACTATCAAAGCACAGGCGGTCAAACTGGACTACCAGGCCGAGGACGGCCGGACTTACCTGCTGAACCTGATCGATACTCCGGGCCACGTGGACTTCTCCTACGAGGTGTCGCGTAGCCTGACGGCCTGTGAGGGAGCGATCTTGCTGGTGGACGCGGCGCAAGGCGTAGAGGCGCAGACCGTGGGCAACGCATACCTGGCCGCCGAAGCCGGCCTGGCTATAATCCCCGTAGTGAACAAGGTTGACCTGGCCAGCGCGGACGTACCCGCCGCCGTCGCCGAGCTGATCGAAGTGCTGGGATGCGAGCCCGAAGAGGTCATTCTCGCCTCAGCTAAGAGCGGCCAGGGGGTGCGCGATATCCTGGAGGCGGTAGTGCGAAAGGTTCCGCCGCCGGCGGGCGATGAGTCGGCGCCCCTGAAAGCGCTCGTCTTCGACAGTTTTTACGACACCTACCGGGGTGTGGTGGCCTTCATCCGCGTCGTGGAAGGGAGCATCCGCAAGGGGCTGAAGGTCCGCTTTATGTCCACCGGAAACGGCGCGGACGTGGAAGAGGTGGGGATCTTCACCCCGGATATGCAGACCAGCACCATGCTGCACGCCGGCCAGGTGGGCTACGTCATCACGGGCATAAAGCGCGTGGACATAATCAAGATGGGGGACACCCTGACCGACCATCACAATCCCGCACCGGAGGCGCTCAAGGGATACCGGGAGCCCAAGGCCATGGTCTTCGCCGGACTCTATCCGGTGGATGCAGCCGACTACGACGACCTGCACAACGCCCTGGAGAAACTGAAGCTTAACGACGCCTCCTTCACCTTCGAGCCGGAGACCTCAAAAGCCATGGGATTCGGCTTCCGGTGCGGTTTTTTGGGGCTTCTGCATATGGAGATAGTGAGGGAGCGGCTGGAGCGCGAGTACGGGCTGTCGCTGGTATGCACCGCGCCCAACGTCGTCTACGAGGTGGTGATGGTCGACGGCAAGGTGCAGCAGGTACGCAGCGCCTCCGAGATGCCCGACCCCTCACGCGTGCGTGAGGTGAGGGAGCCCTACATCCTCGCCACCATCCTGGTTCCCTCCGAACATCTCGGGGCTATCATGGACCTGTGCAATGAGCGGCGCGGCGTGTTTCAGGACATGACCTATCTGACCCCCAGCCGGGTGGAACTGCGCTACCGCTTGCCGCTACACGAACTGGTGCTGGACTTCTACGACCAGCTTAAGTCGCGCAGCCACGGCTACGCCTCCCTCGACTACGAGCACGTCGGATTCTTCAAAGGAAACCTGGTGAAGTTGGACATCCTCATACACGGAGATCCGGTGGATGCCTTCTCCACCATCGTGACCCGGGAGAGCGCCTACAACTACGGAAAGCAGATGGTGGGCAAGCTCCGGGAACTGATACCCAGGCAGCTCTTCGACGTCCCGCTGCAGGCGGTGGTGGTGGGTCGGGTCATCGCCCGCGAGACCATCAAAGCCAAGCGCAAGGACGTCCTCGCCAAGTGCTATGGAGGCGATATTACCAGGAAACGCAAGCTCCTGGAGAAGCAGAAAGAGGGAAAGAAGCGGATGAAGATGGTGGGGAAGGTGGAGATACCCCAGGAAGCTTTCTTCAGTGCCATCAAGATACGTGAAGGCGGGGAGCACAAATGATGGTATATGTGCATATCCCTTTCTGCCTCTCCAAGTGCGCCTATTGCGATTTCAACTCCTACGCCGGGGCCGGAGCGCTTCTGCCCGCTTACCTGGAGGCGCTGGGGCGGGAGATGGAGAACTGGCGCAGGTGCGCGCAGCATGAGCCCGTCTCTTCCGTGTACATAGGGGGAGGGACACCTTCTCTTCTCACCCCAGCGCAGGCCGGAGACATACTCGAGGGGATCAAACGAGGTTTCGGCCTGCAGGCCGGGGCCGAGGTGACCGTGGAGATAAATCCGGCGACTTGGAACGGCAGCGCCATGCGCGAGGCTGTAGCGCGGGGTATCACCCGTCTCAGCCTCGGCATCCAGTCGCTGGACGATGGCGTCTTGCGGGTACTGGCAAGGCCGCACGATGCTGGTGCGGCGAGGCGCAGCCTGGAAGAAGCTCTGGCCAGCGAAGCCCACTCGGTATCGGTTGACCTCATCTACGGCGTTCCGGGACAGGGGACCGCGGGTTGGGAGGCGGGCCTGGGGGAACTGCTGGACATGGGCATACCCCACATCTCGGCTTACGCGCTGACGGTCGAGGAAAATACGCCGCTGGCGTCTCGCCTGGCCCGCGGAGAGCTTCAACTGCCCGCCGAGGAGGAGACGGCGTCTATGTACCTGGAGACCTGCGAGATACTGAAGGCGCGGGGATACCGGCACTACGAGATATCGAACTTCGCACTGACCGGGCATACCTGCCGCCACAACGAGGGATACTGGGAGCGGCGCCCCTACCTGGGTATCGGCGCGGGAGCCCATTCCTTTGCGGGAGGCTTGCGCTGGTGGGCTCCGGAGGGCCTGAAGGAGTATATCCGCGGCATGAGAGAAGGGAAGGCCCACTACGGCGTGGAGATCCTGGACAGCTCCACCGCCCACAGCGAGGAGATAATGCTGGGACTGCGGACGGACCGGGGCGTACCCCGTACCGCCATAGCTATCAAGCCGGAGACCTTTCGAACATGGGCGCAAGAGGGTCTGCTGCGCAGAACCGAAGAACGGCTGGCCCTGACCGATAAAGGCATGTTGCTGTCCAACGAACTCATCAGCACTCTAATGCCGTAGCGCTGGCGATTCTGGATCAACTACAATCCGTGTCGGTCGCCCATGCCACCGTGGTGGCACCAGCAGAGGCCGAAAACGGTGCTATTCTCGTAACAGGCCCCGTATTGTAGTTATAGATACATTGACGGGCAAAATACCAACTGATAATTTAGGCGTAGGAGTTGGCACTCGCGCTGAGAGAGTGCCAGGATGAGATATGCTGGATCAGAGAAAGAGCGAAATACTAAATGCCGTAGTTTATCGGTTCATCATCAACGGCGCGCCGGTCGGTTCGCGTGCTCTGTACCAGAAGTTGAACCTGGGCATAAGCCCGGCCACCATCCGCAATGAACTCTCTGAGCTGGAAGAGATGGGGTACATTTATCAGCCGCACACTTCCGCCGGGAGAGTCCCTACCGATAGGGGATACCGGTTTTATGTGGACGCCCTGGCAGGGATGGCGTCGCTGGGCGAGGAAGAGCAGAAGGCTATCATGGAGCTCTTCTCGGTCAAGACCCGGGAGCTGGAGAACCTGTTGCAGGAGACCACTCTGGTACTCTCCCGGTTAACGAAATCCGCCGCTGTGGTCATTGCTCCTCAACTCCGGCGCAGTACTATCAAGCATATCGATCTACTGGAACTGAACAGCGGCGTCTATCTCCTGGTGATCATCACGGATACCGGACGAGTGGAGAAACGCGTCTTCGAAGGAGAGGGAAATCTCAGAGGCAACCAGGCGGGCGAGGCTCAGGACTACCTTAACCGGCTGCTCTGCGGCAAGGGGCTAAAGGAGCTGGAGCAGCTAGGAGAGAAGACGGTCAGCGGCTTCGGTGACGGCGGCCTCGAGGGGATCATAGAGCTGGTACGAAATATTCTCTCGGAGGAGGGGAACGAGAGGATCTACTGGGGCGGGACGGCCAGCCTGGTGAAATATCTCGACGCCGAAACGACGGGACGTATAGAGGAGCTGATGGAAGCGCTGGAGAAACAGTACATGATTCTTGCGATGCTGAACGAGGTGCTCGTCTCCCAGGGCGTGACCGTGAAGATAGGTTTCGAAAACCCGGCGGCCGAGATGAGGGATTTGAGTTTTGTGGCCTCTTCCTATGCTATGGGGCGTGAGAATGTAGGCACGGTGGGTGTTCTGGGGCCCACGCGCATGAACTATGCTCAGGTCATACCCATAGTGGAATTAACCGCTTGTTTGCTCTCGAGAACCCTGGAGATACTGAGGGGTTGAACGCCCGAAACGACCAGTGGCAAGGATCTATGCATAAGTTATGCGCGCCTAGCCCAAGAATCGGGTTATGAGGCGATTTCCGGCTTAGACGCTAAAAGGAAGAAGTATGGCTGATTACTACGAGATACTGGGAGTGTCCCGCGACGCCACCGAGGCTGAGATAAAGAAGAGCTACCGGGCGCTGGCGCGCAAGTACCACCCTGACGCCGGCGCCACGGACAGCGAGCGGTTCAAAGAGATAGGCCTGGCTTATTCGGTGCTCTCCGACCCCGAGCAGCGGAGTCGCTACGACATGTTCGGAGAATCGGGCATAGGCGCCCAACCGGGCGGATTCGGAGGCTTCGAGCGCGGAGCCTTTGCGGACATCTTCGATGTCTTCTTCGGGGGTCCCTCGCGAGAGGAATATCGGCGGCCGCGCCGCGGCAGGGACCTGGCCTACGAACTGAAGATAACGCTGAAGCAGGCAGCCGAGGGCATTACCGAGGAGATCGAGGTACCTCTGGAGGCGCCCTGTCCTGACTGCGGCGGCACTGGTATCGAGAGGGGTTTATCCGCGGACATCTGTCCGGAATGCGGGGGAAAGGGGACCAAGATGAGTTCCCGCACCACGGTCTTCGGCAGCTTCAGCTCCACCACCACCTGCCCGCGCTGCCAGGGATCGGGAGAGATAAACACGCATCCATGCCCCACCTGCCACGGAAGGGGCATGCGGCGTGAAGTGGAGAAGGTCGAGGTGAAGGTCCCTGCGGGTGTCGATGATGGGGACCGCATGCGTCTGGCGGGAAAAGGCGAAGCGGGCACGCGAGACGGCAAGCGGGGTGACCTCTATGTCATCGTATCCATTAAGCCGGATGCGGTATTCACGCGCAAGAGAACGGATCTCTACGAGATGGTCTCCATCGATATGGTACAGGCGGCGCTGGGCATGGGGATAATGGTACCGACGCTCGACGGGGAGGCGAACCTGGAAATCCCGTCCGGGACGCAGCCAGGGGCGGTATTGAGGCTGCGTCACAAGGGCATGCCCAAGCTGCACTCCAGGGTTAAGGGCGATCTCTACGTCCAGGTAGAGGTGAACGTCCCCACGGACCTCAGCGGTGAGGAGAAGAAGCTGCTGCAGGAATTCGCCCGTCTGCGCGGGGAGAAGGCTAGCAATGGGGGCGTCATAGGACGTATCCTCCACAAAGCCTGAGAGCGGCCGTATGAGCCATGCGCATCCACGGATTTTTCTGGAGCCGGAGCACAGCTCGCGGTCGAGCTCGTTTCCCTCTACGGCGATGATTCCCACCACCTGGCTCATTGCTTGCGAGGGCGCGAAGGCGATGAGGTAGACCTGGGAGAAGGGAAAGGCCTGACGGAAAAGTCACGCGTGAAAGGCATTTTTCGGGATCACCGGGATCTTCTGCTCGAGGAGAAAGAATTCCACCCTCGCGCAAAGCCCTCCATCGGCCTATTTCAAGGAATGGCCAGGGGCGGCAAGCTGGATAGCATCGCGAGGCAGAACGTGGAATTGGGCGCGGACCGGATAACCCCTTTCGTTTCAGGTTTCACTGTGCCCCTGGGAGGGCTGGCGGAGGGTAGACAGCTCGAGCGCATGCGCAAGGTGGCGTGCGAAGCGGCGAAGCAGTGCCGGCGCGCTTACTTGCCCGAGGTGCACGCGGCGCTAGAGCGCTTACCGCAACCCTCGGCCGCAACGTGCTCAGGACCGAGACGGCAGGCTTGGTAAATCCGCCGTGCGTAGCCACTATGGACTATTATGAGGGACGAAGTGGATAAAATTGTCATAATCACCGTGGGGTGCAAAGTAAACCAGGCCGAGAGCGAGGAACTGGCGCTGCGACTGGCGGAGGAGGGATACCGCGTGACGCGTGACATGGAGGGGGCGGCCCTGTGCGTGGTGAACACCTGCGCCGTTACCTCCGAGGGAGAGCACAAGTCCCGCAAAGCGGTAAGCAAAGCCATGCGCGCGGGCGTCCCGGTGATCGCCACGGGATGCTCGGTCCGGACCGACCCCGGGAGCCTTCAGGCGGCGCGCGGCCTGCAGCTCGTTCCCAATACGGATAAAGACCGCCTCGCCTCGATCATAGCTGAGCGCGGACTCAAGACGGGTCCGGGGGATATGGGCAACGACGTACTCCGAACGCGCGCCGTCATCAAGGTACAGGACGGCTGTGACCGGGGATGTGCCTATTGCATCGTGCCGCGTGCACGCGGGCGCTCGCGCAGTCTGCCGCGCGACCAGATCGAAGCGGCGGTGGACAGGGCGGTTCGGCGTGGAGCCGCGGAACTGGTTCTCACGGGGGTGAACCTGGGCGATTACGGCAGGGAGAGTGGTTCCAGCCTCAGCCGCCTGATACACGAGATGACGGCCAGGCCGGATATCGGTCGCGTGCGGCTAAGTTCCCTGGAGATCGATCACGTGCGCGGCGAGCTGCTGGAGGAGGTGGCATGCAACCCCAAGGTATGCAAGCACTTGCACCTGCCGTTGCAGAGCGGCGATGACAGGATTCTAGAGGCCATGCGCAGGCCCTATGCAGCGCAGGAGGTTATGGAAGTAGTGTCGCGCTTGCGGCAGGCTGTTCCGGAGATCGCCGTAACCGTAGACATAATGGTGGGATTTCCGGGAGAAGGGGAGGCGGAATTCTCCAACACCCTCCGGGTCATAGAGGAGTTGCAGCCCGCGAAAATGCACGTGTTCCAGTACTCGCCGCGACCGGGAACGAAGGCGGCCGGGTTGGCCGTACAGGTCGACGCTGCCGAAAAGAAGGAGAGAGCCCGGCGGTCCCGAAACCTGGGACTCTTGCTCCAGCAGCGTTTCGTGAAAGCTCAGGTGGGTACGCGTACAGAAGTAGCTATTCTGGAGGCAAGGTACGGAGAAGGCGCCGTGGGGTTGACGGGTAACTACGTAAGGGTCTTACTGGAGCCCTGCAAGCAAGAACTGACCGCGGGGCTGGCAAACGTATACATCAAAGGAACGCGCGGCTGCCTGGCGCTGGGCGATATGGATAACTGAGCAGGGGGATACCAATGGAGAGTTGCGTCTTCTGCCGCATCGCGCGGAAGGAAGTTCAGTCGGATGTCCTCTGGGAGAGCGAGAATGTCATGGCCTTCCGGGACGCAGACCCGGTGGCACCCACCCATGTACTGGTCATCCCCAAGCGACACCTCCAATCGGTTTTGGACCTGGTCGGAGCGGATGCGGGGCTGCTGTTCGAAGTATTCCAGGCGGCTTCCGCAGTGGCCCGAATGGAAGGTCTGGAGGAGACGGGAATACGCATTCTAACCAACGTGGGGCCTGATGCCGGGCAGGATATATTGCATATGCACTTCCACGTCCTGGGAGGCATGCGCATGGGATGGCCGCCCTGCTGAGGGATGGCCGAAGGGATGAGCCGAACTGAGCGATAGCGGAGAGGGGAAGCCCGGCGGGGACCGGGTCAAAGAATTGAAGATGCTGGTCCCGGGAGAGCAGTCCATGGTAGACCTGCTCGGCCAGAGGGACGAACTGCTCAAGATCGTGGAGAGCGCCTTCCACAGCAGCATCCTGGTGCGGGGGAACGAGATCAGGGTGACCGGCGAGGAGCCGGAAGTGGACATGATCGGCTCCCTCTTCGAGGAG
>JAHEXQ010000076.1 GCA_023252035.1 Actinomycetes bacterium
ATGATGAGAGCATGATAGGGGCCTATATTCTCCAGGAGTTCCTCCGGGGACATCCCGGGCGCAAAGTCCACGTCAAAGTCCCGCCTCAAAATTTCGATGCCGCGCTCGGAGATCTTCTCTTTGACCAGGACGCGCTCTCTCTGCATTTAACCAAACTCCATGTAAGTCCGTTCGAGTGCTGCGACTCCCGTTCCCCGTTCGAAAGTATGGCCCAGCTCGGCGAGGGTCATCTCCAGGGCGCCAATCGCCACGAGCAGGTCGTGGATGTCGTAGTAGCCCACGTGGCCGATGCGGAAAATCTTGCCCTTTAGATCCCCCTGCCCGCCCGCCACGATGACTCCGTGCTTGCGGTTCAGCACCCGTACTATCTCGGCACCGTCGATACTCGCCGGAGCTTTCACCGCAGTCACGGCGTAGGCGCGCTCCAAGTCGCGTGCGTAGAGCTCCAGGCCCATGGCCCGGACGGCAGCGCGCGTGGACAGGGCCATGCGTCGATGCCGCTCCCAGACCCGTTCCAGGCCTTCCGCCTCTATCAGCTTGATGGCCGCCAGCATGCCCTTCACCAGTGAGATGGCCGGCGTGAAAGGGGTCTGGGGACTCTTGTCCGCGTACTTCTTGCGAGCCCGCATGAGGTCGAAGTAGTAGCGCGGCGAGGTGGACTGCTCTATCAGTTCCCAGGCCTTGGGGCTTACCGCCACGGCGGCCAGGCCCGGCGGGGTCATGAGCGCCTTCTGCGACCCGGCCACGAGTACGTCCACGAGCCAGTCGTCCGTGCGCATCTCCAGCGCCCCCGCCCCGCTGATGGAATCGACCACCAGGATGGCTGGGGTCTCCGCCACCACCTTCCCTACGGCCTGCACATCGTTGACCACGCCGGTGCTGGTCTCCGAGTGGGTAAGGAAGACGCCCTTGATGCCGGGGTCGGCTGTGAGACGTTTCTTTATCTCAGCCGGGTCGGCCGCGCGGTCCCAATCGTATTGGTAGAACTCAGCCTGTATGCTGTAGGCCTTGCAGATTTCTCCGAAGCGCTCTCCGAACTTGCCGCCCGCGCATACTAGCACGCGCTCGCCGGGTGAGAAACAGTTGGCCACCGCGGCCTCCATTCCGCCGGTGCCGCTTGCCGCCAGCGTGATGACATCGTTGCCGGTGAGAAAGATGCGCTTCAACCCCTCCACCACGTCCACAAAAATGGCCGTGTACTGTGGCGTGCGATGGTGCACCATGGGCTCAGCCTGCGTGAGCAGCACCTCGGGCGGAATGGGCGTTGGGCCCGGCGTCATCAGATACACTTTGCGCAATGTGTTTCTCCTTGTCCGTCTTCTGCCGCTTCTTGTGCGTTACTTCTCTTTCTCCAGCCAACTCATCATGGACCGCAGCTCCCGGCCAACCTCTTCGATGAGGTGGGCTTTGCCGTGGCACGTGAGAGCGTTGAGCACGGGCCGGCCCGCCTGGTTCTCCAGTATCCACTCGCGGGCGAATTCGCCGCTCTGTATCTCCGCCAGGATGCAGCGCATCTCCGCGCGCGTTGCGCCGTTGATAATGCGCGGACCCCGGGTCACATCGCCGTATTCAGCGGTGTCGCTGATGGAATAGCGCATGTTGGCGATGCCTCCCTCGTAAATGAGGTCAACGATTAGCTTCAGCTCGTGCAGGCATTCGAAGTAGGCGATCTCGGGTTGGTAGCCGGCATCCACCAGGGTATCGAAGCCCGCCCTGATCAGCTCGGTGACCCCGCCGCAGAGGACGGCCTGCTCGCCGAAGAGGTCGGTCTCCGTCTCCTCCTCGAAGCTGGTTTCGAGAACGCCCGCGCGGGTGGCGCCGAGGCCACGGGCGTAGGCCAAGGCCAGGTCGCGCGCCCTGCTGGTATGGTCCTGATAGACCGCGATGAGGGCGGGTACGCCGCTACCCTCGGTATAGACGCGGCGCACCATGTGGCCGGGACCCTTGGGGGCCACCATGGCCACATCCACCCATCCCGGCGGCACTATCTGGCCGTAATGGATGTTAAAACCGTGGGCGAAGAAGAGGGCCTTGCCCTCCGCCATCGCCGGATCGATGTCGCGGTAATAGACGTCTCGCTGGTACTGGTCCGGGATGAGCATCATGACGATATCCCCGGCTCGGGCCGCCTCGGCCACCGGCAGCACTTTCAGCCCCGCGGCCCCGGCCATCTCCGCAGATGCGCTGCCGGGCCGCAGCCCCACAACCACGTCCACTCCGCTGTCCGCCAGGTTGCGGGCATGGGCGTGTCCCTGGCTCCCGTAGCCGATTATCGCCACCGTATTTCCCTCGAGTATCTTCAAGTCGGCGTCCCGATCGTAATAGACCTTAGCCATTGGTAACTCCTTTCGCTTCTCCGGTAAACGAAGGGGTCCGGCCCTTTCGTTTACCATGGGCGTTTCTATTACCGATTCACCAAAAGTGCCTGACCCTTTTGGTGATTTTCTCTGCGTTAGCTGCGCTGCAGGGCGACCTTGCCCGTACGCACCAGTTCCTTGATGCCGAACTTCCGGACCATCTCCTCGAAAGCTTCCAGCTTCTGGGCTGGCCCGGTTATCTCCACTATGCAGGCGTTCCTGCCCACATCCACTATCTTGCCCCGAAAGATGTCGGTTATCTGTATCAGCTCGCCGCGGCTGCTCTCGTTCACGCTCACCTTCACCATCATCAGCTCCCGTTCCACCGAGCGCTCCGGGACGAGGTCGTTTATCTCCACCACGTTTATGAGCTTGTGCAACTGCTTGCGCACTTGTTCGAGCGAGTGCTCAGCTACGTCCACCACGATGGTGATGCGGGAGAAGCCCGGCCTCTCCGTCGGCCCCACCGCCAGGCTGTCGATGTTGAAACCCCGCCGCGAGAAGAGCTCCGCCACCCGGGCCAGCACGCCGGGCTTATTCTCCACCAGCACGGAAAGCGTATGTTTCATCGTTCTTCTCCCTAGAGGAAAGGTTCCTCGGCCAGTTCGGGATGGACCTGTTCCACCGGGTAGCAGATGTCGCCGATCATCTCGCTGAGGGGCTCGCCCGGCGCGACCATTGGATAGACGTTCTCCTCGGGCTCCACGTGGAAATCCAGGAAGACGGGGCCGTCGTAGGCCAGGGCCTCCTTAATGGCGGCATCCACCTGCGCCGTTTCCGTGACCCGGATGCCCTTGGCTCCGTAAGCCTCGGCAATCATCACGAAATCGGGGCTCACTCCGCGCTCCAGCGAGGTGGATGAGTAGCGCTTCCGGTAGAAGAGCTGCTGCCACTGGCGGACCATGCCCAGGTATCCGTTGTTCAGGATGGCCACCTTCACCGGCACCTTCTCGATGACAGCGGTAGCCAGTTCCTGGATGGTCATCTGGATGGAGCCATCGCCGGCGATGTCGAAGACGACATCCTTGGGCCTCCCCAGCTTGGCACCTATGGCCGCGGGAAAGCCGAAGCCCATGGTGCCGAGCCCGCCGGAGGTGATGAACTGCCGCGGCCGGGTCGCCTTATAATACTGGGCCGCCCACATCTGGTTCTGGCCCACCTCCGTGCAGATGGTGGCCTTGCCCTTGGTCAGGTAATAGATGCGCTCCACCACGTACTGGGGCTTGAGCTTTCCCTCCAGCTCATAACCCATGGGGAACTTCCGCTTCCACTCCTCCACCTGGGCAGTCCAGGCCGTCCGCGGGTTGGACTTGTTGCCCCGCAGGTTTGCCAGGATCTCGTTCAATTCCTTGAGGACCAGGCGGCAGTCGCCCACAATGGGTATGGCCACGTTGACGTTCTTGCCGATCTCCGCCGGGTCTATGTCGATATGTATGATCGTCGCATGGGGGGCGAACTCCGAGAGCTTGCCCGTGATGCGGTCGCTGAAACGCGCGCCAATCGCTATGAGCAGGTCGGCCTCGCATATGGAGTAGTTGGCATAGCGGGTACCATGCATGCCCAGCATGCCCAGGCTCAGCCTATCCGCCTCGGAAAAGCATCCCTTTCCCATGAGGCTGTGGGTGACGAAGAGGTGGTTCTCCCTGGCCAGTTGGGCCAGTTCCTTCGAGGCGCCAGAGCTGATGACGCCGCCGCCCGCGTATATGACCGGCTTCCTGGCTGCCAGGATGGCGCGCGCCGCCGCCTGTATCTGCCGCTTGTGGCCTTTGAGCGTCGGTTTGTAGCCGGGCAGGCGCACCTCGCCCAGTCCCTCGTAGTTCATCTCCTGGCGCGACACATCGACCGGCATGTCGATGAGTACCGGGCCGGGCCGGCCCGTCCGGGCGATTTGAAAAGCCTCGGCCACCACTTCCGGCAGGTTGCGCGCGTCCTTCAGCAGGAAGCTGTGCTTGGCTACGGGTAGCGTTATTCCGGTGATATCGGCCTCCTGGAAGGCATCCGTGCCGATCATGTTCGTGGCTACCTGGCCGGTGATGACCACCAGCGGCGTAGAATCCATGTAGGCGTCGGCCATGCCCGTCACGATGTTCGTCGCGCCGGGTCCCGAGGTCACTACGCACGTGCCCACCTTGCCGGTGGCCCGGGCGTAGCCCTCGGCGGCATGGATGGCGCCCTGCTCGTGCCGGACCAGGATGGTACGTATGGATGAGTCGTAGAGCACGTCGAAGACGGGCAGTATCTGCCCTCCCGGCAGGCCAAAGAGTATATCGACGCCTTCGTCCTCCAGGCTCCTCACGAGTGCCTGCGCTCCGGTCATGTTCGCCATCGAACCACCTTTTGTCGTCTTAATCGTAAGCGGGATGCCGCCCAAGGCGTGCCCGCGCTTCAGTCTAGTACGGCTCCGAGTCCGGCGCTGGATACCGCCCGCGCATAACGCGCCATGTATCCCTCCTTGATGCGCGGCTCGGGCGCCTTCCACGCCTGCCGCCTCTCCTCGAGCACCGCCTGTTCCACGGCAAGTTCCAGACGTCTGCCGGGGATGTCCATTTCGATGACGTCGCCCTCCTGGACGAGCGCGATGGTGCCGCCTGCCGCAGCCTCGGGTGAGATATGGCCCACGGCGGCTCCGCGCGTGGCGCCGGAAAACCTGCCGTCGGTGACAAGCGTGACCTTATCAGAGAGGCCCATCCCCACCAGGGTGGCAGTGGGTGCCAGCATCTCGCGCATGCCCGGCCCGCCCCGGGGACCTTCGTAGCGAACGACCACTACGTCACCCCGCTCAATGGCTCCCTGCTTTATGGCCGCCACGGCGTCTTCCTCGCAGTCGAATACGCGCGCTGGACCCTTATGCTGCAGGAGGTTACCGGGCACCGCGGACTGTTTCACCACGGCCCCTTCCGGAGCCAGGTTTCCCTTGAGGATGGCCAGGCCTCCCGTGGCCAGGTAGGGGTCTTCCACGTTGCGCAGCACCTCCGGATTAGCGGTGCGGGTGTTCTTTATCAGGTCGCCGATGTGCTCGGCCCCGACGCATAGCGGTGCGGGGTCAATGAGGTTTGCACTGAGCAGTTCCCCCATGACCGCGGGAATGCCTCCCGCCTCGTGGAGATCCTGCATGTGGTTATGAATTTCGCCCGCCGGGCTTATGCGCACCAAGTTCGGGGTACGGTCGCTGATCTCCTGGATCGTTTCCAGGTCCAGCGGCACTCCCGCCTCCCGCGCTATGGACAACATATGCAGGACCGTGTTGGAAGAGCCCCCTATAGCCATATCCACGGCCAGGGCGTTGCGGATGGAAGCCGGCGTGATGATGTCGCGAGGTTTAACGCCGCGCTCCAGTAGCCCCATGACCGCCATACCCGCCTGCTTGGCCAGGCGAAGCCGCGCCGCGTAAACCGCAGGGATGGTGCCGTTGCCCGGCAGGCCCATGCCTATGGCTTCCGTCAGGCAGTTCATGGAGTTGGCCGTGAACAGGCCGGCGCAGCAGCCGCAGCCGGGGCAGGCCACTTCCTCCAGTTCCTCCAGCTCACCCATGGTGATAAGGCCGGCCTCCACCGACCCCTGGGCTTCCATCACCGTGTTGAAATCCACGTCCCGCCCTCGGAAGCGGCCCGCCAGCATGGGGCCGCCGCTCACCACCACGGCCGGCAGGTTCAGCCGGGCCGAGGCCATGAGCATGGCCGGGACTATTTTGTCGCAGTTGGGCACCAGCACCAGCGCGTCGAAGGCCTGGGCGCGAACTACCAGCTCGATAGAGTCAGCGATGACCTCGCGCGAGGCTAGCGAGTAGCGCATGCCCTCGTGTCCCATGGCAATGCCGTCGCAGATACCGGCGACCGAGAACTCCATGGGGGTCCCGCCCGCGAGGCGCACGCCGGTCTTCACGGCCTCCACCACCCTGTCCAGATGGATATGGCCGGGTATGATCTCATTGGCGGAGTTGACCACGCCCACCCAGGGCCGTTCCACCTCGACCTGTAGCAAGCCCATGGATTTCAGAAGCGCCCGATGGGGCGCCTGGCTTGTACCGGTTTTAACTTTTGCGCTTGGAAGTTCCATATTATTCCTCTGGTAGCTTCCGCGAATCCTTAAATCAACATCTTAACATAAAGATTCCCATCATGTTTGCTGTTTGCCAGAGGTTTTCAGAGTTTCAACACTCAAATTCACCAAAAGGGTCAGGCACTAAAGGTGAATCGCCACAATTGTCTCCAAAGGGTCAGCCCGCGCCGCCACGGTAGTGGCACCGGCAGAGGTTGAAAATGACGCTATTTTCGGAGCAGCCCCTTTCAGCCCCTTGGGAACACGCGGCTCACGGCAACCAGGTGACGGCCTCGCCATAAGTGGGCCGCGGCGGGGCCGGCGGCCACTCGATGGCGTAGCCAACGCTGCATCCGTCATAGGCGAACTCGCCTGGAGGCATCCCCAGGAGCTTGCAGAACTCGGCGTCATGGCCCATCTGCTCCGTCATGGATATCAAGCGGAAACCCATCCCCAGGGCCGTCGCCTTTAGCCACATGTTCTCGAGCACGTGGGCAAGGGACTGCTGCTCTGCCTTGGGGATGCCCTTCTTCTCAGCGATCACGATGTAGTAGGGCGCTTCCTGCAGCGCCACGCTACCCGAAGCCGCCATCATCTGGAGGCGCTGCGCGAAGGGCGCCGCTTTCTCCGCCATGGCTGGCTCTGACTCGCACAGCTTCATCAGTCTGTCCCCAGTCGCTCTCATGGTTCTGATGGCTATATCCGTCAGCGCATCCATGCTCGATCCACTGCGCTCCAAGACAAAGAAGCGGCGGAACACCTTCGTCCCCGCGACGGCCGGCGCCGCATAGGGCCCCCATAACCCTGCCCTGATTACCTTCTCGATGTCATCCCGGGAAGGAACCTGCTCCGTGAAGGAACGCACCGTGCGGCGTTCCTCGATCAATCGGTCGAATAGCTGATTGAAATCCTCCCCCATACCTTCGCGTGGCATCTCGCACCTCCTGCCCGGATGCATATCCAGCGGCAGACACTGGATATGCCACTATGTTATAAATCTTATACATTAAATTCACCAAAAGTGCCTGACCCTTTTGGTGAATTTAGCGCAAGCTGTCCATCTTCTCAACGATGGCGTCGGCCATCTGGGAGGTGCCAGCGTCACCGCCCAGGTCATAGGTGACCGTCTTGCCCTCTCCTATAACCGCAGCGGTGGCGTTATAGACGCGGTCGGCCGCGGCCTCTTCGCCCAGATAGCGCAGCATGAGCGCTCCTGACAGGATGATGGCCGTGGGGTTCACCTTGTTCATGCCCGTGTACTTGGGGGCACTGCCGTGCACCGGCTCGAACACGGCGATGTGGTCGCCGAAATTGCCGCTGGGAGCCACTCCCAAGCCGCCCACCAGTCCGGCGCAGAGGTCCGAGATGATATCGCCATAGAGGTTGGGAGCGAGCAGAACGTCGTAGAGCTGCGGTTTCTGCACCAGTTGCATAGCCATGTTATCCACGATACGGTCCTCGAACTCGATGGTCGGATACTCCTCCGCTACCTTGCGGGCGCATTCCAGGAAGAGGCCGTCGCTCATCTTGAGGATGTTGGCCTTGTGAATGGCTGTCACTTTCTTGCGGCCCTCGCGCGCGGCGTAGTCGAAGGCGAAATGCGCGATGCGCTCGGAAGCGGCCCGGGTGATTATCTTGATGCTCTCGGCGTGGTCCGGATCAACCATGCGTTCCACGCCGGAGTAGAGGTCCTCTGTGTTCTCCCTCACCATCACCAGGTCGAGGCCTTTATAGGGGGCCTTCACGCCCTCGATGGAGCGGGCCGGACGCAGGTTGGCATAGAGATCCAGTTCCTTGCGCAGAAGCACGTTGATGCTGCGAAAGCCGTGGCCTACCGGGGTGGTTATAGGCCCCTTCAGGGCCACTCCGTTGGCTCGAATCGATTCCAGGACCTTCTCAGGCAAGGGCGTCCCGGCCTCCTCCATGATGTCGGCGCCGGCCTTCTGGATATCCCACTCGATGCCGACACCAGCCGCATCCATTACCTTCATCGCGGCCGCGGCTAGCTCGGGGCCGGTCCCGTCACCGGGTATCATAGTTACTCTTGTCCGGGCGCTCATAATTCAAAACTCCCGTGATTCTTCAGGTAGGCCGCCAGTCCGCCTTCGGCCAGGATAGCGCTCATGACGGAGGGCAGAGGCGCCGCCTTCAGGTTGGTTCCCTGGGTCAGGTTGGTGATGCTCCCCTTACCCAGATCCACCTCCAGCTCGTCGCCTTCCGCTATCCCCCAGGTATCGCACTCCACCACCGGCAGCCCCTTGTTGATGCAGTTGCGGTAGAAGATGCGGGCGAAGGAGCTGGCCAGCACCGCGCTGATGCCCGCGTACTTGATGGCCAGAGGCGCCTGCTCGCGCGAGGAGCCGCAACCGAAATTGATTCCGGCGACGATGAAGTCCCCCGTCTCTATCTCCTCGGCGAAGTCGGGGCGCAGGTCCTCCATGACGTGCCGGGCCAGTTCGCGCATATCCAGGGTCTTGAACTTATACCGCCCGGAGATGATGTAGTCGGTGTTCACGTGGTCTCCGAAGACGCGGGTTTTGCCTCTCAATATCATGGGCTGAGGTACCTCCTCGGGTCGGTGATGCTGCCTTCGATGACCGACGCCGCCACCGTGGCGGGGCTGGCCAGGTAGATGAAAGCGTTGGGGTTGCCCATCCTCCCCTTGAAGTTGCGGTTGGCCGTGGAGATGACGTTCTCTCCGTCGCCGGGAACCCCGTTGTGCGTCCCCACGCAAGGGCCACAGCCTGGTGTGACCAGCGCCGCTCCCGCTTCCACCAGGTCGCGGATGATACCCCGGTCCATGCCCTCCAGCAACACCCGCTGCGACGCGGGCGCCACCACCAGGCGTACGTCCGGGTTCACCCTGCGCCCGCGCAGGATGCCGGCGGCGATCTCCAGGTCCTCGACGCGGCCGTTGGTACAGGTCCCTATGACGCCCTGGTCGATGCGGATACCCTCCAACTCGCCCACCGGCGCCACGTTATCTACCGTATGGGGCTTGGCCACCATGGGCTCCACCTCATGCACGCGGTACTCGAGGGTCTCCACGAAGGAGGCGTCGGGGTCAGATTCCACCCTCTCGAGCGTGCGCGCCCCGTGCTCTCGCATCCACTGCAACGCCTTGGCATCGGCTTCCATCAGCCCCGCCTTGGCGCCCATTTCCACCGCCATATTGGAGAGGGTGAAGCGCGCCTCCACGCTCATTTCGTCGATGGCTTCGCCTTCGTACTCGATGGCCATGTAGGTGGCACCGTCGGCCGTCAATTTACCCGCCAGCCAGAGGGCCAGGTCCTTCGAACAAACCCCCTCGGGAAGGGCCCCGTCCAGGATAATGCGAATGGTCTGGGGCACTTTGAACCATAGCTTGCCGGTCATCATGGCTGCGGCCAGGTCGGTGGAGCCCACGCCCGTGGCGAAGACGTTCACCGCCCCGTAGGTGCACGTGTGGGAGTCGGCCCCCACCATGAGGTCACCGGGCGAGAGGTGGCCTCTCTCTGGTATCAGGCAGTGGCAAACGCCCTGGCCGATGTCGTAGAAAGTGATGCCCTGCTCGCGGGCGAACTCGCGCATCAGCGCGTGCAGACGGGAGACTCCCTCCAGCGGGCTGGGCGCGCTGTGGTCGATGACCATGGCTACCTTTGCCGGATCGCTCACACGGCTCGCGCCCATCTCCCGGAAAGCCTCGATGGCCAGGGGAGATGTTCCGTCCTGCCCCATCATAAAGTCCAGTTGCGCTACGACAATCTGTCCTGCGCGGGCATCGACACCGCTGTGCGCCGATAGTATCTTCTCAGAAATTGTCTTTCCCAAGTGTTTCCTCCAGGTCGTTCCGTCTTCTGTCCTCCGATATTAAGGTATGCAGGTATCTCGTTCAAGGAGAAGCGAGGTAGACGAACAGTGCCTGGCACTGTTCGTCTACTTTCCCGGTCAGGGAATCTGACCCCTGCTTGCGCTATTTCATTATTGTATAATCGCAGGATGGGAACCAGCGACAACATCATCGAGACAAGCGGGCTTACGAAGTTCTACAGCGCGCACCCCGGCATCCAGGACCTGGAACTGGAGGTCCGCGCCGGCGAGGTCTACGGGCTGCTCGTCCCCAACGGAGCGGGCAAGACGACCACTATCCGGTTGCTCATGGGCTTCCTCAGGCCGGACACCGGCACGGCGAGCATCTTGGGCAAGGACTGCTGGGCCCAATCCCTCTACATCCACCGGGAAGTGGGCTACGTCCCGGGGGATGTGCGCCTTTACCCGAACATGACCGGCTGGCAGACCGTGGATTTCTTCAACCGGCTGCGCCCGGAACGCCCGCCCATCATGCTACCGGAACTCATGGAGAGACTCTCACTGGACCTGGATAAGAAGGTCAAGGAATACTCGCAGGGGATGCGCCAGAAGCTGGCTATCATGCTCGCGCTGATGCACCGGCCCCGCCTTCTGGTACTGGATGAACCCACGCTGGGGCTCGACCCCCTCATGCAGCAGGCTTTTTACGAACTGCTGGCCTCGTCCCGGTCGGCCGGCAGCACGGTCTTCATCTCTTCGCACATCCTGCCGGAGATGGAGCGCATCTGCAACCGCGTAGGCATCGTGCGAGCCAGCCGGCTCGTGGCGGTGGAGCGCATCGAGGAGTTGGGCCAGATGAAGATACGCAGGGCCCGGTTCACCCTAGCAGCGGGGGCGCCGGCCCCGGAGCAGCTCGCCGGCTTCCCTGTTTACCGCGTGGATGGCGGCGGATATCACGCCGAGATACGGGGCCCCATAGACCCTTTCGTCAAGGAACTGGCTGGCCTTCCCCTGGAGGAGCTGGAGATAAGCCACGCCAGCCTGGAGGAGATTTTCCTGGAGTACTACCGCAATGGCGATATCACCGCGGCGGCGATCCCCCCGGAGGTGTCCGGTGGAGCTTAACATCGTCCGCCAGCAACTGGGGTCTCGCCGCCGCGCCTTGCTCTTCTACGCGCTGGGAGTCTTCGTCTACGGGCTCTTCGTCATCGCGGTCTATCCGAGCATATCCAAGTCCGGGTTTGCCCAGGGCTTCGAGCAGTTGCCCGATACCTTCAAAACGCTCTTCGGCAACAACCCGCTGGGGAGCCCCGAGGCCTACCTCGCGGTGGAGTATTTCGGATTCGTCTGGGTGATCATCCTCGCCGCCTTCACCATAGGCCTGGCCTCGGTCCTGTCCGGGGGAGTGGAGGACGGAACCCTGGAACTGTTGCTGGCCAACCCCGTGCGGCGGCGCAGCGTGGCCTTGGGGACCTACGCGAGCGTGAGTGCCGGCGCCCTCTTCCTGACTGTCTTCACCTACCTGGGCGTCGCTCTGACAGCCATTGCCAGTAACCTGCACTTTCCTTACCTGCGTCTGCTCGCCTTCTGTTTCGAGGCTTTCCTGTTCGTCCTGGCCATAGGCGGTTTCTCCCTGATGGTGGCCGCACTGTCCAGCACGGGAGGCCGTACCTATTTCTTCTCGGTCACCTTCCTGGTCGTCTCCTACCTG
>JAHEXQ010000193.1 GCA_023252035.1 Actinomycetes bacterium
GAGGCCCGCCCCAATTTCATACCGGTGGACTTTCTTACCGCCGCCGCCGCGGTCATCGGCAGCAATACCGAGGCCATCGGCAAGTGCTTCCACGTCGTGGACCCCGACCCGCCAACTTCGCGCGAGCAGATCCAGGCAGTATGGAGAACGGTCATGGGCAAGGAGGCGCGCTTGACCATACCTACGCCCCTCCTGGACTGGAGCACTCGGCACATCGCCTGGGCCTTCAGGCTGCTCAACGTGCCCCCCGATTCCATCACCTACCTGAATCACGTAGGTATCTTTGACGACACCAATACACGGGCTTTCCTGGCGGGAAGCGGCATAACCTGTCCCCGCTTTGAGGATTACCTACCGCGTCTCTACGCCTGGTGGAAAGCGAATCGCCGCCGCGAGGATATGACGGCGAAGATGTAGCGCAGCTGGAGCCTGAAATTAACGATGAGGTCTGCTTCGAAAACAGCGGCATTTTCGTCCCCCGATAGCGCCACTGCAGCGGCATTGCGACTTAACTCCAGCCCTTACTTAATAGAGCCCGCCCGGCTCAGTGGCCAGTAGATAGCCACGGCCCGCCCCACAATGCTGTCGTAGGGAACAAGACCCCAAAACCGGCTGTCATAGGAGTCTGGCCGGTTATCTCCCAGAACCAGGACTGATTTTTCCGGTACCTCGAAGCTGGTATCCGTCGTGTCACGTATAACCGGATACTGCTCGTCCAGCAGTCCTCCGTTGATATAAACAAACCCGCTACGCATCTCCACGTGATCGCCCGGCAGGCCGATGATCCGCTTGACGTAATACTCCGTATCTTCATGGGTCACATGCATGACCTCGCCCATGAGATCGATAGCACGGGCCATGAAGTTGCTGCCCTGGGTGAGGCTCTCGGGTTGGTTGGGATTGAAGCGGAAAGCAATGACCTCGCCGCGCTCGGCTTCGCGCATGTGATAGCTGAAGCGGTCGAGGACCACGCAGTCGCCCTCCTGCAGAGTCGGCTCCATGGAGCCTGACCCCACCTGGAATCCCCTGACGGTGAAGGAGAGAACCAGCAGTGTGCAGATGACCGCGACCACGGCCAACTTCAGTATGCATAGGAATGTTTTGAAGATTTTCATTTTATTGCTCAAGCTTTTGCTCATATCTGTCGATAAATATTAATTATAACTAGACTTCATCCTCCGTTGTTCCTCTGATTCTAGTTACGAGCCCGTTGCTTTTTTCCCGCGCATTTTCCCTCGCAGCCGGCATCGCTTCAATGCGGGGTGTTGGTATTATTGGGGGCTAGAACCCCCGGCGGGAGCCCTAAGGGTTGGCCGGAACCGTTCCCGATTGGGCGGGAACGATGCGCGTAGCCCTCTGCTCGATCGGCGCTGGGAAGGTGTACTGGAGCTTCTGCGCCACCTCCCGGTTCAAGACCAGAATAACGGAATTCTCCGCCAGGAGGGGGATATCGGCCGGCGGGGTTCCGGCGAGTATGCTCAAGGCCTGGCGCGCCGCCTCCCTGCCGACGGAGACGTACTCATCCCCGAGAGCGGCCAGGCAGCCCGGGCTGATGGTCGCGGGGTCGTTGGTGACGACGGGGATATTGCGCAGCGCCGCCTCTTTAGTCAGCCCGTCCAGCTCTTCCAGCACCACCCAATCCCGCGCGAGGTAGATCAACTGAACGTCGGCGGGTATAGCATCCATGACTTTGCGAATTATCGCCTCATCCTGCCGGGCTTGCTCCAGGGGACGACCCGCAGAATCCAGCAAGGGCAGCCTGGACAGAGCCACTTCCTGCAATAGCAGTTGCTGGACGGCCGCGTGCTGGCGCGCTCTCTGCAGGTAGCCCGCAGACTCCGGATCGGCCGGGTTGTAGATGGCGGCTATCTTGGTCATGGTCGGATAGAGCTGCCGGATGAGGCTCATGGTGTCCTCTACCGGCTCCGAGCTATAAACTCCCGTGAGGTCCGCGCGATGTTCCTCATCGCTGGAGGCCAGACCCAGGGCAAAGGGGTCGGAGAGGGCGGCCACGACCAGGGGGCAGCCCGCGTTGACATCGGCGGCGACTTGCGCAGCCGCAGCGCCGAGGGTTATGAGAACGTCCGGTTTATCAGCCAGGAGTTTCTGAGCAAGCGCACGGGCCTCGGCGGGATCGTTGCCGGCGTCCTCGATCTCGAAATCGGCAGGATGGCTCTCAAACCCTACCGCGATGCCCTTGATCGCGTCGTCGAAAGCGAGCCCATGCCCCGATCTCAGAATGGCTATACGGGGAACGTCGGATTCCGCGGGCGTGGACTTGCTCTCCCCTCCAGACAGCAGCCTGTAGCCGACAGCAGCTCCGATGAGGACCACCAGCACTGCCGCCACGGTCAACTGCGTCCGGGTGAAACGTTGTCTCACGACATCCCTCTTAGGCCAGCAAGGCCGCACCCAGGGCTCCGGTGAACTGGGCATCCGGGTGGACAAGGATCTCGTGTCCGAGCTTCTCCTCCAGC
Source organism: Actinomycetes bacterium (assembly GCA_023252035.1). Taxonomy (GTDB): domain Bacteria; phylum Actinomycetota; class Geothermincolia; order Geothermincolales; family JAHEXQ01; genus JAHEXQ01. Next base: position 2,478 of record JAHEXQ010000193.1, read on the forward strand.
GCCTTGACCATGCCGACGTTCAGGGCCACCCCTCCGGTCATCATGACCAGGTCCGAGACGCCCACCTGGCGCGCCATGGCCGAGACGCGCGCTGCGATGGCCTCGTGGATTCCCGCTATTATCTCCTCGCGCGGCTTGCCTGAGGCGATATGCGAGACTACCTCGCTCTCCGCGAAGACCGTGCACATGCTGGAGATGCGCGCGCTCTGCGACGCGCTCAGGGCTAATTTCCCGAAGTCCTTCAACTCCACCTGCATGGCGTGCGCCATCACTTCGAGGAAGCGGCCCGTGCCGGCCGCGCATTTCTCGTTCATGGAGAAGTTCGTGACCTTGCCGTCCGGCCCCAGGGCGATGACCTTGGAGTCCTGCCCGCCGATATCGATGACGGTGCGCGTTCTGTCGTCCAGGAAGAAGGCGCCCTTGCCGTGGCAGAGGATCTCCGTGAAGGTGGCATCCGCGCCCTCCAGCTTGGCCCGGCCATAGCCGGTGGAGACCACGCTGGCCAGATCCTTCCGCTCGACGCCCACGGCCTCCAGCGCCTCTTGCAACGCTCGCCAGCCCGCCCGGGCGGCATCGTAGCCGGTGAAGACTATGGCTTTGCTGAATATGGCCTCTGCGCCGGTTCCCGCCGAATTCATGATTACCGCTTTGGCGGTCAGGGAGCCGATATCCACGCCTGCCCGGTACATCAGGTCATCACCTCCAGCCCATATGATAGCAGACC
>JAHEXQ010000194.1 GCA_023252035.1 Actinomycetes bacterium
AGGCTTTTATCGGCTGATCTCAGCCTCATTTTGGGGGGTCTTATGCTTTGGGGGGACGAAAAAACCCTATTGAGCTGGGGTTTAATGGTCGAGAAGGTGGGCTAGCTCTTAAACTCCTGTCCAAAGCCTTCCCCCATCAGTGAGTCGCTCCACTATTCTCCGAAGTAATCTACTAATATCCCCGAAGTGTACGCTGTGACGTAATTGACCCGTTTCCCGCATCACTATTTCAGAGCGGTCTTTTTCCCGTTCCTTCTCGCTGGCTCCAAGCCGGACGGCAATACCCATCGTGCCTGCCTCGATTGCCGCGTTGCCGCCCTTCTCCGTCCCATGTTCCTCACCAATAGTTGCAGTGCGTTCGACTTCGCCGCCCACAACTCGAACCCTCGTTATTTCATCTGCCAGATCATCGAGAAGCGACAGCGCATCCCCGCCCTTGTCTCCATATATTGCTTCAAGTGCGTCCTCAACGAGTCTGTCATAAATAGCGGTTATTGTATCCACTAGGAGCCGACTGCCACGCTCTGTAAGACTGACTGTCGAATCGCCATACAGCCCTGCCGTAGATCCAATATTCCGCATGTCTATATACACGGCCGCATCACCTTCACTGGAACGATTTGCCAGCAAATATTGAAGCGCGTGAGTCTTTCCAGTTCCGCGTCGTCCATAGACGATCTGATGATCGCGAGATTGCAGAAGAGGAAAAAGCGGCCCCACATCAACAAATGTATCAACAAGGCTATTAAGGTCTATAGTCTCAGCCCGCTTCTGGAGGCGCATGAATGCGTCGTTAATCGGTGTAATCGGTCTCTTAGTGCCATTTTTCTGTGGTTCCACCATCTGGCATTCGCCTCTCTGGCCCATCGGTTGCCGTCCAATACGGGCTTGCATGTACGATCGTTTCTGTTTGCGCAAATGCGGTGTTTTCCATGCCCATTGAGCCGACATCCTCCATATGCCCCCGCCAACGCCCATATATTACCACCATTCGAGCCTTTTCGCAGCATTTGGCTGGCGGTTGCCGCTCCCTCGACGACCGACCCCGTCATCTCAGCTCCAGGCCTCGTGTTTTCGCGTTTTCCGGGGACAGTTGTCCCGCATGTGAGTCCACTTTGCTTTCTATCCCCGTCTTTCACAGGCTCAAGGCAGGCGCCCTGGCGCATGCCCTCCCCATGGCGGCGAGCCCTCGCTAGCATTGGCCGGAACAGCTTCTCAGGTGCCGCAGCCTCAGGCATCTGGAAGACGGCCATCCTGGAGTGGGAGACTATCCTGGCTCCGATCTTTATGAGCTTGAGTTGTATGCTCGAAAGCGACCAGTGGGATACCTCACTCGGAAGTGCAAACCGCCTGAGGAAGTTCCCGAGGTTGTAGGCCAGAACGAAAAGGGCCAGCCTCACCCGGTTGGAGGAAAACCGAGAGCACGATAACCTCGTCCAGGTGAGGGTGGACCGCCTTAATAAGGCGGGGTCATTGGCAGCACGGCACCGCAGGGAGCCTGTGGGTAGCTAGGGCGTGCTCGTTTTGATTACACAGCCCCAGGGAAGCTATCGACATAGCTCCCCTGGGCAGGAATACGCAGACTTGAGATCACCTATCTTGATAGCTGTGCGCTCCGATCGTGCTCACAAAGCGTGGATCTCTTCTCTGGATACCTGAGGTGATCTCAGTGGCAGGTGCAATGCGGCAGTAAGGGGCAAGCCTAGCTCTCCTGCCCCTCCATCTTCTCCATAATTAGCGCTCGATACGCTTCTAGCTCGCCCTGCAACTCCATGCTTAAGGGGTGCGAGGCAAGGAAGAGAGTCAGATGATTCCAGAGTATCTTCAAGATATCGTCGCTCAGCTTGAAAGGCCGCGCGCTAATATTCTTGAGGGGTATAAGATCTTCCTTATGAACAGGTTGGATAAGTTCAAACCTCGCCGCACTTTCTTTAAGGACGCCGCTCGGAGACGGTGGGATGTAGAAGAGATTCGGAAACAAGAACGTTTGGATATTGATAATGTGAGCTTGAGTATGCCTCGTCTTGAAGGTGAATATGGGCAGACATAGCAGCAATTCTTCGGCCTCGGCCTTGTTAGCGCTGCCACAAAGCCAATCAGCCATGCAATAACTAAGAATGATTACTGGCCTCGCCTTCCCCTGCACTACATATAACCGGTCTTGTGATGACAGGTTGAGGCTCTTGATGGGGATTTGCTGCTTGCTCTCTTTGGCGCTGTAATTGCCAATCCGGAATTTTGTGTTCTCCTCGGCTAGAGGCTCATAATGCGCTACCTCGAGGACCTTGGAGGGTGGCGGACACGGATACTTGATAGGGCCTAGGAAGAACTGGCCCCTCTGAAAAGACATCTTTTCGCTAGCCTTCAGCTCTTCGTAGACCTCAAAGTCTGCAATATCGCTAACCCACTCAACCCCAAGATTAACTGGCTTGCCCATCACAGCTCCTAGAGAGCGACATCATCTCCCATCAATGGCCCCAGGTTCTCGGCTTCTTCTTCCTCCCATATGCTCAATATCTCTGCTAGCCCCGATGGAATTGCTGGAAGCTCCGATACGGATAAGCCTTCAAGAGTACGGCGCAACCGGGAACCAATCTCCCTCAAGGCAGCTTTTTCGTCTTCATCCCACTCTAACCGCACAGCATGTTCTGCCGGCAATATCTTGGTGAAATCAAGCGGTTCGCCTCGGAGCGCTCCTTCCATAGGCTCTGTCTCGAAATAGACATAATCAAGTAGGTTTTCGAAGGCTTCTAATCCCCACTCGTTCCAGAGGGTGTCTAGCAGCCGCTTGGCCATTGGCTCGATTTTCTCTGCCAGCTCCTCGTGGTCCGCAAAGTCGGCGTCTACTTCTTTGAAAGATTTCCCGTCGAATTCTTCTTCACCAATGGCAAAACCGGCTTCGGAAAGCGCTCTGTCCAAGGTTGGAGCGTACGGGCCATACTTATAGAAAATCCACTTGATGCCTGTATAGGTCCTATTTGTCCTGCGATAATGCTCAACGTCTAATAAGTAAAGCAGCTTCGTGAGCCTGACTTTGCCGACGCGGAATCTTTCTTCCTTCGCTCTTTGTAGAATATACGCCGTGGCTGAAGCCACTCGACTCAGTCCATCCGACATGACTCCCTATTGCCTTTCTTGACAGCCAGGGCTTATCCCCTACTATCTATATTCACCAGGATGGCTCCGGTCCCGGTGT
>JAHEXQ010000077.1:0-6375 GCA_023252035.1 Actinomycetes bacterium
AGGGAAGCCCTGCGGGCTCCTTGATTCCGTCCAAGTCGATTTCGCTCACGGTCTCGGGTTCTTCATCCACGCCGGCTAGCCGCCCCTCGTTTACATCCGTCTTTCACTAGATAATGAACGCTGAACCATTGGCGTTCGTCCGTCCACACACGGTCGACACCGAAACCAGCTGATGTTGCCAGCTTCTCAAATCCTGCAAGCGTGTACTTGTAAGAACTCTCGGTCCAGATGCTCTCGCCTTGTGCAAAATCGAAGACCAGTCCTCCTACATACACCCGTTGCTCACGCAGGCTCACCAGGTGCATCTCCATGCGATTCGCGGCAAGGTTATAAAACGCGTAATGCTGGAACTGCTCCAACTTGAAATTCGCATCCAGCTCCAGGTTAATGCGCTTGAGCAGATTAAGATTGAATTCCGCGGTAATACCATTGCTATCGTTGTAGGCCTTATGCAAGACGCCCGGATCTTTTGCCAGGTCTATCCCAAGGAGCAGCGCTCCGCCGGGCCCGCACACTCTCCCGGCTTCCTTTAGGAAGAGCTGGGCCGGTAGGGGGTCGAAGTTGCCAAGTGTTGAGCCAGGAAAAAATACCACTTTACGAGCCGGAGGCCTGCATGGTGCCGGGAGCTCGAAATCACAAGTATAGTCGGCGCAAACCGGCAACACCTCCAAGCCCGGATATTCCCCCGTGAGCGCCACGCTCACGCGCTGTAGTTGTTCGAAGGAGATATCGATGGGTACAAAACCAGCTGGCTGCCGTAGATGGTTAAGGAGGATGCGCGTCTTGGCGCAATCACCGCAGCCATACTCAACTAGAAGGACATCTTCTCCCAAGAGTTCGACCATCTCAACGATGTGGTCATCGATTATAGACGCTTCCGTGAGGGGGATATAATACTCGTCCATGGTGCAGATGTCCTCGAAGAGTTGGGCCCCCCTATCGTCGTAGAAATATTTCGGAGGAAGCTCCTTCTGGGGTTTTCGTAAACCCTCCAGCACCTCAGCCAGGAAATGGCCGTTCCCCGGACGGCAGTCGGCAGGAGAAATACACTCCGTGGAACTCTTACCGAAATGATTGAACTGCTCTCTATCACAAGGGGCCTTATTTATTTCCATAGCTCGCTTTATACCCTGATGGATGAGGGTATAACTATTCCCACGATATAAGCTTGTTAAGGAGGCGCAGGATGATCGAACTGGATGTCTTGATAATCGGAGTGGGTACGGCGGGCGAGTATGCTGCGGGCACATGTTTGGCCAGTGACCGCTCCGTCGGGTTGATTGAAAAGGGACCGGTGGGGGGAGAATGCATCTTTCACGCCTGCATCCCTACAAAGTCCCTGGTCCACGCGGCCCGGACGTACAAGAAGATCAAGGCCGCAGCATCCCTCGGCCTGCCTGCCTGCGGCGATCCGGTTGATTATTCGAAGGTGAAGCTTTTCAAGGACGGGATTGTGGAAAGTATCGGGATGGGCCGGGACGAAAGATGGATCCAGCGGGGGGCGCAGCTTTTCAAAGGGGAGGCACGGTTTCGGTCTGCTCACGAAGTGGAAGTGGGGGACGAAATGTTGAAGGCGGAAAAGATCCTGATAACCAGCGGCTCCGTCCCTGCGGTACCTCCCATACCGGGCCTTGCCGAGACCGGCTTTATCACCAACGTGGAGGCTATGGAGGTCACGAAAGTCCCGGAGCGGTTGGCTATTATCGGTGGAGGGCCGGTAGGCATGGAGTTCGCCCAGGTCTTTTCGACTTTCGGCGCCGCCGTGCGCGTCTATGACGCTGCCGACCGCGTCCTCGTAAACGAAGATGAAGAGGTCTCGGTAGCTATGACCGGGTTTCTTGCCCAACAGGGTATCTCGATTTCGACGTCGGTTGCCCTGGAGAAGGTTCACATGACCTCCGCCGGGAAGATGATCGTCGCCAGAACTCGTGAAGGCGACGAGCAGACCGAGGAGTTCGACGAGATACTGGTCGCGACCGGCAGAAAGCCATCGCTTGAGGGCCTCAACCTGGAGGCGGCCGGCGTGGTGACGCACCGCAAAGGCATCACTGTCGATGCGGGTATGCGCACGAATGTCCCGCACATCTGGGCGGCAGGTGATGTCACTGGAACGTTTCTGTTTACCTACGTAGCGGGCGAGCAGGGTATGACCGCTGCCATGAATGCGACCGGCGATGGCGAGCAGATGGTGAGTTATGAAGTGCTCCCACGGGCTACCTTCTGCGACCCGGAAGTAGCTAGCGTAGGGCTGACCGAAAACGGAGCACGGGAGAAAGGCTTCGCTGTCAAGGTCGGAAGGTTCGATTATGCCGATCTTACCCGAGGCATTATATCGGGCGAGACAGAGGGATTCTTCAAGATCGTGGCAGAGGAGCAATCGGGGCGTATCCTGGGCGGACACATCGTGGGCATAGAGGCTTCCAGCCTCATCCATGAGATATCCGCAGCCATGGTGGGGAGCATGACTGTGGGCCAAATAGGCAACACCCTCCATTCCTATCCGACTTTCTCGGAAGGCGTGCGCTACGCTTGCCAAGCGATCTCGTAGAAGAACGCGTCGATTTTCAACTGGGTTCGCTCGGACAGCAGGAGAGTCCTATTCGGATACCCGGATCAGCGTTTTAATGTCGCCTGGGCCTTTGGCGGCAAAGGCTTCTTCATAACGAGCTAAAGGCAAGCGCCGCGTGAAAAGGCCTTCAAGAAATCCCGGGAATCGCGATACGATGCGCGGTATATCCCGAAGGGCCATTTCAAAGTGAGTGCGGTTGGAATTGACGCTTCCCACCAACACCTGGTTATAGCGAACCATCTGCCGAACGATCTGCCCTGCGTCCACCTGAACATTCAGACCTTCGCGAGGGATACCCGTCATCACATAGATGCTGTCCCGGGTCATATATTGGATTATTTGGACCGCCATGTCGGCCGCCCCCGAAGCCTCAAGGACGATGTCGAGATTTCCAGCAGTAATGGTACAAACCTCCATGAGCTGTTCCGCCGTCTTCCCATGTCCTTCCACATAGCTGGCTCCCAACTGCGCCACTCGTTGGGCTTTGGGATGATCTTTCGGTACTATATCCGTGACGACCGTAGCCACATCGGCCAAACGCAGTAGCGCAGCGCCCAGAAGGCCCAGCGGTCCTGCGCCGACGACCAAGGCGAACTTGCACCCCCCCCAGTCATCCGAAAGATATCTATGCTCCTGATGCGAGCACGTCCATAACATACGCGATTGTATGATCCGGATCTCCTCGATCGCCTTCTCCACGATGCTCAGGGGCTCGGTGAGGACCGCGATGTCCTCGAGTCCCGGGGGTACCTTCACAACGTACTGCTCCTCGTCTACCACGTATTCGGAAAGGGCGCCGTGCAGCTTGTGGATGCCCCTTTCCGTGAAAAGACCCGTCATGCACATGTCGCTCTCGTTGTGCAGACACGGCTGACACTGGCCGCATCCTCGGCGTACCGTCATGGTCACCGTGTCGCCGGAAGCCAAGGAGCGCACATCGCTTCCTACTCGTTCTACCACTCCCAGTAGTTCGTGCCCCAGTGCCATGGTTTCCTGGCCGTCAGCCATATCCTGAAGGTCGTAGCGGACAATATTGAAATCCGTTCCATCCAGCCCTACTTGCTTCACGCGTACCAGCACATGGTCCGGCTGCGTGATCTCCGGCTTGGGAAGATCGAAGGATTGAATGCCGGCCTTGTCTTTCACCAATCCTACCCCCATCATGCGCGCACCTCCTTGTTCTCCTCACTAGCTCCTTTAATCCCGCCAACGCACAAGCGCAAACCCTGAAACGTTGATTGCTCGAATAGGGCCGTCTCTGTTGGGTATCCTTTTAGTGTCGTGTTGCTTCGAGTCTTGGAGGTGGTAAACCATTGGAAGAAGCGAGACGTATCTTCGACGTGAGCATGACGATTCATCCGGGTATGCTGACTTGGCCTGGGAACCCTCCGCTGGTCCTCGAACGCGTCAAGGACATCGGAAAAGGGGATTCCAGCAATGTCTCTTTTCTCCAGATGGGTACGCATACGGCGACTCATGTGGATGCTCCCCGGCACTTTCTGCCGCAAGGCGCATCTGTTGATGCGATTGACCCAGCGCGGTTCGTGGGACCGGCCCGCCTTTTCCAACTGGGAGATATATCCAGTGTGACCCGAGACATACTCGCCGATTTGGATCTCCAAGGAATCAAGCGAGTTCTTCTGGGCACCCGCAACTCCTCTCTGTTGGACAGGCCTTCCTTCACCTCGGATTTCGCTTTCATTTCCGCCGATGCGGCACATTATCTGGTCGAGCTGGAGATCGACCTGGTGGGGCTGGATTACTTGTCGGTTGAGGAATATCAGAAAGAGGGAAGGCCCACGCACCACGCACTCCTGGAAGCAGGTGTCATAGTGATAGAAGGACTAGACCTCGACGCTGTGCCGCCGGGAGAATACGAGATCATCTGCTTGCCCCTGAAGCTGAAAGGCGCAGATGGAGCGCCCGCCAGGGTGTTACTGAGGGAGCTATGATGGCGGTCACCAGCGACGTTGTACCCTCTATCCTTGCGGAAGATCCCGAAACCCTGCGGCATTTAGCCGCGCTGGCGGAATCCTTCGCCCCTTACGTACAATTCGACTTCATGGACGGGGTCTTCGTCCCTTCAACGAGCATAAGTCTCGCCGACGTGGCGGCTCTCGATTTCGGGGTGCCATGGGAGGCGCACCTCATGATGAAAAACCCTGCTGATTACCTACCGGCTTGCAGAGATGCAGGGGCACGGAAGCTGATATTCCATCTGGAGGCCGCACCCCATCCGGAAGAGGTCATCGCGGTAGCCAGGGAGCAGGGGCTGCGGGTAGGACTGGCTTTAAACCCCGAGACCCCTTTCGTAGCCGCAGTGCCCTTATTAAACGCTGTGGAGAGCCTGCTCTTCTTATCAGTATCCCCCGGTTATTACGGCCGGCCGTTCGTGCGCGAGGTCCTGGACAAAATAATGGGATTTCGCCGACTCTACCCCAACGTATCAACGGGCATAGATGGAGGAGTCAAGTGCGCCAATATCCTCGAAATAGCGAGGACCGGCGTAAGTCAGATCTGCGTAGGAAGTGCCATATTCCGGCAACCCGACCCGGCGGCCAGCTATCGTGCACTACTGGCTCTCATCAAGGGTGGTCCTTGAGCGACCGGCAGATCCTTCGCTTCAATCGGTCTGCTTGGTAACCTGATGGCCCCCGAATTCATTTCTCAGAGCGGCTATCAAACGCGCAGCGAAGGAGTCTCGCCGGCTTCCGTAGCGCTTGAACAAAGCCGTAGCCGTTACGTCAAACGGCACCTCGTGCTCCAGCGCCGATTCGATTGCCCACCGCCCCGTCTCCCCGCCTGCGACTTCCGGCGCGATGTGGGCAAGCGTGCCGTCCCGCTCCAAGCCCCTCTCCGCTAGTTCCAGGATCCAAGAACGTATCACGGCGCCATTGCTCCAGAGGTGGGCTACCTGGGCCAGATCCAGCTCGAAGGGGCCGTTGGCGAGCAGGTCAAATCCCTCGGCATAGGACTCCAGGAGCGCATATTCTATCCCGTTGTGCACCATCTTTGTGAAATGGCCCGCTCCGCTGAGCCCTACATAAGCGTAGCCCCTATCCGGCGCCGGAGCCAGGGTCTGGAAGATCTCCTCCAGGCGGCTGAATACGGCGGGCTCGCCCCCGATTGACAGACAGTAGCCCTCCTTCAGCCCCCAGATACCGCCGCTCGTACCTACGTCGAGGAAAAAAAGTCCCTTCTCTTTAAGCCCTTGTGCGTGGGCCATGCTGTCCTTGTAAAGGGAGTTGCCGCCGTCAATGACGACGTCTCCTTCCGTGAGCAGGCCTGCCAGCTCTTCCACGGTGCCCTTGGTAACCCTGCCAGCGGGAACCATTAGCCAGATCGCCCGGGGTGTCGCCAGCTTTTCAACCAGATGGCCCAGCGACGAGGCGCTGATGGCTCCCTGCTCGACCAGGGGAGCGGCCGCCTCCGGCTTTGGGTCAAACACAACTACCCTATGGCCCGCTTCCAGCAGGCGGGTGACCATATTGCCGCCCATTCGTCCTAGCCCAACCATTCCGAGTTCCATTAGAAGCCCCTTCCAAATACTCCTTGTGGCATTGACCTTATCTGTCTTCAGGTGGGATCAGCTCAGCGCAGAGCGCGCTGAGGCCCTCTTGGACATTCTCCCCTAAGTGAACATGTGCCACCCGTCTTCCTGCCGATTGGAGCGCCTGCAGATCACCTCGCGCCTCGGCATCTGCTAGAAATCCGAAACTGAACGGCTCCCCGGGAACCGGCACGTCCCGAACAGTATCCGCGGTGATCAACAGGAAAAGCCCGCTGGAAGGCCCGCCTTTGTGTAG
>JAHEXQ010000077.1:6385-11826 GCA_023252035.1 Actinomycetes bacterium
GCAAGTACCTGGGCCCGTATCCTACCGTGGTCGCAATGTTGTATTTCCGCATCACATCGCGGCGCAACTGCGACAGGATGATGTCCGTTTCAGCGGTCTCGCGAACGTAGGCGAGCACGGCCAGGTAGTCTCCCGGCTTGGCGTCCGCTAAGAGTTCCCCTGGCTGTAAGAACGGTTCCGTCGCGCTGGCGGCTCCACTATCCCTGTATTGCTGCAGCAGGTCGCGGGTCCTATCCTTGGCGGTTTGAACGTTTGGCTGGTTAAACGGATGGATGCGCAGCAGAATACCGGCTACCGCCACCGCGTATTCCCAGCGATAGAATTCCGCAGCCAGCTCGTAGCGCTCCCTGAGCGGCAATCCAACCACCGGATGTCCCGCAGCTTTGATTCGCTCCGCGAACCGGTCCATCTCCCCGTTTGCATCGCCTTCCAGCCGGAGATATACGAAGAGCCGGTCTTGCCCATAATTTTCGGGCTCCACCAGCGGCTCGCCTGCCACCGGGATAAGGCCTGTTCCATCCTTGCCCGTGCTCTCCGCCAGAAGCTGCTCCACCCATAATCCGAAGCTGGCAATGGCCGGCGAGGCCATGAGGGTGACCTTGTCCCGGCCCTGCTTAGCCAAGGTGCCCATGACCGCTCCCAGCCACGCCCCCGGGTTTTGACGAATCGGAACGCAGGAGGCGCATGCCTCCCGCATGCGGTCGGCGCGGTCCAAAAGAGCCGGGATATCGATTCCCATTAGAACAGCCGGCACCAGTCCGAAATAGGAGAGCACCGAGTAGCGGCCGCCGATATCGGGCGGGTTAAGAAAGACCCGGCGGAAACCTCGTTCCTCCGCAAGTCTTGCCAGGGAGGTCCCGGGATCGGTTATGGCCCCGAAGCTGCCACCCGCCTTCTCGGCACCATTCCTCGCCGATACCATCTCCCAGTAATGATGGAAGAGGGCCATCGTCTCCACCGTCCCACCGGATTTCGACGATACCAGGAAGAGGGTTCGCGTCGGATCGATCAATTGATCTACAGTGTCCACTGCCTCAGGCACCGTACTGTCCAAGACTTTCAGGTGCGAGAAAGCTGTTAGTCGGCTGAAGGTCTGTCGCAACACTTCGGGTCCCAGGCTGCTTCCGCCCATCCCTAGAAGTACCACGTATTGAAAGCCGGCATCACGGACTTCATCAGCGAAGGAATCAAGGACTCCGAGTTGGCCGCTCATCTGATCGGTGACGGTGAGCCAACCCAGGCGATCCGCGATCTCCGCCGGATCCTTAGCCCAGAGGGTGTAGTCCTTGCGCCAGATGCGCGCCGGCACATCCTGCCCGCCCATCTCGTCCAGGCTAACCTCAACCTCACCAGCGTATTCACCAAGGTTCACTCCGAGGTCCATGCGTGAGGGCGCCCGTAGTCGAGACACTTTGCCCTCAATGTTATTCAGCAGACTGTCCAAGGACTCGGTGAAGAGCCCTATACCGTCCTCCAGGAGCCCGTCGGTGACGCCACCCATGTCGATACCTGCATGCGCAAGCGCCTCAAGCAAGCGTTCCGCGTCATCCATATCTTGTTCAATGGTCATCCCGGAAAGGCCATGGTCCAGGAGAGCATTGATGGTGGCCGGGGTCATGGTGTTCACGGTATCCGGCCCTATCAGGGGTTCTACATACATCAGGTCGCCATAAAGGGGATTCTTTGTGCCGGTGCTCGCCCAAAGGGGCCTCTGCGAAGAAGCGCCCTTTGCGGCGAGCCTTTGAAAGCGTTCGCTGGTGAAATCCTCGCGAAACGCCCTGTAGGCCATCTTTGCATTGGCTAGAGCAGCCTTGCCCAGAAGTGATTGCAGCTCCTCATCTCCCATGCGGATCCGTTGCTCGAGTAGATTGTCCACGACAGTGTCGACACGGCTCAGGAAGAACGACGCCACGGAATGTACCGCATGGAGATCGCCATTGCGGGCCTCCAGGTCTTCTAGCCCGCCGATGTAGGCCTCCCGCACCTGCTCATAGAGATCGAGCGAGAAGATAAGCGTGACGTTCACATTGATACTTTCCGCGATCAGCCGGCGAATAGCAGGGATGCCCTCCGCGGTCCCCGGGACTTTTATCATTACGTTAGGCCCGTTCAGAGCTTCGAACATCCTCCGGGCCTCAGCCACAGTCTCATCCGTGTTGCGGGCCAGGAGCGGACTGACTTCTAGGCTGGCAAACCCGTGCTCGCCGCCTGACTCTTCGAAAACCGGTAGTAGCAGGTCAGCGGCGGCCCTCACATCCTGCACGGCCATAAGTTCATAGATCTCTTTGATGCCGCGGCCCTCTTGCGCCAATTCAAGCAACTGCTCATCATAATCCTTGCTGCCGGTTATGGCTTTTTCAAAGATGGTGGGATTGGAAGTCACACCCGTAACGCCCTGTCCGATGAGTTGGGCGAGCTCACCCGAGACGATGAGATTTCGGCGCAGATAGTCCAGCCAGGTAGCCTGGCCCAGTCGGTGATTCTTTTCGATCGCATTAGCCATTAAGTCGCTCCTTCCCGGCCCCATGCGGTCCTGGATTCGATCAGATTGACTTTATCGACGCGCCTTCTAAGACGTCGCTCATCAAGGAAATCGGCCAGGAGAAACGCCCGGACCAACTCTTTCGCCAGCTCCGGGCCAATGACCCTTGCGCCCAGACAGAGGACATTCATGTCGTCGTGTTCCACGCCCTGGCGTGCCGAATAGGTATCGTGGCATAGTGCGGCCCGCGCGCCCTGCACTTTATTTGCCGCTATGGAGGCCCCAACGCCGCTGCCACAGATGACGATGCCCCGGTCCGCGCGATGCTCAGCCACTGATCGTGCGACATCTTCCGCGAAGTCGGGGTAATCGTCATCCGGCTGAAAGGAGTGCGCACCCAAGTCCGCGACCTCATAATCCAGCTCTCTGATCCAGGGCACCAGTTCCGACTTGAGAGCAAAACCGCCATGGTCCGCTCCAACGGCAACTTTTAGCATCCGGCCCTCCTTGAGTCCAGCAAACGCAATGCTTCATCAGCCATTTGCCTGGCGGTAAGGCCAAACTCGCGATACAGGACCTCAGCGGGTGCCGAGGCGCCGAACCGAGAGATGCCCATAGCGCTTCCCGCTATTCCCACGTAATGCTCCCAGCCTTGTGGCATGCCAGCCTCCACGGATACCCTGGCTTTTATCTCCGGCGGCAGCACTGAATCCCGATAATCTTGATCCTGAGCATCGAACAGCTCCCAGCACGGCAGAGATACTACGCGCGCTCCGATCCCCTCCGCTCTTAGCAAGTTGCTTGCCTCGAGGGCGATGTGCACCTCCGAGCCCGTTCCGATGAGGATGACGTCGGGATTGCCGCCACTCTTATCCTTGAGCACATAACCGCCGCGTCCCAGGCCACTGGCTGGCGCAAATTCCGTCCGATCCAGTACTGGAAGATTCTGCCGGCTGAGAATCAGGGCTGTGGGACCTTTATCCCTCTCCATGGCCAATCTCCAGGCCTCGGCTGTTTCGGTGGCATCGCAAGGGCGGATGACTGCGAGGTTGGGAACAGCCCGAAGCCCCATCAGCTGCTCGATGGGTTGGTGTGTGGGACCGTCCTGTCCCATGCCAATGGAGTCGTGGGTGAAAATGAAGATGACCCGCAGCTTCATCAACGCCGCCAACCTAATAGGCGGGCGCATGTAGTCAGAGAACATGAGAAAGGTGCCTGTATAGGGGATAATGCCTCCGTTCAATGCCATACCGTTGGCTATAGCGCCCATGGCATGCTCCCTCACCCCGAAGTGCAAGTTTCTCCCACAGTACTCCTGGAATCCGTAGTCCCCGTGGTCCTTAAGCCTGGTCTTCGTGGAGGGGGCGAGGTCGGCGGATCCCCCCATGAAGGAGTCCACGCGATCTGCGATGATGTTCATGACTAGGCCTGAGGCTTCGCGCGTCGCTATCGGCCTGGAAGAATCGTTAAAGACATCGGATAGGTCTGAATCCCACCCCGATGGCAGTTCCCCCCGCAAGTCCCGCTCCAATTCATTGAATTGATCCGGATAATTCGAGCGGTAGCGCTCCAGGGACTGCTGCCATTCCCGTTGCCAGCCGGCCCCTTTCTCCAGGTGAACGCGGAAGTGCCGGAGCGCTTCCTCGGGTACAGCGAAAGGCTCATCGTAGGGCCAACCCAAGTGTCTTTTGGCCAACCTCGCCTCTTCAGGGCCCAGCGGTTCGCCGTGCGCTGCCGCGGTCCCTTGTTTGTTGGGGCTCCCATAGCCGATGATCGTCCGGCAGATGATCAGGCTGGGACGGGTCAGTTCCTCCCTGGCCAAGCGGATGGCGCTATCAACAGCGGCCAGATCCATTCCATCAATGGGCCCGATTACGTGCCAGCCGTACGCTTGAAATCTTTCTGCTACGTTCTCCGCAAAGGCGATGCTGGTCGTTCCCTCTATAGATACGTCGTTGTCGTCATAGAGATAGACGAGCTTTCCAAGGCCTAACGTCCCTGCCAACGAGGCTGCCTCTGAGGCTACGCCTTCCTCCAGGTCTCCATCGGAGACGATCGCATAAGTATAGTGGTCGATAATGTTTTGCGACGTTCGATTGTATCGCTGAGCCATCTGGTTCTCCGCGATAGCCATTCCAATCCCGTTGGCAAATCCTTGCCCCAAGGGACCTGTGGTGGTCTCCACGCCCGGTGTGAGTCCGTACTCTGGATGGCCTGGCGTCTTGCTCCCCCACTGGCGGAAGCGTTTCAGCTCCTCCAGCGGCAGATCGTAGCCGGTAAGATAGAGCAGGGAGTAGAGCAGCATGGAGGCATGGCCCGGACTAAGGATGAACCGGTCCCGATTGGGCCACGCCGGATCGGCTGGATTATGCTTCAGGAAGCGGTCCCAAAGCACAAAAGCCATCGGAGCTGCGCCCATCGGCGTTCCCGGATGGCCGGAACCGGCAGCCTCCACGGCATCCACTGCGAGAAATCGCAGAGTATTGATGCACAGTTCTTCCAACCCCAAGTCCTTCATATCGCTCCTCCTCAAAATGTACGCCCTCCTTTTTCCTTGTTTACCCGGCAGCGTAGAACCTAATCCGGCTTGCTCTGCGATTCCGAGATGTGGAATGCGGTTTCTGGGAGGGACAGGCATATATCGAAAACGCTAGTTTCCTGATTGTATTGAACCGCCCGCGGGCTTATCCGAGACTCCATGTTTTGAGAGTATAGGGCATGAACACATTGAAGAGGGCATCCACCGGAATTGAAGGAAAAGGCGTTGCGCATGGTCTTTGACACGCCCGGGAATACGGGTCGCGG
Source organism: Actinomycetes bacterium (assembly GCA_023252035.1). Lineage (GTDB taxonomy): Bacteria > Actinomycetota > Geothermincolia > Geothermincolales > JAHEXQ01 > JAHEXQ01. The sequence continues at coordinate 11,673 of JAHEXQ010000077.1, forward strand.
CGGGAGCCATATGCTCCATCTCAGGCAAGGTCGGAATGGCCGCAGGCCGGTATGGGATGCGCGGTGTTTGAGAGTTGATTGATTTGTTTGGCACACCCTCGCCTACCCTGAGCTAGAAGCTGAAATACCTCGCGGTAGAACCGGCCGAAACCCG
>JAHEXQ010000001.1 GCA_023252035.1 Actinomycetes bacterium
GACGGCGCATAAACCGCTATAATCTTCTTTGGATTTGCGCGGTGGCGGTAGCTCAGTTGGCAGAGCACTGGGTTGTGGCCCCAGAGGTCGCGGGTTCAAGTCCCGTCCGTCACCCCATCCGTCTTGCCGGTCGCGCACAGGATGTGCAGGCCGAAGTCGCCCGGCGGCGCTGCAGCAACTTTGAAGTCCGAAAAACGCGCATGGCCCAGCACTTCCGTCCATCTCTCCACCGTGGTGTAGTATTCGCCCTCCGCGCTGGGAACGGCCGGGAGCGTGGCCAGTTCGATCATCATCAGCTCCTCCGGCATAAGATGATGCAGCGTGTAGTCGGAGACGACGTAATCGAAATGCGATTCCGGATAGGGCAGGTGCAGGGCGTCGCCTTGCCTCGCCTCTACCCTGTTCAGCGCCGGCGAATTTCGCCGCGCACCTGGCTCGCACGCCCTCGGAGGAGCCCGCGCCGGCCACTCCCGTTTAGCATATCTTGCCAAAGCGGCTTCAATGACGCTGCCCCTATCGCGGCCGAGGTCCGGTACGAACTTATCGTCCAAGCGGTTGCTTGCCCTGTCTCGGCCGACGCATTTATAATGTTCCAATGGGTGTACAGATATCGCGAACCTAGCGGCTGCCGTTAGGAGGGGAAATTGTCCAAGAAGCCCAAGCTGATGGTGATAGAAGATGACAGGGACATCATCAACATCATCAGGATCAACTTCGAGCTGAAGGGTTTTGACGTATATGGTTGCCTGAAATCCAGGCGGGGCCTGGCTGAGAGCCTACTGGAGTTGCCGGATGCCATCATCCTAGACCTGCTCATGCCGGACAAGAACGGGTGGGAAGTCCTGGAGGAATTGAAAACCAACCCGGTAACCCGGGACATTCCCGTGATCATCTGCAGCGTGATGAAGCAACCCCGGGCCATAGGGAAAGCGAAAGAGATGGGCGCCTTTGCCTACGTCCAGAAGCCCTTTGACAGCCTGGAATTGATCTCGTTGGTCGAGGGAGCTATTTACAGGAATGGAAAGCGGCGGTAGAGCCGCGCCTGTAGCGGCGCCGTACGCACCGAATAAAGCCCCGGTGCTGAGGCCCGGGCCTCTCTTTGTCAGGAGTCGCGCATCGCTCTACTCGTAATAGAGACGCAGCCGGCTGAAGACGGGCTTGGGCAAAAGGACCAGCTCGCCTAGGTCATGATGGAAAGTACAGTCCGTGACGCCACCAAGGTCTTTACCGTCCATCACGCACTTGCCTTCCGTCACCATGTAGATCTTCTCCAGCATCATGTAGACCATGGTCCCTACCTCCGTCCGGCCAAAGGTCTTGAGGTCCGGACCCATACCCAGCATGGGTCCGGCCACCCTGGGTATGGTCTTCAGGTAGAAGGGGTTAAGAGCGATGAATTTAGGCAGGAATGGCAGGAGCAGGTTAGCCGCCTTGAGGATGAGATTCTCCTGGTACCGGAGTTCGATCTCGAACTTGCCGGCATCGCCGGCATCCACCGCCATGAGCCACGAATTCGTATCGCGCTTGGATTCTATCTTCGCCAGGTGTTTCTCATCGAAGCGATGAATGTGAGGCACGAAATCCAGCGCCTTCTCCGTGCTGGCGAAAAGGGTGCGATGGCCGCCTGCGCTGTAGTGAAAGAGCGCCCGGTACGGGCCGATGGGCACCGAGTCCCAGTCCTCGATGACAAAGACATCATCCGCCCCGAACTGGACGGTAGGAAGCATGAAGCCTCTCTCTTCCCTCATATTTCGGCACCACCTTTGATCGATAGTCAATTCCGCTCTTCTACATGATAATGCCGGAAAGGGAAGGGGGGCAAAGGGGACGAAAGTGTTGAGAACTTGGCCCCCCGAAGGGGGCCCGTTCAGATTAGCAGCTCCTGGAGCACTTGCAGGTACCGCCCGTCCTTCTCGAAACCTTCTTGATCATGTCACACCTCCTCGAAGTGTTCAGCCATGAACAATTAGGTTATTTCCCTGGGAGCCGCAGATAAACTTCCTAAGGAAAGCGTGGTCGGGGTGGGCGGATTTGAACCGCCGGCCTCTTGCTCCCAAAGCAAGCGCGCTAACCAAACTGCGCTACACCCCGAAGGTCTTAGGGTACCATCATTCTATCCAACGGACGTGCCCCTATCAATTATCCGCATGACACCTTCCGGTCCCTATAATAGAATTAATATGAGTGGCGATGGTCGTGAGCGGGAGTAGCTCAGTTGGTAGAGCGAAAGCCTTCCAAGCTTTAGGTCGCGGGTTCGAGACCCGTCTCCCGCTCCAAACAACTCCTCCCATCACGGGTTTCGAACCCGCGACCCAGGGGGGTTTTTCTTGCGCGGGGGGAAGGTCCCCCCGCGTTCAACATTAGGGGGTAGCGCTGAAGGGGGACACGAGTCCCCCTTCAGGAAGCGAGAGAGGATTCGCGCTGCCTCGCTACTAGGTGACCTCTCGAGCGACGGAGGGGGTTCGAGACCCGTCTCCCGCTCCATTCTTTCTTAGCCTTTAGCCCGGCTGAACCGAAAGCGAACAGAAAGAGCCACGAATATGTTCGCTTTTTTCTCTCCGAGGATCTTGCTCTCTGCTCGCTCCCCCTTCGCCTGTTGGCTGCTCCTCATGGCTATTGATGCATACCTGTTCGCTTTAGTCGATTATCGATAGGTTCTGTTAATTGCTGTTATAAAATATAGGTGGGAGCTCACGAGCTGAGGGATGCCAGTTGATGAAAGAGAGGAAGAGAAACCGGACGCCGGAAGTCACCGCTTTCTTCCGGCCACGGAATCTGAGCGGCCCAAGGGCCAGCGGGTTTGCTACGGTCCTTATGCATTGCGTTTTCCGGGTTCCGCCAAATGGAGACCCATCTAGAGCGGTTTCCTGGGCGGAGCTATAATCCGGAATCTGGCCGAACAAGCCTGGGGTCTTCCTACGGCGGCGTTATCGCGCGCACCAGGTTCATCGACGATTACCTGCAGGACCGCCGCGCCGATGGGCTCGAGCGGCTCGTCGTACCGGGGACGGGATTCGATTCGCACGACTACCGCTTTCCCAGGTTGAGGAGAAGTTCCGCGTCTTCGATGTTTCTCGCCCGGCGATGCAGAGGCGCAAGGGGACGGGTTCCGGAACATCTCGGGCTCTCCGGCCCACGTAACCTTTGTCCCCGTAGACATGGCGCAGGATAACCTCGGCGATATGCTCTGCGAGCACGCCTATAGAGCGGACTCGCGCTTGCTCTGCAAAAGCGTCATCATGTACCTGCCGGCCGAGGCCGTGGATGAGACCCTGGCCTACGTGAGCGGAATTTCACCCTCGGGCGGTGCCGTCGTCTTCGACTTTGCTTACCGGTTAGCCCTCGAAGGAACCGCGTAATTCCCCGGAGTCAAGGAGTGACTCGCCTTCCTGCAGCGCATCGGAGAGCCGCCCGTCTTCGGGATAAAGAGAGGCGGCGCCGGCGATTTCATCTCCACCCTCGGCTTCACCGAGGTTGATGAGACCTCCTACGAATCGGCGAAAGACGCCTATTTCCCACCTCACCGCAGCGACCTGGAGGTGGCCCCCTACCTGGCACTCGCTAGAGCGATGGTCAAAAGGGCCTGAGCTCGCCGTTTTATGCACACCGTTACAGAAGGCATGCAGCAATCAAGGGAGGTTTGGTGTGATTGCAACCTCCATAAAAAAGGATCTGTTCCGAATAGCGCCGTTTTCGTCCTCCGCCGTTGTCACTACTGGGGCATGGGCGACCGACCCTTTTTTCATGAAGGCTACAGGTAAGGGATAAGCTTGCACAGGGCGCGCGCGCGGTGGCTGATGGCGTTCTTCTCCGCCTCGGATAGCTCGGCCATGGTACGTTCCATGCCCTCGGGGACGAAGACCGGATCGTAACCGAAACCGCCGGGGCCGCGGTTCTCCTCGATGATGGTCCCCTCGATGACGCCCTCCGCCGTGTGCTCGGTGCCGTCGGGGTTGACCAGCGCCGCCCAGCACACGAAGCGGGCCCGGCGCCGCTCGAGCGGCACGCCCTCCATCGCCGCGAGCAGCTTGCTGTTGTTGGCCTCGTACTCGCCATTCGGCCCGGCATACCGGGCCGAATGGATGCCCGGCTCTCCCCCCAGGCAATCCACCTGCAATCCGGAGTCGTCCGCCAGAGCCCGCATCCCCGTAAAGTCAGCTATGGCCCTGGCCTTTACGAGCGCGTTCTCCTTAAAGCTAGCACCCTCCTCCTCCACATCGGGCCATCCGGTGAAATCCTCGAAGGTGAAGAGGGGTACGTCTATGCCCGCGAGGATATCTCTTATCTCGCGGATCTTGTCGCGGTTCTGCGTGGCCAGGACCACCGGTTCTTCCGGGTTTGGCATGTCGTTCGTCGCGGCCTCTTAGCCCGAGGTGAGGCAGCGCCTCTGCATGGCGATCAGCTCGCTTATCCCCTTGCGTGCCAGCGTCAACATGCCGCCCAATTCCTCCTCGGTGAAGGGGTCGCCCTCGGCCGTGCCCTGGATCTCGATGATACGCCCGCTGCCCGTCATCACCACGTTCATATCCACATCGGCATTGGAATCCTCTCGGAAATCCAGGTCGAGCAAGCTGGTCCCATCCACCACGCCCACGCTCACCGCCGCCAGGAACTCCGTGAGGGGGATCTCCTTCATCTTGTTCTCGTCCACCATGCGCTTGAAGCACTGGTAGAGGGCCATGAATGCTCCCGTGATAGCCGCGGTGCGCGTTCCCCCATCGGCCTGGATCACGTCGCAGTCTAACCAGATGCTCTGCTCTCCCAGGGCCTCCAGGTTGGTCACGGCCCGCAGCGACCGTCCGATGAGGCGCTGTATCTCGAGGCTGCGCCCGCCCTGTTTCCCCAGTACCGCTTCGCGCACAGTGCGCACCTCCGTGGACCTGGGCAGCATAGCGTATTCGGCGGTGACCCATCCCTTCCCGGTCCCGCGGAGGAATTGGGGCACGCGGAAGTCCTGGCTGGCGGTGCAGATTACCCGGGTATTCCCCACTTCCAGGAAGACGGAACCATCGGCGAAGGTCATATAATCCAAAACGGTCTTTACCGGCCTCAATTCGTCGGGCTTCCTACCATCTGCTCTGGCCATGCGTACCTCCGTTTATATATCCAATATCATATCCTGGAGAGCTACATCCACGGGTCCATCGTAGGCCTCCGCGGCCTCGCTGCGGCTCTGCTCCCGGTCGAAAGTCGGCCAGATGTGCGTTAGCACCAGCCGGGCGGCGCCCGCCTCCCGCGCCGCCTGCCCAGCTCCCGCGGAGGTCATATGACCGTGCGCGTGCTCGGCAAAACTGTTGATCATGGTCGCCTCGCACAGGAAGAGGTCCACGCCGCGGGCGGCCTCCACAAGGCCAGGACAGGGCGCCGTGTCTCCCGAATAACCCAAGGTGCGTGCAGGTCCATCTACCGTTTCCAGGCGCAGACAGAAGGCCTCGACCGGATGGAAGGCCGGGTAGCATTGCACCTGCAAAGGCCCCGCCCGAAAGCTCTCTCCCACCTGGAGATCATAGGGTGTGAACACGCGCTCTAGATATGCCCGGGAATCCTCGCCCATGATCTTACCCATGGTCGCGAGTGCGCCCCGCGGCGCGTATAGCGGCAGGCCCCAGGGCTTATCGAGATGAAACCGCATGGCATAGAAGAGCGGGTAGAGGTCCAGGTAATGGTCCACGTGCATGTGGCTTATGACCACCGCGTCCAGCCGGGTGAAATCCACGGTCTTCAGCAGATTGGCCATGCAGCCGGTGCCGAAATCCAGCAAGATATCAGCACCCGATTCCTGGATGAGAAAGCCGTTGCAGGCCTCACCCGGGCGGGGATAAGTCCCCGAGCCGCCCAGCACAATTACGCGCATTTAAGTGTTCCATTCCATAAATACACTGGCATTCGAACGCCTATCCATCCACGCCGGCTGTGTTCCGCTCCCTCGATGTACTACTGCGAGTACGACATCGGTCGCGCGCCTTGCCGACGCGGCGCCTAGACGCTCTCGGTGCGTCACCGTATTTATGGAATGGAACACTAGCCCAGCCTTGCCTCAGAGCGAGGCTTTCTCCACGTGTTCTACTTCCGGCCCCAGGAACATGCGGCCCAACCTGCGCGCCAGCTCCGTATCCCCGGAACAGAGGAAACGGTAGGTGCGCGGTTCGTCCGTGTCCCTCGCCAGTCCCTCTTCGGCGAGGACCCGCTCCACTTCGGCCGCGGTGGCATCGGCGGAGCTGATGATGGTCACACCGTCGCCGATGACCCGGGCGATGGGCTTGTGCAGGAGCGGGTAGTGGGTGCAGCCCAGGATGAGCGTGTCCACCCCGGCTACTCTCATAGGCTCGAGGTACTCTTCGAGCACCTGCTCGATGTGCGCTCCCTCCACCTCCCCACGCTCCACGAACTCGACCAGGAGCGGGCAATCCCGCGAGGTTATCTCTATCTTCCGGGAGAGAGAGCCGATTCGCCTGGTGTAGGCGCCGCTCTCGATGGTGGCCTTGGTCCCGATGACCCCGACTCTCTGGTTGCGCGTGCGCCGCACCGCTTCCAGGGCACCAGGTTCGATGACGCCGATAACCGGCACTTCGCAGGCGTTCTTCACGTAGCCAAGACCGGCTGCCGTAGCGCTGTTGCAGGCGATGACGATCATCTTCACGCCCAGGTCCTCGAGGAAGGCCGCGATATCCATCGCGTACTTGCGAACCAAGGTCAGGTCTTTGGAGCCATAGGGGCCCCGGGCGGTGTCGCCGTAGTAGATGATCGACTCCCGCGGAAGCCTATCGATCACCGAGCGCATCACGGTGAGTCCGCCTACGCCGGAATCAAAAATCCCAATGGGGTTGTTTCTCATATTCCTCGTTTCTTCAAACATGCCCACTATTTTAACATACCCCCAGAGATCTCCCCGCTGCGTCCTTCCTGCTCTCCCTCTTCTCCCTCTTCTCCCTCTTCTTCACCCGCCTCGCGCCAACCTTCCCAGCCCTCCTTCGCCAGGAAGATAACGATCAGCAGGCCGACTATGGGGTCAGCCAGCCAGAAACCGAAGAGGTAGTTGGCTCCCAATCCGATGAGCAGAGCCAGGGAAAGGACGGCGCAGACCAGGGTCTCCTTGGAGTCGGCGACCAGGGCACGGCTGCCGATGGCCTCCCCTGTCGTCCGTTTCCTCCAAGCAAGGATCGGCATCACGATGATGGACGCCACGGCTATGATGATGCCGGGCAGGGAATGCTCGGGCCTCTCCGTGAGGATCAGTTTGCGCAGGGATTCGTAGAGCACATAAGCGCCGAGTATAAAAAAGGTCGCGGCGACGAACCGCATAGCCCGCTTCTCCACGAGCTCCTCCTGGGCGGCGCTGAGCTTCGCGTGCTTCCCCAGGCGCCAGATGAGCACCAGGCCGGAGAGCGATTCCACAATGCTGTCCATACCGAAGCCGACCAGGGCGATGCTCCCAGCCAGGCCTCCGAAAACGATGGAGGCCGCGGCCTCCAGGATGTTATAGCCCACCGTGAAATACTCGAGGTGAAGCCCCCGCTTATAGAATTTCTCTATTCTGTCTCTGCTCCTTCCGGTCTTTGCGCAAAAAAATGGGGGCCATCCGACCTGACCCCTGGCGTACGCAAAACAATGGTGGAGGCGGGGGGAGTTGAACCCCCGTCCGAAGCCAAAACGTCGCAGTATGCTACGAGCGTATCCGCCGTTTAGTTTCGCCCGGCCGGCACCCGGCGGCCAGAACCATCCGAGCTATCCCGGTTAAGATTTCCCTACACCCCCACAGGATTCGGGTTTCGGTAATCCCGCTATACGACGCCCTTTCATCAGACGCGGGCATTCTGATGAAGAACGGACCGCTTTAAGCGGCCAGTGCCAATTCGGTGTTGGCGTTTGTTTTTTTCTCCGATTTTTTAACGAGATATCGGAGAACTCGGCTCGCAACTACGTCCGCTACTAGCCCCGTCGAACCCGTGACGCCCCCTCTGTGGTTTTCAAAGAACAGGGACGGCACGGCGCTGCCGTCGCCGTCCCTCACTCTATTCTACTGCATGTAGGTGTAAAATCACCATAAAAAGGGGCCTGGGATGACCATTTTTTTCACGGGTCAATCGGGCACGCGCCCGCCGTACTTGTGGACACGTTCCATCTCACGTTTGGCCTCCCGCTCGGCGATGTCGTGCCGCTTATCGTGCAGCAGCTTACCGCGAGCCAGCCCCAGCTCCACCTTTAGCTTGTTCCTCTCGTTGGAGTAGATGGCCAGCGGGACGATGGTGTATCCCTTCTCCGCGGTCTTTCCTTCCAGCCGCCTGATCTCGCCTTTGTGCATGAGCAGCTTGCGTTCGCGCAGGGGCTCGTGATTGAAGACCGAAGCCTGTACGTAAGGGCTGATGTGCACATTCGAGAGGATAAGCTCGCCGTTCTTTATGCGCGCAAAACCGTCCTTGAGATTGACCCGGCCTTCGCGTATGGACTTCACTTCGCTGCCCATGAGGGCTATGCCCGCTTCGAAGGTCTCCTCGATGGCATAATCGTGCCGGGCCTTCCGGTTGGTGGCCAGGTTCTTTCTGCGCGTATTCTTCTTGGATGCCGCGGCTGGTTTGCTCATGCGTCTATCTTACGATGCGTCAACGGCTAAGGTATATCCTTACATCGGGGACAGGACTTAAAGTAAGGATATTATCCTTACTTCAAGTCCTGTCCCCATTGTAAGCTTTTAGCGCCAGCCCTGGCCCGCGATCATCTTCCGCATGATCTCCAGGGCCTTCTCCTTCTGCAAATCCTGATCTCCAAAGGCCGGATTGCTCACCACCACGTCGGGCTTGATGCCCTCTTCGTCGATGTTGGTGCCCGAAGGGGTCATGTACTTGGCGATGGTCAGCTTGATGCCGCTCCCGTCCGACAGGGGAAATATCTTCTGGATAGAGCTCTTCCCGAAGGAGTTCTCCCCCACCACCACGGCGCGCGCATTGTCCTGCATGGCACCGCTGAATATCTCGGAGGCGCTCGCGCTGCCCCGGTCCATCAGGATGACCAGAGGCAGGCCACACAGCACCTTGCCGTCCGCGCGGTACTCCTGGTTCAGGGAGCTGTTCTTGCCCTTCGAGGTGACGATGGTTCCGCTGCGCAGGAAGAGGTCCGCCGCCTTGATGGCCTCGCTCATATATCCGCCGGGATTGCCCCGCAGGTCCAGGACGATACCGCGCACGCCCTGCGCCTGCAGGTCGGTGAGCGCCTGTTCCAGCTTGGCCTCGATGCCGTCCGTCCAGTCCGCCAGCGATATGAGACCTATGCCCGGCTCGGGCACGCTCTGCTCCAGTACAGGGATGTCGATGGACTTGCGCACCAGGTCGAAGTAGATGAGTTGTGACGAGTTGCCCCTCCGCATACCCAGACGCACGGTCGTGCCCTCGGTGCCGCGGATTTTCTGCTGCGCCTCGCTGAGAGTCAGATTGCGGGTGCTCTGACCGGCCACCTCGGCTATCACGTCGCCCACCTGGATGCCCGACGCTTGGGCCGGTGCGCCCGGAAGCAGGCCGTCCACCATTATCTCGTTGCGCAGGCTCTTCATGACGATACCCACTCCGCTGAAAGATCCCGTGAGCTGGGATTCCACGGCGGCCAGGGCTTTGGGATCCAGGTAGGTGGACCAGGGATCATCGAGGGAATCCACCATGGCGGTGATGCCCCGGGCCACGATCTCGTCCCCTGAACGCCCCTCCTCCACCAGGCGTTTTATCCCCTGGTTCGCCGCCTCGACCAGCGAGCGCGAATCGACATCCTCGAAGAAGCTGGCCGTAATCGTGGGGAGCGCGCTATTGAAGACGGCGGAGTCCGCAAGCTGCGGGTCCAGCTCGTCCTGCCCGGCGACCTCGGCGCTATGCGCCCACGGTTTGGCCAGGAGCACGCCCACTCCGCCTATCGCACAGAGCGCGATGATCACAAAGCCGATGACTGCTTTCCTGCCTCCGGGGCTCAAAGTTAAGACCGACCTCGCGGGATCAGACTTCCAGGTAGCGCCTGAGTGCGAAGACGCTTCCCAGCGATCCTATGATTATGCCTCCGGCCACTATGGCTATAAACAGGATGTAGAGCAGGCCGGAAGAGCTGCCCATGCGCAGGAAGGGCAGGGCTGTCGAAAGCCTGTCCAGTATATAGACCTTGAATAAGCCCACCATGAAGACGGCAATTATCGAGCCGATGATGCCCTCGAGCACACCCTCCAGTATGAAAGGCCACCGGATGAACCAGTTGGTGGCACCAACCAGTTTCATGATGCCCACCTCTCTTCGGCGTGCGAAGATGGCCACCTGGATTGTCACCGACACGAGCAAGATGGCAACGAATATCAGGCCCACCACCACGACGCTGCCGATGGTCCGGAATTTGCTGAAGACGTTCTCCAGCCGCTCGATAGCACTGCTGGCGGCCTTGATCTCATCGATTCCCGCCGGCACCGGGTTTCCGTTCTGGATCTTGGACACCACCACCCCGATGTCCTTGGGGTCCTTGGCCATCACCGTGAAGGAGGCGGGCAGCGGGTTCTCCTTCACGTACTGCCACAACTCCGGGTTATCCGCGAACCGGGTCTTGAACTCCTCCAGCGCCTGGTCCTTGGACTTATAGGTGACCTTCTGCGGGTCCACCTCGGCTATGCCGCGGATATAACCCTCCAGGGCGAAGCGGTCCGCTTCGGTGACGCCGTCCTTGAGGAAGACGTCCACCTCGCCCACTTTGCGCTCGGTGTTCTTGATCATATTGGAGAACATGTCCCATCCCATTACCACCATGCCCAGGATGCCCAGAGACACGGCCACCACAGCGATGGCGGCAATGGCCAGGATGACGTTCTTGCGAAGCGAATCGATGGTCTCTCTCGAGAAATACTTAAGATTAATCACTGCCGTAAACCCCTCTGTCCTGGTCCCTGATGATGCGGCCGTTCTCCATGGCGATGACGCGCTTGCGGTAAGCGTTCACCAGTTCGCGATCGTGGGTGGCCATGACAATGGTGGTCCCGCTGGCGCTGATGTGTTCCAGCAGCTTCATGATGCCGTCGGTGAGCGACGGGTCCACGTTTCCGGTGGGCTCGTCGCAGAGCAGCATAGGCGGGCGGTTGATGAAGGCCCGGGCGATGGACACTCGTTGCTGCTCGCCCCCGGAGAGTTCGTCCGGGAAAGCGTCCAACTTGTGCCCCAAGCCCACCAGCTTCAGCACCTCGGGCACCTGCTGGTCGATGAGGCGCTCGGGCTTATTGGTCACCTCCAGGGCAAAGGCCACGTTCTGGAAGACGGTCTTGTGCGGCAGCAGCTTGAAGTCCTGGAATACGCAACCCATCTTGCGCCGCAGGTAAGGGATCTTCCACTTGCTGAGCTGGGAGATGTTGTTATCCGCGATGTATATCTGCCCGGATGTGGGCTCCTCCTCCTTGATCAGGAGCTTGATAAAGGTCGTCTTGCCTGAGCCGCTGGGGCCCACCAGGAATACGAACTCGCCCCGCTCGATGTCAACGGTTATATCCTCCAGGGCATATATCTTGCCTTTATAAACTTTGGTGACCCTTCTCATACGTATCATCGTGGCATCAACTCCCACACATCTCTCTCGCGACCCGAGCTATGCTGCTCGCGGTGAGCCCGAAGTGCTCCATGAGCCCCCGGACCGATCCCGAGACTCCAAACTCGTCGCGGATGCCTATCCGGTACAGGCGCCCGCATGACTTCTCGGCCAGCAGCTCCGCCACTGCGCCTCCCAGACCGCCGGTTATGCTGTGGTCCTCCACGGTGATGACCCGGCCCGTCTTTTCGCACGATTTTAGCACGCTTTCCGAATCCATGGGCTTGACGCACACCATATCGAGCACCTCGGCCTGAATGCCGTCGCCGGCGAGCAGCTCCGCCGCCTCCAGCGCCTCGCCCAGTACGATGCCGCAAGCCAGGATGGAGACGTCCTCACCCTCGCGCAGTACCGGGGCCTTTCCCAGCTCGAAACGGTAATCTTCACCGTATATGGCGGGCACGGAGGGCCGGCTCATGCGGATGTAGAAGGGGCCGTCTATGTAGGCCGCGGCCTTGACGGCATCACGCGCCTGGTAGTAGTCGGCGGGCACGATAACCCGCATCTTGGGAACGGCGCGCATGAGGGCTACGTCCTCCAGCGCCTGGTGGGACGAGCCATCCTCGCCCACGCTTATCCCTCCATGGCTCGGACATATTTTCACGTTCAGCTCGCCGTAGGCTATGGTGTTGCGGACCTGCTCAAAGGCCCTCCCGCTGGCGAAAATGGCGAAGGTGGATACGAAGACTATCTTCCCGCTGGCCGCCAGGCCGGCGGCCGTGCCCATGAGATTCTGCTCCGCCACTCCGCAGTCGAAGAACCTCTCGGGGAATCTGTCCGCGAACCTCACCGTCTGGGTGGACTTGGACAGGTCGGCATCGAGGACCACGATCCTCCGGTCCTTGGCGCCGAGCTCCAGCAAAGCGTCTCCGAAACCCTCCCGCGTACTTTTCCTCTCAACTTTTTGTGTCAGGATTCCTCGATCTCCTTAAGCGCTCTCTCCATCTCCTCAGGAGTCGGGGCTTTGCCGTGGAAATCCACGACGTTCTCCATGAAGGAGACGCCCTTCCCCTTCACCGTGTGAGCGATGATCATGTAAGGCCCTGCGAGCGCGTCGGTGCTGTCCAAAGCCCGACATATCTCCAGCACGTCGTGCCCGTCCACCTCCTGCACCTTCCACCCGAAGGCCCGCCACTTGTCGGCCAGCGGCTCCAGCTCCATTACGTCGCAGCAAGGGCCGTCTATCTGCAGGCGGTTCCTGTCCAGGATGCCCACCAGATTGTTGACGCGATGGTGCGCGGCGAACATGGCCGACTCCCATATCTCGCCCTCCTGGCTCTCGCCGTCGCCGATGAGCGCAAACGCGCGGTAATCCAGGCTATCCAGGCGGGCCGCCAGCGCCATACCCGTCGCCGCCGCCAGCCCCTGGCCTAGCGAGCCGGTGCATATCTCCACGCCGGGGGTGTTCATACTCGGGTGTCCCTGCAACATGTAGCCGAGTTTTCGCAGGCCCCAGAGTTCCTCCCGGTCGAAGTAGCCGCAGCGCGCCAGCACCGCGTATAGCGCCGGGGCAGCGTGCCCCTTGGAGAGTACGAAGCGGTCCCTCTCCGGCCAGGTTGGATCGTCCGGGCGGTGGCGCATCTTGTAGAAGTACAGGCTGACCAGTATCTCCACGCAGGAGAGCGAGCCTCCCGGGTGCCCGCTGCCCGCCAGCCCGATCATCCTGACGATGTCCAGCCGCATCTCCTTAGCAATAGCCTCGAGCTTCTCTCTCAGCTCTCCGGCCCGCCCTTCTATGCTGGGACTAACCTCCTCCGGGGGTTTCAAGTCCAAGCGCATTCCCGTCCTTTCGCTTCGGTGCGCGATCGGTATTCCGCCTTTTCGTCTTGGGCCTTCTTGCTTGCCGGTGTTCTTTCATCGCCGCTATCATCCGTCATCACTATGAAGGAAAAGGGGCTTACTCCGCGACGCTAGAAAGCCCCTCAAGGTTTCGAGGTCGTAGTTTATCACTTGTCGGAGGGCTATTCCAGCTTCCGCGATTACTTCTAGCGCCCTGGAGAATTCTCCTGCAAAATCCGCTATATGCGCGTCACTGCCCAGGGAGACCGGCCCCCCGGTGCGCTTGAGCGCCCTGGCGATGGCCAGGCAATTCTCCCGGCTGCCTTTGCGCGTGTAAACGAAACTGCTGTTGTTGATCTCGATGGCCTTACCCAGCCTGGCGGCTTCCTCGGCCAAAGTGTCTATCTCGATAGGAAAAGCCGGGTTTCCGGGATGGACGATGATATCCACCTCCTTCCGGTTGAGGGCCCCTACGAGCGCGGCCGTGTTTTCGGCCGCGCTCTTCCCTTCGTACCCGCAGAAGGGGTGCAGCCCGGCGTGCACGATATCCAGGGCGTCCAGAATCTCGCCGGGCAGGTCCAGGTCCCCCTGGGGGTTCAGGATGTTCGCCTCGCAAGAACGTAGGATAAACACGCCGTGCATATAGCGCGGGATGACCTGCATGTTCCAGAAATGGTAGATATGGCCCGACCCGGCCATCGCCGGCCCGTGGTCGGCGATGGCCACGCCCTCCAGTCCTTTCGCGGCTGCCCGCCGGGCGATCTCCTCCACTGTGGAGTAGGCATGCCCGCTGGCAATCGTGTGTACGTGCAGATCGACCGCTAACCTATACTCCATCTTCCCTCCGAATTCACCTCGAGTTCCGGAATAGGAGGCTGAGATATTCCATAACCTGTCTAACCAATTCATCACCGACGACGGACTGCTCACGACCCGACAGCATTCGCACAGATATTCCACAACCCTTCTAACCAATTCGCCACTAGTGCTGGCTCTAAGCGGCGGGCCGGCCTCGACCGCGGCCGTTAACTACAATCCGGGGCCAGGCCCCGGATTGTAGTTAACGGCCGGCGCGCGAGCGCAGGTAGGCGTCGATGAACTCATCCAGCTCGCCGTCGAGCACCGCATCCACGTTCCCGTCCTCCAGGTTGGTGCGATGGTCCTTGACCATGCGGTAGGGATGCAGCACGTACGAACGTATCTGGCTGCCAAAGCCGATCTCCATGTGCTCGCTGCGCAGCTTGCGCATCTCCGCCTCCTGCTCCTGCCGGGCTCTCTCCAAGAGCCGCGCCCGCAAGATGTGCATGGCCGTCTCCCGATTCTGCATCTGAGACCGCTCGTTCTGGCAGGAGGCCGTAATGCCGGTAGGGATATGCGTGATGCGTACCGCCGAGTCCGTGACGTTGACGTGCTGCCCGCCCGCCCCGCTGGAGCGATAGGTGTCGATGCGGAGGTCCTTGGGGTCTATCTCGATGGATATCTCCTCTTCCGTCAGGGGGATGACATCGACGGAGGCGAAGGAAGTGTGCCGGCGCCGCGCCTGATCGTAGGGGGATATGCGCACCAGGCGGTGCACCCCCTTCTCCGCGTTGAGCAGGCCGAAAGCACCCCGGCCGCGCACCGTCAAAGTGGCGCTCTTGATGCCCCCGCCCTCGCCGGCCTGCACCTCGTTGAGATCGACGGCGAAGCCGCGTGAATCTGCCCAGCGCAGGTACATGCGCAGGAGCATCTCGGCCCAGTCCTGCGACTCGAGGCCGCCCGCACCCGGGTGAATGGATACTATGGCGTCGGCGTAATCGTACTCGCCGGAGAAGAGGCTCTCCTCCTCGATGCGGTCGAGCTGACGCGCCAGCGCGGCCACGCCCGACTGTATCTCCTTCTCCAGGCTGGCATCCTCTTCCAGCAGGGATAGTTGGTTCAGCTCCTGCAGGTCTTCGAGGTTTTTCTGAAGGGTCTCCCAGGACTTGACCACCTGGGCGGCTTCCGCGAGTTCGGAAAGCAGCCGCCGCGCCTTCTCCTGATCGTCCCATAGGTCAGGGACAGATGTCTCTTTCTCCAGGCGCGCAACGATGTCGCGCTTACCGGCTATGTCAAAGATACTCCTTCAGTTGTCCCAGGTTGACGCCCATATCTCGGAGCTGAGGCGAGAAATCGATCATGCGGGCATCTCCTTCAGTCTGAAAAGGCTAGAGGCCTTTGCCGTGACAGAACTTGTACTTCTTACCGCTTCCGCAGGGACATGGAGTGTTCCTTCCCACCTTGGCCGAGTGGGCTTCGGCCTGCTTGGCCCGTTTGGGCTCGCTGCCTCCGCTCGCCTCCATTACCCGCTCCGTAGGGCGCTCCTCCTGCCGAATCATCTGGACGTGGAACATGTAGCGCAGGAACTCCTCCTTGATGCCGGCGATCATCTCCTGGAAGGTATCGAAGGCCTCCGACTGGAATTCCACGACCGGGTCCCGCCCGGCGAAAGCCCGGAGTCCCACGCTGTCGCGCAGGTGGTCCATCTCGTAGAGGTGCTCGCGCCAGCGGCTGTCGATAACCCGCAGCATGACCATACGCTCGACGTCCCGGACATCGGTTCCGTCCTTTGCGAACAGCTCCTCGCGCTTGCGGTAGAGTTCCCCGGCCTCCTCGACGAAGGCGGCTACCAGCGCCTCCTGGGTGAGGCTCTCCACCTCCAGGTCATCCGGTCCAAAGCTCAGCGGGAATAGCTGCTCCACGTGGCGGAAGAGCCCCGCCAGGTCCCATTCCTCTGGGAAGGTGCCGGGATTCGTGTAGATGGACACCGCCCCCTCCACCGTCTCCTGAATCATCTCCTCCACCTGTTCGTGCAGGTTCTGGCCTTCCAGGATGCGGCGCCTCTCAGCATAGATTATCTCGCGCTGCGTGTTCATGACGTCGTCGTATTTCAGGAGGTTCTTGCGGGTCTCGAAGTTGTTGGCCTCCACGTTCTTCTGGGCGTTCTCGATGGATTTGGTCACCATGCGGTGCTCGATGGGCAGGTCCTCGGGAAAGTGCAGCCTGTCCATGATGCCGCCGATGGTCTTGGCAGCGAAGACCCTCATGAGGTCGTCCTCCAGGGAGAGATAGAAACGCGAAGCTCCCGGGTCACCCTGCCGGCCCGAACGCCCGCGCAACTGGTTGTCGATGCGGCGGGACTCGTGGCGCTCCGTGCCCACTACGTACAGGCCTCCCGCCTCGATGACCTCCTGTTTCTCACGCTCCGCCTGTTCCATGCAAGCCTTGAAGGTTTCCTCGAACTCCTCCTCGGCGCAGGAGGTCTTGCCCGCCAGGGCCTCGCGCGCCATCAGCTCGGGGTTGCCCCCCAGCATGATATCGGTGCCCCGGCCGGCCATGTTGGTGGAGATGGTGATCGCCCCCAGGCGTCCCGCCTGGGCCACGATGATAGCCTCCCGGTCGTGCTGCTTGGCGTTCAAAACCTCATGCGGAATTCCCTGCCGCTGCAGCATCTTGGAGAGCCGCTCCGACTTCTCGATGGAGATGGTGCCCGCCAGGACCGGCTGTCCCCTCTCGTGGCACGCCGCTATATCCTCAACCACCGCTTTGAACTTGGTCTCCTCCGTCTTGTAGATGGCGTCGTTGCGGTCATCGCGGATCATGGGCATATTCGTGGGTATGACCACGGTCTCCAGCCCGTAAGTATGCTCGAACTCGTCAGCCTCGGTCGCCGCCGTACCCGTCATGCCCGCCAGCTTCTCGTACATGCGGAAGTAGTTCTGCAGCGTGATGGTGGCCAGTGTCTGGTTCTCCTCCCTCACCTTAAGGTTTTCCTTCGCTTCCACCGCCTGGTGTAAGCCGTCGCTCCAGCGGCGGCCCGGCATGAGCCTCCCCGTGAACTCGTCCACGATGATGACCTCGCCGTCCTTCGCCACGTAGTCCACGTCACGCCGGTATAGCTCCTTGGCCTTGATCGCGTTCTGCAGGTGGTGGACGAGCAGGGTATTCACGTCGTCGTAGAGATTGTCCATGCCCAGGATCTGCTCGACCTTGGCGATGCCCTCCTCGCTGATCCCCACGCTCATGGTCTTCTCCTCCACCTCGTAGTCCACGTCTTTCTTGAGGCGGGGAGCTATCTTGGCGAATTGGCGGTAGAGCTTGGCCGATTCCTCCGCCGCCCCCGAAATGATGAGCGGGGTGCGGGCTTCGTCTATGAGGATGGAGTCCACCTCGTCCACGATGCCGTAATGGTGCCCCCGCTGCACGACGTTGCGGATATCCACCTCCAGGTTATCCCGGAGGTAGTCGAAGCCTATCTCGTTGTTAGTGCCGTAGGTGATGTCCGCCGCATAAGCAAGACGGCGATCCGCCTTGGGCATCTGCTGCTGGATGACGCCCACGGTGAGTCCCAGTTTCCGGTAGATGGCTCCCATCCACTCGCTGTCGCGCCTGGCCAGGTAATCGTTGACGGTGACCACGTGCACGCCTTTACCACCCAGGCCGTTCAGGTAAACCGGGAGGGTGGCTACCAGGGTCTTTCCCTCGCCGGTCTTCATCTCGGCGATCTTTCCCTGGTGGAGGACGATGCCGCCCATGATCTGGACGTCGAAGTGGCGTTGATGCAGGACCCGCCAGGCTGCCTCCCGTACCAGGGCAAAGGCCTCGGGAAGCAACTCCTCCACGTCTTCGCCCCGCTCCAGCCGGCTGCGGAACTCGGCGGTCTTGGCGACCATCTGTTCGTCGGTTAGCTTCTTGATATCGGGTTCCCAGCGGTTCACCGCCTCGACCGTGGAAGCAAGTTCCTCGATCTTGCGCTTCTCTCCCGCTCTCAGAACCTTGGAAAACGTCTTGAACATGTCAGGGAGCTATTGCTCCTCGTCCTTCCAAATCTCCTGGAAAGAGGTGTCTAGGTCCTCCTCGAAGAACTTGGCCTTCTCCCGCCTCTCGCGGAGGGGCGGCCTTCCTTGCCGCGCCTCTCTCCTCCTCGATAGTACCGCGTTGAGAGCGCGCAATACCACCGAATCGTATAACGTCCCGCGCTCCATGCTCATCTCGTTGATGATGGCCCCGGGGTCCGCACCGACTCCCGCTTCCTGCGCCAGGTGGTCGTAAGCGCAGACCACGTTGAGGATACGCGCAGCGGTGGGAATGGCCCGGGCCGGTCCCTCCTCCACCTCCCGCTGTTCCGCGCTGAGAATGTTGGAAACTCCTTCCAGCCCGGGTATCCCACGCAGAAGTTGCGCGCCCTTGGCGCGATAATCGGGCGCGGCGGCGCCTTCCACCTTGCCGATGTCGTCCAGGGCCGCAGCGAAGCGCAAGTCGCGTATCTCGTCCTCGGAGACGCCCATCTCGCGCGCCACGTCCAGGGAGAGGCTCGTCACCCGGGCCGAGTGGCCGTCATCCCCCCAGGCCAGCTCCGTCACGCCGGACACCGCCTGCACGGTCTGCAGCAGCCGGTCGTCCAGCCGCTTGTCGGTGTTGGATTCCGCCATCACGAGGAAGAGCGGCAGCAGGAACAGGACGAAGTTGAGCCAGGGTATTCTCGGGAAGTAGAGCGCCATCAGGAATCCCGAGGCCGCGATAGCGGCATAGACCGGGAAGGTCTTCCTGCTCTGGTGCGGCAGCAGGCTCTTCCAGTTCCCCGAGCGCGCCGCCCCCGTCTCCAGAGCCGATGTGATCATCTCACCCAGATAATAGACCAGGGCCATGACCGTAAAGGCGATGGGGAATATGAGGGCTCTCTGGGTTATCACCGGGTTGTAATAAGGATACTGTGTGCTGTAGGTGGGAAGGTACAACCTCCACTCCAAGCGGTTGCCGCCCAGGTTGGCTATCAGATGGTAGAAGAGGCCGGCCAGGCCCACCAGGTAGGTGCGCTGGATGATGTGGTAAAAATCTCCCTTGCTGATACGCTGCATCTTGGTGACGAGCCGCCCGCCCATGCTCCCTATGAAGAATATCCAGAGCACCTCCGGCAGCGGCCGGATGGCCACGATGCAGAGCATGACGGCCATGCCCAGGCGCATAGGCCTGCCCCAGGGGAACTTGATGCGGAAGGCCTCAGCAAAGGCCAGGAGGGCCATGAGGCCTATGGTCCGCACGAGGTCCAGGTTCGTGAACTTGATGCGCGTGGCCGCGAAGATGAGCACGGCGGCGCAGATGATGCCCGAGAGGACGCGCATGAGAGTGAGTCGTCTATCGTCCATGGCTCTCCTCCCCGGGTTCGCCCTCGAAATCGGGGCGCGGCGCCTTGGCGTTCTCCCCCGGCGGTTGCGGCTCTGCGGGTGGAGCCGGTGATACATCCTCCTTCGCCTGCGCCCGCGGCGGAGCTTCCTCTTCCTCGCTCAAGGCTTGGCGCTCAGCGCTCTCGCGCATCTGCCGCCGTTCCCGGAGTTCCCGGCGCCTTCTCTCGGTGTTGCTCTCGCGCCGGGTGAGCCGCGTTTTCCGCAAACTCCCGGCCTTCTCCTTCAGGCGCGGCCCTATGATGGCGATCTCCTCCGGCTCGAGCCCCTCTGCCTCCACCTCGGCGCCAGCCTCGGGAGCAAACACGGCTTGCCGGCGTACCTCCTCCAGTGCGGCGAGAAAGGCCCCGGTCACGGCTTCATCGTAATGGACGCCCGCGCTCTGCCTTATCTCGGCCACGGCTACCTCGTGGCTCTTCGGACCCCTCCAGGGCCTCGGGCTGACCATAGCGTCATAGGCATCCGCCAGGGCTATGATACGAGCTCCAAGGGGAATGGTATCCGCGGCCAGGCCGTCGATGTAGCCGCCGCCGTCGTACTGCTCGTGGTGGTGCTGGATGGACTCGGCTTGTCCCTGCAGGAAATCGATGGCCTCCATGTGCTGTGCGCTCTCCAGCGGGTGCCGCTTCACCAGTTCGAATTCATCCTCGTCGAGCTGTCCCTTTTTGGTCAGAACCTGCAGCGGCACGGCGGCCTTGCCGATATCATGCAGCAACGCGGTGTAGTAGAGGCGGCTAACCTCGTAGGCATTCATCCGCAGATGTTTTCCCGTTATGGCGGCGAGGGAAGCTACGCGCTCGGCGTGCCCCTCCAGGTAGGGTTCGCGCTTCTCCACATACTTGACCAGGGCGCCCACGCCCTGGTCATAGGCCTTGCGAAGCACCAGGTTCCTGCCGCTGAAATACCAGGCCGCGGCGAGCAGGACCAGAAAGGCGCCCAGCCCGAAAGCTCCCCTGGCCGCCTCGCTCCACCTACCCAGCACCTCCCCGGTCTCCAGGTCCAGGTGAAAAGCGTTCTGGGCGAAGATGATGCCGGCCGTCAATCCCACCAGCGCATAGACCAGTTGGTTTACGACCATGAGGAGGTTGGCCCGGCGGTAGAAAGCCTGCAGGGGCCGGTTCTTCTCCCAACTGGTAACGATGGCCACCTGGACGGAGTTAACGACATAGAATACCAGCGTGGCCAGCAGGATCAGCGGGATGGCCTCGAAGCCCTGTCTCAGGGTGAAAAACTGGTGGTGGCCGCCCAGTGCGTAGTAGACGAAGGAGGCGGCCGATACCGACAGCGCGTACTGGAGGCCGTTGAAGGCCATGCGCCACGGATCACGCCGGCTGCCTCCGCGCAGCGAAACGGCTCCGAAGAGGGCGACGAGCGCCGCCGTTATCCCGTTCAAAGCGACGATGGCCCCGATGAGCGGGATGAGCGTGTAGGTGGTCTTGGTGCCGCCTTCACCCCGGTCTCCCAGGGTTTCGGCCAGTACGGTGATGATGCCGAAAAGCACCAGGGAGAACCATAAGACATGCTGATGGCCAGCAGTAGCCCGGTAGGCTATCACGCCAACCACGGCCGCCGCCTGGGCGGCCATCAGTGCTTTCAGTTTCCCTTGCATAAGAACCTCCAGGGGGACTGGATCACCAGCGAAAGGTCGCACCCTTTCGCACGAGCTGGTCGAGCAGTCTGCTTATCATCTCAACAAACCGTTTCATGTTCCTCCGTACTACGTACCTGTCCCCGTACACGGGAAAAGCGTACATCTGTACCCGACACCGGGCTTGTTCGCCTTCAGCCTCCCTTAACCCTCCGGCTCTATGAGGCCGTAATTGCCGTCCCGGCGTTTATAGACGACATTGGTATCGCCGGTGTCCGCGTTGATAAAGACGTAAAAAGTGTGTCCCAACAGGTCCATCTGGAGAGCGGCTTCCTCCGGCGTCATGGGCTTCAGAGCAAAGCTCTTGCTCCGCACGATCCTGAACTCCTCCTCGGCCTCTTCCTGCGCCGGTGCCGTCGCCTTCCGCGAATTGCCGCCGTGCTGAGCACGGTCTATGACCTTCGCCTTCATCTGCTTTATGCGCCGCTCCAGTTTATCGGTCACCAGATCGATGGCCTGGTACATATCACTGGCGGATTCCTTGGCCCGTATGAGTGGCCACGAGGAGTGGATGGTCACCTCGACCACCTGGTTATCCTGTATCTTGGGATTCTTCTCGACGCTCATCACGATCTCGGTCTTGATGATACGGTCGAAATAGCGGGTCACCTTGCTTACCTTCTCCACGGCGTGGTCGTGGAGCGGGTCAGTAACATTGATGTTCCTGCCCTTCACTATCATCTGCATGTATGGACTCCTTTTCCTCCGCTTTGGGAAAAGCCCCGAATCCGCCCAAGCGTATTACGGGGCACCTTAACATCTTATCTTCCGCCGAAAACCAGCTAATGCCAATCTCCTGCCTATCTCCTGCGAAAAATCAGCCTAGCATAACGATAACTGGCCTGTCCAGCCGGCACACCTGGCTCCAGGAGCCGCAAACCAATGGGCTGTTCTCCTCGCTCCTCCTGTTATGAGGGGGCTCCGGTACCGGCTGACCTGGTCTTTTCCCCCACACTCGCCTGCTGAGCGTTCCGCAGCGGCGGCCGTGTTACGGGCCCTTCCGCCACTCCAGCGCTTCTCCAGCTTAGGCCGGGCAGGTCTTACCCCTAAGCCGCACTATGCTCACTAACGAGATGTTAGCTTACGTGGGTCGTTTAGCCTGCGACTGGCATCGACTTTCAACCACAGACCCGGGCCGGAACCCCTCGAAAAATTATACCATGGAGCGCAGATGGACTTAGTGTCCCTTCCCATAAATACGGTGACGCACCGGGAGCGCCTAGGCGCCGCGCCGGCAAGGCGCGCGACCGAAGTCGTACTCTTAGTACGTCGAGGGAGTGGAACACAGCCGGCGTGGATGGATTGGCGTTCGAATGCCAGCGTATTTATGGGAAGGGACACTTAGTGCCGGGAGTTGTTGATGGACCGTCTGGCGAAGGTGCTCTACCAGAGTCGCTCGGAGGCCTTAACGCAGGTGCTCTACCAGCATGCAGTGCACGAGGATCATGCTTGCTACCTCTTCGCTGGGGACGGAATAGGTCTCCTCTTTCAGGGACTGCTTGAGATCGTGTACGAGATCCCGGCGCACCGTAGGGTATATGCCTACCCTGGCCAACAGCCTTTCCACAGCGGAGCGGCTCTCCCCCTTCATGGAATTCGCGGCGAGGGCGTCCAGCGCATCGTAGATATCTCTCTGTGATACTCTCATCGCTCTTCGTTCCCCACGTTTTTGTCAGCTTTGCGCTCAATTAATTTATCGTCAGCGGGTAAGGCGACCTGAAGTCCGATTTGATGCCCTGACCAGGTTGACAAAAAGGCCAGACCCTGTTGTTAACCTGGCTCTTCACCCGGTAGTGGGTCAGTTTCAATCCAAAAGCGCCGCGATTTCTTCTAGCGTCCAGACGTGATCTGCTACGCCCGCTTCCATTGCCGGTGTGCGCGGATACGGATTCGCAAGGCTCTTGTGGGGCCGTGCGAAGTTGTAGTGCATGAAGTGAAGGCTGACCGCGCAGGCAAGATTCTCGGCCTTCTTCGAGAACGCATTGGTTAGACGAGTAAACCGCCGCATACCCATGCGCATTGTTAGATCCTGCCGCTCGACATAGGAAGTCGATATGTGATCGGGGTCCGGCTTGCCCGTGATGATCTTTGTCTTAGTGCCCACATAATCGGCTGGAGAATAACGCTTCTGTCCCTCCGGCTCATTCCCATAAAGCTTGTGGAGCATCGCATAATCTATGTTTGCACCGAAAGCCCTCTCGACAGAGTTCAGATAAGCCCTGTGGCCGTCTGTCGTAAGCTGGACGGGGTTGCGGAGCCGCGAGGCTACCTCGGACACAAAGAGAGTTGCATCTTCACCATCGCGCTTGCCCACAAGCCAAGAGGGAACCAGCTTAGTGCCAGCATCAAGCGCAACCCAGGTCCAAATATCCCCGTAGCCGAACTCGCCAGCGTGTTCTTCGGGAACGTTCTTCGCCTTGGAATAGACGAAGCTCCATATCTCGTCGAATTGAAGACGCTTACAAGGCAGCTCGCGCAGGACTTTGTCCTGGTATTCGGAGCAGGCCCGGCCAAGATCAACGAGCAGTTTGGTTGCGGTGTTCTTAGCCGCTCCTGTAATGCGCACTGTCGCCCGGATGCTCATTCCCTCAGCAAGACACCCGATGATCTGTGCGCGCTTCTCAGTCGACAGCCGGTTCATACTGACCATTATACTTGAGCGGTCTAGCTTCGCCAAGCATTTTCGTCAGATTCATGCGAAACGATCTTTTCTTGGATGGAAGCGTTCTTAGGGCGGCCGAAGTTGGCCGCCCTAAGAAGTGATATGCATTACGGTTAGAGTTTGCGCAATTGTACCGTATGCCGCTGGCCCTTACTGTCCATAACCCGTGCCTTGTGTCTTTCAATGGGTGACGGAATACGAGAACTTGCGCTTCCCAATCCCATTTCGCTTAGTTTATCGTAAAGTTCCAGCTCTTCCTTCAATTTATCGGGGTCGATGCGTGGATTGGTTTTAATTATCTGCGCCAAATCGATGGGCTTAACCATCACGGCCCCCTTTCTTCATCAGAGAAATGGATTGAAATCGCATTTCGTATGCACAACTCCTAGAGCCCCTATTTTACCCACGTAATCGTCTAGCAAATCATGGTATCTGCGAACTTTATTATCCAAATCTATATCGGCACCGAAGTCTTCGATCCTCAGCTTGAGGTCTCGCTCCAGGACATCTCTTGAGATCCCATGACCATGCGAATGCCATCTGGCCGCGTCACTCAGCTCTGTTCCCACCATAATGGCTATATCTTTTCGCATCTTGTGGGTTACTTTTAGGTTTCGTTTCTCTGTTGTTTTCCAATGCTTGAGTTTGTACACTACCAACCATTCTTCAACCATTGCAACAGATAGTTGTCTTGCCTGCTCGTATTGGTATAATTCTGCTTGATCGAAACACCGCAATAATATCTGCAGTTCCGCCCCCGTTAATGTTTGCTGCTGCGCCTTTTCTAGAAGACTCTCATATCTTTCAAGATAGCCAAGTGCTGGGAGCAATTTACCATCCGGCCCCGCCAACTGCGGGTCAATTGGACCAAGCCTAGAATAATAATCCATAAATATGGCATCACCCGACATAACCAATACGGTTCCGGCAGAGAATGCATAATCGGGAACAACAAAATCAACGCGCTTATAATGTTTCCGAAGGACATCAACTATGCGGCGAACCACTTCGACATCGCCGCCTAGCGTTGTTAGCACAAAAACAAGATTCTTCGCAGCATCTGGCTCAGCATAACGTGTCTAAATAGCGGTGCGGACCAGGCTGTCAACGCCGGAAATTAGAGGCCCGCTTAACCCTAACGCATGTCCCTTGAAATGTCGCTCCAGTGCTTTGATTCGAGTGTTCAGTTCTTGTTCGAGAAAATCATTTGCACTACGCGGAGTCGGGGCGACCATCATTTCTCTCCATGATCTGATCGAGATTGCCAACGTGCCCTTGCGGCTTTCCTAGCAATCTCGCTGCGTTGCTCATAAGTAAGCTTCTCCGCTCTTGCGCGGCCACCTTTCAGCCCACCTCTTCGGCCTAGTTCGACCGCAGCGGGATTCTTCTCGCGCTCCGGCTTGGGCGCAGGCTTTTCTTCACCCGTCGCCTCAGATACAATCGCAGCGGCAAGTCTATTCAGATCTCTTGGCTTTTTCCCCTTGCTTGACCGTTCAGGCATACTTTAACGATATCACGTTTTGTCAAATTCTGCGGTTTCAAACTGACCCACTACCCTTCACCCGGTCCCCGGTGCCAAGCCACCGGGGACGTCCCGGGCCAGCACGCAGCAGGTGACCCGTCCGGCGCCTGCCCGCTTCAGCGAGCGGGCGCATTCCGAGAGGGTGAAGCCCGAGGTCATCACGTCATCCACCAGCAGCACGTGCGTACGGCCCGACAGGCCCTCCTCTCTTGCCTCGAAAGCGCCGCGGACGTTTTCCCGTCTCGCCCTGAGAGCCAGGCCCGTCTGGGCCGCTCCGGACCTCGTCCTCCGCAGCAGCGGGGCCGCCTCCAGGCCCAGGCCCCGCGCCACTTCCTTCGCCAGGAGCTCCGCCTGGTTGTAGCCCCTCTCCTTCTGCTTGCGACGGTGCATGGGTACGAAGGTCACCACATCGAAAGCACCCTCGGCGGCCGTCTGCGCTCTCCATGCATACATGTCGCCCCCGGCCGCGCAAGCGGCTTGCGTGGCACCGCTAGCCGGCGCTCCCTGCCGCAGCGCTTCGCCCATCAGATCGGCCAGGTAAGGCACGAGACGGCGCCCGTTACGGTACTTGAGCCGGTGGATTATGGCGCGCAGGGGATCGCGGTAGAGGCCGGCGGCGTAAGCCCCATCGAAAGCGGGCCTGCGCAAAAGGCATTCCGCGCAGACGTCCACCTCGTAAAAAGTCGGGCGGGCACAGCGCCTGCAGCGCGGCCCTTGGAGCAATGCAAGCCTATCCCGGCAGTCGCCGCAGACCAGCTCGCCGCCGTACTCGCCGCACCCCGCGCAGGAAGTGGGGAAGACAAGTTCCAGAAGGTATTCGCCCAACCAGCCCATAAAACCTCAGCCCATAGAAATGCCGGCTCGCAGAAACCTCAGCCCATAGGTCAAACCTCAGCCCAAAACAAAAACCTCATAAGTTATATAACATATGAGGTATCGTCAAGCAACCGCCTGCCCCTGGAAAACGCTCAAGGTGCCTCCGGCGGCTCCTCGGACTCCTTCTTGACCCTCTCGTTCTTCCCGATGATCGAGCCTGGCATTACGCGCACGCTGGGGTGGATGACACTCCCCTCGCCGATAACGGTGCGGTTTCCGATGATTGTATCCCGCATCACGGCCGCCTTCTCGCCGATCTCCGCTTCGTAACACACGATGGAGTCCACGATATTTGCGTCCTTACCTATGTAGCCCTCTCCCCACTTGATGCCGCGGCAGAGCAGGGCTCCCTCGTCTATGACCGTCCGGTCGCCCACGATGAGTGGCCCGTAGAGCTTGGCTCCGGTCATGACGTGGCACTCAGCCCCGATGCAGATGGGCCCCACTATGAGCACGTCCTCCTCGATGACCGTGCCGTCGCCGATCCAGACATCGTCTCCGATGCGCACGCCCGGGATATTCACGCGCACGTGCCCCTCCAGGGCGTCGAAGTTCCCCCTCCGGTACTCCTCGATGCTGCCCACGTCGTTCCAGTAGTCGTTATGGACGTAGGCGTAGAATGCTATATCGTTCTCGAGGAGGTCGGGGAAGAGCTGGCTGCCGAAGTCGTAATAGAAGCGCTTGGGGATGAGGTCGAAGATGTCGGGCTCCATCATGTAGATACCGCTGTTGGCCACGCGGCTCTGCTCCGTTCCCGGCTCCGGCTTCTCCTGGAAGGACCGGATGCGGGCTTCCTCGTCCGCAATGACCACTCCGTACTTGGAGGGGTCGTCCACGCGCGTGCAGACGATGCTCGCTATACCTCTCTTGGCCCGGTGGTATTCCGCGAGGCCGCCCAGATCGATATCCGTCAGGGCGTCGCCGCTGATGATGAGGAAGGTCTCCCCCCGCAACTCCTTTTCGAGTTTCTTCACACCGCCGGCCGTTCCCAGCAGCTCTTCCTCGTAGGAATACTCGATATGGGCTCCCCAGGCTTTGCCGTCCCCGAAATGGTTGCGGATGGCGTGCGGGTAGTAATGCAGGTTCACGTAGATGTCCCTGATGCCGTGCCTCACCAGCAGTTCGACGATGTGTTCCATGACGGGCTTGTTCACGATGGGCACCATGGGCTTGGCGATGTCCTCGGTGAGCGGCTTCAGGCGGGTTCCCAGGCCCGCAGCGAGTATCATGGCTTTCATCCGATGGCCTCCTGCATGATTCCTTTCATAGGCGAGCCTCCACAATACGCCGGATCGCTTTCATCGCGCCGCCTCTACCATCTGCCTTATCGTGGGCGCGGAGGGCGGCCCGAGTACTCCGGCCTCCGTGATGATGGCGGTTATCAGCTCGGCGGGCGTGATGTCGAAAGCGGGGTTGCGCGCCTGCACGCCGGCCGGGGTCAGCTCTGTTCCTCCGCAGCCGCAGACGCAGATCTCGCCGGGATCCCGCTCCTCGATGGGGATGCCGGAGCCGTCCGGCAGGCCCAGATCGAAGGTGGACAGGGGCGCCGCGACGTAGAAAGCCACTCCGTGGCGCTGAGCCAGCACCGCCAGAGGATAGGTCCCTATCTTGTTGGCGGTGTCGCCGTTGGCCGCGATGCGGTCGGCTCCCACCACGGCTGCGTCTATCTCTCCCCGGGACATGAAGTGTCCCGCCATGTTGTCGCAGATGAGCGTCAGCGGTATCCCGGATTTCTGCAGTTCCCAGGCGGTCAGCCGGGCGCCCTGCAGGAGCGGCCGCGTCTCGTCCACGAAGACGTTCTCGATCTTTCCCATTTCATGTGCAGCACGGATGACCCCCAGAGCCGTGCCGTACTCCACGGTCGCCAGGCCGCCCGCGTTGCAGTGGGTGATGACCCGGCAGCCCTCCGGCAGCAAAGCGGCGCCGTTGTGCCCGATGGCACGGTCCGCCTCCTCCTGCTCCCGGGAGATGGCCAGGGCCTCGTCCACCAGGGCTTCCCTCAGGGCTGCCGCGTCCGGGTAATCCGAGCCAGCCATCCGGCGCATGCGCCGGATGGCCCAGAAGAGGTTCACGGCGGTGGGACGTGTCGAGGCGAGCAGGTCGCAAGCGGCCTCCACACTCGACCTTGCTGTAGATAGATGCGCGGTTGGGTCCACCGCCAGCGCCACTCCCATGGCCGCCACCACGCCGATGGCCGGGGCTCCGCGGACGCTCATACGCGTGATGGCCTCCGCCACCTCTGCGGGCTGCGTAAGCGTCAGATAAAGCTCCTGGGCTGGGAGCCGGGTCTGGTCAATCAGGATGACCTTTCCGTCCCGCCACTCCACCGATCTCGGCAAGCTTGTCCTTTCTTTAGGTAGTGACCCCAATGAAAGCCGTTATCCTTACTTTAAGTCCTGTCCCCAATGTAAGGATTCAGGTGCCCATCTCCCAGCTTTGCAAGTACCCTTCTTGTTCAGCCGTCAGGCCGTCTATCTCGACGCCCATGGCCGCGAGCTTCAGGCGGGCTATCTCCTTATCGATCTCCTCGGGAACATCATAGACCTTCTTATCCAGTTGCTCGGCATCGCGATAGACATACTCGACGCCGAGGGCCTGGTTGGCGAAACTCATGTCCATAACCGAGGCCGGATGGCCCTCCGCGGCCGCGAGGTTGATGAGGCGGCCCTCGCCCAGCAGGTAGATGCGCCGCCCGTCCGGCATGCGGAACTCGTCCACGAAATCGCGCACCATCCGCTTGGACTCGGCCATCTCCTCCAGGGCGGGGATGTCTATCTCCACGTTGAAGTGGCCGGAGTTGGCCAGGATAGCCCCGTCCTTCATCGCCTTGAAGTGCTCCCCGCGCAGGATGTGGATGTCGCCGGTGACCGTGATGAACAGGTCTCCTACACGCGCCGCCTGCATCATGGTCATCACCTGGAAGCCGTCCATGACGGCTTCCAGCGCCTTCAGAGGGTCGATCTCGGTGATGATGACCTGGGCGCCCATGCCCCGCGCCCGGTTGGCCACGCCGCGCCCGCACCAGCCGTAGCCGGAGACCACGACCGCGCAGCCAGCCAGGAGCATGTTGGTGCATCGCATAATGCCGTCGAGGGTGCTCTGCCCCGTGCCGTAGCGGTTATCGAAGAAATGCTTGGTGGAGGCGTTGTTCACGGCGATGATGGGAAACAGGAGCACGCCGCTCTTCTCCATGCTCTTAAGGCGTATGACCCCGGTGGTGGTCTCCTCGGTCCCGGCGATGATCTCCCGCGCCTGGTCCTTGCGCTCCGAGTGCAGGGTGGAGATGAGGTCGGCTCCGTCGTCCATGGTCACCTGGGGATGATGATCCAGGGCCGCGTTGATGTGCCTGTAGTAGGTGTCGTTGTCCTCTCCCTTGATGGCGAAGACGGGTATCTCGAACTCCTGCACCAGGGCCGCTGCGGCGTCGTCCTGGGTGCTCAGGGGATTGGAGGCGCAGAGCAGCACCTCGGCCCCGCCGTCTTTGAGGGTCCGCATGAGATTGGCGGTCTCCGTGGTCACATGCAGACAAGCCGATATCCGTAGTCCCGCCAGCGGTTTCTCCGCGGCAAAACGCTCCCGGATGGAGGCGAGCACCGGCATGTCCCGGTCGGCCCACTCTATGCGCAGCTTGCCGTAGTCGGCCAGCGCCAGGTCCTTCACGTCGTAATCCATCTATGTCTCCTTCTCTTTCATCTGTCTGACCGTCTCCGCCTGCCCGATCACCCGCAGCAGCAACGATCCCAGGGCGGGAGCTGCTTTCCCCGCGGCTTCCAAAATCCGTTCGTGCGAAGCCGGATGCGGCTTGCGCAAGTCCCAAGTGTTGGTTATACAGCTTATCCCGAGAACCCGTATCCCCAGAAGACGCGCCGCGAGCACCTCGGGCACGGTGCTCATGCCCACGGCATCGCCCCCGATGACCCGCATGTAGCGTAGCTCGGCTCCCGTCTCGTAGCTGGGCCCGGCCACGGCCACGTAAACACCTTCTGCGGCGCGGATTGCCTCGACCTCGGCTATTCCCATGGCCATCTCGGCCAGTTGTTCGTCGTACGCATCGGACAGATCCAGAAAGGCGGGGCTCCCGTCTTCTGCCTCCACTCCGGTCAGCGGGTCGGCACCCATGAGGTTGATATGGTCACGGATGACCATAAGATCGCCCGTCTCATATACGGGGTTTAGAGCCCCGGCCGCGTTGGTGAGGATGAGGTGAGATACTCCCAGCTCCGCCAGAACGCGCACCGGAAAGGTGACCGCGTCCATGCCACAGCCCTCGTAGAGGTGGCGCCTCCCCCTCTGCACCAGGCAGGGGGTTCCATCCATGAGGCCGATGGCGATATCTCCCGTCTGACCCGGCACCCGGGGCGGCCGCATGTGCGGGATGTCTCGCATGTCGATGCGCACGGCCCCCTCCAGTGCGGGCACCGCGTCGCCCAATCCGGAGCCGAGTACTATCCCCCACCGGGGAGACGGCGTCCCCGCGGGCGTCGCGGCTTTGATATGCTGTGCCACTTCGATGACCATCGGGTCCTTGGACCAGCTCAGGCCGCGCTTCTCCGGTTCCGCCATATCAGATATTCTCCCCACCGTCATTCCCAGCCGTCTCTGCCGTTCCGGGCTCCTCCGCCATGCGCCGCTTCAACTCGGCGATGCGCTCCACGGGCGTGGGGTCCTCCCGGTTCAGGAGGGCCAGGTAGCAGGAGACGAAATCGCCGAGGTAGGCTGCGCCGAAGAACTTCTCCAGGGCGCTGTCTCCCCCGATATGCAGCACGCTCACCCCGCCCAGGTTGTCCCGGATGAGGTCCGCCGTTATCTCCACGCGCCGGGCCACCCGGGGATGCGTGTCGCGTTCCACCAGGAAGATGACCTCTACGCGCCGCGTCAGGTCCGGCAGTTGCTTCCAGCCTACGATCTCGTTGTGGTCCAGCTCCGGCAGCACGTTGCAGAAAGCCGGGACCTTGGCTATCTCGTTGAGCTGGCACTTCCAGCGATAAACCACGACGGCCAGCAAACCGTCGCTGCCGTAGATGACGGGTACATAACCGGCCAGGCGCCGCGCCAGTTGCTTGGCGAAGTTGGACCTCTCGGGCTGGGCCCTGCTCCAATCGGCGCGCTTCCCCTGGAGATGTTGGATGGCTCCCTCCGCCGCTTGCGCAAAGCCCGGTGCCAATCCCATGCGCTCCAGGAGCGTTCCGATGGAGAGCGACAAATAACCCAGGGCCGC
The DNA here is from genome assembly GCA_023252035.1 of Actinomycetes bacterium. Classification (GTDB taxonomy): domain Bacteria; phylum Actinomycetota; class Geothermincolia; order Geothermincolales; family JAHEXQ01; genus JAHEXQ01. The sequence continues at coordinate 31,495 of JAHEXQ010000001.1, forward strand.
CCTGGGTTGAAACCCGCCGGGCAGGAGCACCGCCGGGTAACCGCCGGCGCGGGCCCTCTCCAGCAGGGTCCCCCCGGAGGTCACCGCCACCAGCCGGCAGCCCTGCGCCGCGGCCTGCCCCTCCGCCGCCAGGGTCTCCTCCGTGTTGCCGGAGTAGCTGACGGCGAAGACGAGCGTCTCCGGGCCGTAGTATTTCGGTATCGTATAAAATTTGTGCACGCTCACGGGCATGCCCATATCCTGCTCCAGCAGAGCCTTGATGACGTCGCCGCTTATGCCCGAGCCCCCCATGCCCAGGACAGCAACCCGCTCAAGACCTGCCGCCTCCGGCAGCCCTTCCACTTCTGCGCCCAGGCGCAGCGCTTCCCGGCACTGCTGGGGGAAGTCCTCGACCGCCGGGAGCATCCCCGAGGGATCGAGTTCCGACATCATCCCGACGTCGTCCAAGTTGATAGCCTCATCCATGCGAGATCCTTTCCGGCCTCTCCCAAAAATGCCCGCGCAACGCGGAAGATTATAACATGGGCCTTTCCCCTGATATGCGGCCTACTCGCGCTCCCGGCCTGTGCGCGCGCGTCCCCGGGCGCGCTAAATGTACGTGTGGAAGTGCTCTTGGTAGTATTCCAGGGTCCTGGCGAGAGCCTCTCTCAGGGGAGTCTTCGGCTCCCATCCGATGACGGATTTTATGAGGCCATAATCCGCATAGAAATCCCCTATGTCTATGCGCTTGCGGTTCTTGGGGAACTCCTTGACGACGTACTCTCCCGACCCGTGCACCTCTATCATGAGTTTCGCCAGGTCCAGCAGGCTTATCACGCAGTCCCCGCCCAGGTTGAATATCCCGCCGTTGGAATGACCGCTGGCCGCCAGCCTCAGGAAGGCATCCACCACATCGTCCACGTAGCTGAAGTCCCGCACCTGGTGACCGTCCCAGACCTCGATAGGCCGGCCCTCCAGCAATTGCCTCACCCATATCCCCAGGAAGGTCTGGCGCGAGTCCTTGATGCGCATGCGCGGGCCGATGGTGTTGGTCAGGCGCAGAATGGCCGTGCGTATGCCGTAAACGGACTCGTACAGCAGGTGGTACCGCTCCCCCGCCAGCTTGTTGATGCCGTTCACGTCCACGGGGTTCAGCGGGTGCTTCTCGTCCACCGGGAGGTACTGGGGCTTTCCGTATATCTGGCGCGTGCTGGCGTAGAGGGTCTTGATATGGCGGTTGTATTTGCGGCAGGCTTCCAGGATATATAGTTGCGACTTCGCGTTTATCTCGATGTCGGTATAGGGGTCCTGCATGGAGTCCAGGTGGCTGGTCTGCCCGGCCAGGTTGAAGAGGTAGCTCTTCCCCTTGACCAGGTACTTCATGCTGTGCTCATCGCGCACGTCGGAGATGTTGACCTCCACCTCGCGCCTGATGGGCGCGATGTTGAAGAGATTGCCGCCGTACTCGGGGATCATGCTGTCCACCAGCAAAACATCGGCGCCGAGCTCCACTAACCGCCCGGCCAGGCTGGAGCCGATAAAGCCGAGGCCGCCCGTTATCAGGACGCTCTTGCCCTCGAACGCGGCGTTCAGGTCATCCATACTTCTCTCCGTCATGAACTCCAAGCCCGACCTCGCAACCAGCGCTTACTCGTCAATGCACGCCTCAGACTAACACGCTGGAAATAGCCTGTTCAACTGGTCTAAGCCGTGACTTCTGCCTAGCCTCTCCGCGTCCCTTTTGTGCTAGAATCATGAGACCGTGAAAAAAATCGATCCGGGAATCTTCAAGGCCTATGACGTAAGGGGCATCTACCCCGGCGAGCTGAACGAAGACGTGGCCTACGCCGTGGCCCGCGCCTTCTGTCTCTTCCTGGGAGAGGAGAAGCTGGTCGTGGGAAGGGACATGCGCCTCTCCTCGCCGGCCCTGTCCGAGGCCTTCATCCGGGGAGCGAACGACCAGGGTGTGGACGTCGTCGATATCGGGCTCTGCTCCACCGACATGATCTATTTCGCCTCGGGGTTACTGGACCTGCCGGGCGCCATGTTCACCGCCTCGCATAATCCCAAGGACTACAACGGACTGAAGCTGTGCAAGCGCCAGGCGGCTCCCATCAGCGAGGACACCGGCATCCGGGAGATAAAGGAGCTGGCCCTGGCGGGCAACTGGCCGGGCCCGGAAAAACGAGGCGGCGTGGAGGCCGTCGACATGCTACCCCAGTACGTCCAGCACGTGCTCACCTTCATCGACGTCTCGGCCGTGCAACCCCTGAGCATCGTGGTGGATGCGGGAAACGGCATGGCCGGCAAGCTGATACCGGCGGTCTTCGACCACCTGCCCTGCCGCATCATCCCCATGTTCTTCGAGCTGGACGGCTCCTTCCCGCACCACCAGCCGAGCCCCATCGAGCCCCAGAACATCAAGCTGGTGCAGGACAAGGTGCTTCGGGAAGGTGCTGACCTGGGCATGGCCTTCGACGGCGACGCCGACCGCGTGTTCCTGGTAGACGACCTGGGCGAGCCGGTGAGCGGGTCGCTGACCACCGCCATGGTGGCGAAGCGCATGCTCCAGAAGAACCCCGGCGCCAAGGTCATCTACAACCTCATCAATAGCTGGGTGGTGCCCGAGACCATCCGTGAGTACGGGGGCGAGCCCATCCGGGAACGGGTCGGGCACTCCTTCATCAAGCAGACCATGGCCGAGACGGGCGCCGTCTTCGCCGGCGAGCACTCCGGCCATTACTACTTCCGCGACAACTACCGCGCGGACAGCGGCCTCATCGCCTCGCTCATCGTGGTGGAACTGGTGTCGGTGGAGGAGAAACCGCTCTCCAAGATACTCGAGCCCTTCCGCAAGTACTACGCCACCGGCGAGATCAACTCCGAGGTGAGCGATATCCCCGCCAAGCTCGAGCAGATAGCGGTGCGCTACGGCGACGGCAAGGTGGACCGCACGGACGGCATCACCGTGGAGTACGAGGACTGGTGGTTCAACGTCCGCCCCTCCAACACCGAGCCGCTCATCCGCCTGAACCTGGAGGCCAAGACCCCCAGCCTCATGGCGGAGAAACGGGACGAGGTCCTGGCGGCCATCCGGTCGTAGCTCAAGCTGAGCCGTTTGCCTGCGAAAAGCACTGCCCGCCTTCAATCACCCTGGTGATGGCATCTTGCGTGGCAGCGCGTTCCTCCGCGGGCAGGTGTGGCTCCAGGCGCGGGATGCCGCCGTTTCTGCCTTCCGGTCACGACACTGCGCCCCTTCAGGCAGCGCTATTTCCCAGGTCAGCGCGTGCCGCCGCCTCGGTAGCAGCATCCGCCAGCCGGCCCCGGCCAGCTGGATCTTGCCCGCGCCGAGCCCAATTGCACGCAGAAAAGGGCCCCGAGGCAGCCCCCAAAGGGAGAGAACTGCCGGGCTGCTCCTTATGAATGCTCCTGCTTACAAGCCTGTTGCACAAATGCCCCTTTGCATTATCCCTGCCCTAACAATGGCCTGTTTCGGCCTTCTAGTGGAGCACGGTATTCGTTTCAGGCGCCATATGCGCAATCCAATGGGGCCAATAATCCGTTGTATTGGTTCGCGCAACAGGCTTTTGCCATATTGTCATCGTGCGCCCCTATAATCTGCTTGGATGCCGGGAGTGTATGACATCCAATATTCATGGAATCTGAGGGAAGGCTGAATACCTTATGATCATCCTGCACGGCATGTGGACCCCGGGTGAATCCGGCGCAAGTGGGCGCTTTGTGATCTGGGGCGAGCTTCCGGTTCCGGACCTGATTCCGAGACGCCGGGGCCGGTTACCGAAAAAGTCTTTTGGGAGAGTACTTCCCCACCCCTTCGCGGCGGGACCTCCTAAGCTGAGAGGCGCGCTCAGGAACCTGGCGCAGGAGAGCGGCTGCGTGGAAAAAAGGATTCGCACCACCTCGACCCAAGATGCCATCCTCTTGCCCACCGAGAGGGGTGCCCCCTGCCCATCTACGGGGCTCCTCGATCGTGAATCACGCTTTCTGCAACAGGGGGCACGCAAACAATCCCTGGTGGCGTGGATGGTTGATGGTTTGACGGTAGGAATGGCTGACCTCATGGGGCTGCTCTGCGCTTTGCCGGAAGTGACCGGAGATGATGGCAGGGACCTGATCATCGGGCACGACCTGCGCTTCTGGAGCCGCGCCTGCAAATTCGCCATGGGGCTTCTGGCGCGAGAGAGGCTGTTCCCCGGATTGACCGGGCTGCAGGATAGCCGGACCGGAGACGGCCAGCGAGCTCGTTCCCTCTGGAATCCCTGCCTGGATGACCCGGAAGACGCAGCGACGATGAGCTTACTGGTCCGGTCAATGCCCGCGGTCTGCCTCTGCGCCGTGCATATGAGCAGCGAAAGATACGAGCCTCCGATCGCCACCTCCCTGCTCGAGAACTTCCTGAGCGCAGCGGTGGATGCCTGCGTGCGAGCCTGGGTGCCCGACTACCTTGCCCGGAACCGCGGCGCCAGCAGGACGAAAAAGCCTGCCGCCCGCACGCCTTGGGAGAAGTGGGCCTTTTCGCTGCTCGCGCCCGATCCGTACATGGATTTGGAACAGAAGGAACTGGCGCTCCTGCGCAAAGGCATTGACGCATGGCTGGAGCCGCTTCACCGCCGCAGAGGCGCTTTTCGTACCTGTTTCCGCTTGAGCACGCCGGAAGAGCCCGGCCTGGAGAAAGAAGGGGAGCCGGGCGAACAATGGCTGCCCCAGCGCGCAGATGCCCGGGGGACCGATGATGCGGAGCAGGAAGCCAGCTCTGGAAACGAGGGGTTTGGTGAAGCGGTTGATGCGCAGGCCGTCCCTGGGGAAGATCTCTGGGCCGTGGACTTCCTGCTTCAGGCCAAGGATGACCCCAGCCTGCTGGTCCCGGCGGAATCCATCTGGGCGGCAGGGTCGGACACCGCCGTTTTTCTGAACCATTCCCTGGATAGCCCCCAAGAGAAGCTCCTGGCGGATCTGGGCCTGGCCGTGCGCCTCTTCCCTCCCATTGCCACCGCGCTGGAGGAGGCCTGCCCCTCCGGCTTCACCCTGCAGACCGAAGCCGCCTATTCCTTCCTGAAAGATGGCGTCCCGCTCCTGAAGGAAAGCGGATTCGGGGTATTGGTGCCTCCCTGGTGGGAGAAGCGGCAAGCCCGGCCAAATCTGAGGCTGAAGCTGAAACCGGATGACGACGCTTTCGAATCCGAGGGGAAATGCGGCCTGGATGCGCTGGTGAACTACGATTGGGAACTCTCGCTGGGAGGAGAACTGCTCAGCCGCGACGATTTCATGAACTTGGTAGCCTACAAGGTTCCCCTGGTAAAAGTCAGGGGCCGCTGGATAGAGATCGGCCCGGAGCAGATCCGCGAGGCCCTCGATTTCTTCAAGCGGCGCGGGGAGTTGGGGCGGGTGACCTTAGCCGAAGCCCTGCGCATGGGCTTGGCCGGCGAGGACCTCAACGCTGGAACCCTCCCGGTGGAAGTGGTGATGCAGGGACGCCTGGCGGAGCTGGCCCGGAAGCTCGCCCAGGGCGAGAAGCTGGCGGAGGTTCCTTCTCCGGCAGGGTTTGTGGGAGAGTTGCGGCCTTATCAGGCGAGAGGGCTCTCCTGGCTGGATTTCCTTACCGGGAAAGGCCTGGGCGCCTGTCTGGCGGACGACATGGGCCTGGGAAAAACCATCCAATTGATCGCCCTGCTGCTGGCGAGAAAAGAGGTCCGGGGGGGCAAGGCGCGGCCGGTGCTGCTTTTCTGTCCCACTTCACTGGTGGGCAACTGGCGCAAGGAATTGGAGCGGTTCTCCCCCTCTCTCCAGGTACTGGTACACCATGGACCGATGAGGCTTTCGGGCCAGGATTTCGCGCGCCAGGCCCGGAAACAGGACCTGGTGATCAGTTCGTATGCGCTCTCCCACCGGGACGAGGAGGAGTTGGCCAAGATACCCTGGGATGGGGTGGTTCTGGACGAGGCGCAGAACATCAAGAACCCCTCGGCCAAACAGACTCAGGCCATAAAGAGGTTAGCTCACGGATTCCGGGTAACGCTTACCGGCACCCCCGTGGAGAATCGCCTGTCCGAGCTGTGGTCGATCATGGATTTCCTGAACCCGGGTTTTTTGCAGAGTGCGGAAGCCTTCAAGACCAGCTTTGCCATACCCATAGAACGGTTCCGGGATCCCCGGGCCACCCAACATCTGACCCGCCTGACCAAGCCCTTCATATTGAGGAGATTGAAGACGGACAAGTCCATCATCAAGGACCTGCCCGACAAGCTGGAGATGAAGGTCTTTTGCAATCTCACGCGCGAGCAGGCCTCCCTCTACCAGGCTGTCGTGGAGGACATACTGGAAAAGATCGCTGCGGCCGAGGGAATGACTCGTCGGGGTTTGGTGCTCTCGGCCCTGACCAGGCTCAAGCAGGTCGCCAACCATCCCACTCATTTTCTAGGGGACGGAAGCCCCCTGAAGGGCCGGTCGGGCAAATTGGCGCGCCTCACCGAGATGACGGAGGAGGTCCTTCAGGAGGGCGATCGCATGCTTGTGTTCACACAATTCGCCGAGATGGGGGAACTCCTGCGGCGCCATCTTCAAGAGGTTTTCGCGGTAGAAGTGCTGTTCCTGCACGGGGGTGTGCCTGCCAAGGCCAGAGACCGGATGGTAGAGAGGTTTCAGGAAGAGGACGGCGGGCCACCCATCTTCGTACTCTCCCTTAAGGCGGGAGGCACGGGGCTCAACTTGACCCGGGCCAACCATGTCTTTCACTACGATCGCTGGTGGAACCCGGCCGTGGAGAACCAGGCCACCGATCGGGCTTTTCGTATCGGGCAGAGCAAGAACGTCCAGGTCCATAAGTTCCTCTGCGTGGGAACCCTGGAAGAGCGCATCGACGAGATGATCGAGGAGAAGAAAGCGCTGGCAGAAAACGTCCTGGGCTCTGGGGAAGGGTGGCTTACCGAACTCTCTACCGACGAACTGAAGGACGTCCTCGGGTTGCGGCCGAGCGCGATCAGCAGATAAAGGCGAGGTGACGGATGAGATTCCATGATTTCGACAGGTACTGGCCAACTTCCCCCCGGCCCGTAGAGGGCGGTATCAGGCCTCGCGCCCAGAGAGGAAGGTTCGGCGAAAGCTGGTGGGCGGACCGTTTTATCCGGGTGCTGGAGTCCTTTGGGTGGAGCAACCGCCTGCAGCGCGGAAAGAACTATGCCAGAAAAGGGCAAGTGCTCGAATACCAGGTGGAGCCGGGCCGGGTAGAGGCCCTGGTGCAGGGAACTCGGGTTGAGCCCTACCGGGTGACCATAAAGGTTAAGCCCATCTCCCACAAAGGATGGGATGCCGTGGTACGAGCCATGGCCAAAAGGGCTGCCTACTCCGCCACCCTGCTCGCCGGGGAGATGCCTCAGGATATCGAGAGGGCCTTTACGGAAGCGGGGCAAACCCTTTTCCCGGCCTCAGTGCGAGAAATGGGAATGAGCTGTTCCTGCCCGGATTGGGCCAACCCCTGCAAGCACACTGCGGCGGTCTACTATCTGCTGGCGGAGGAGTTCGACCGCGATCCCTTCCTCATCTTCCTTCTGAGGGGCAGGTCACGAGAGGATATCGTCAGGGCCCTGAGGAAACACCGCTCCGGCTACTCGGGCAACGGTCAGGATGATATGGCAAGCGAGCCCGCGGAGCAGAGGCAGCCCCAGGGGTTTCGCTTGCCCGATATCCACCTGGAGGGTTTTTGGCTACCCAACCCCCTGGCTGGCGAATTCCACCTCGCCATCTCCGCTCCTTCCGCCTCCCAATCGCTCTTAAAGCTGCTTAGCGATCCCCCCTTCGCGCACGAAAGAAATCAACCCAAGCTCAGCCTGGAGGAGATTTACTCCGTCGTATCAGCGACAGCCCAAGATCTGGCCCGGCAGCCCTGAATCTCGCTGCTGCCTCAGTACGTCCAGCACGTGCTCACATTCATCGACGTCTCGGCCGTGCAGCCCCTGAGCATCGTGGTGGATGCGGGAAACGGCATGGCCGGCAAGTTGATACCGGCGGTCTTCGACCACCTGCCCTGCCGCATCGTCCCCATGTTCTTCGAGCTGGACGGCTCCTTCCCCCACCACCAGCCGAGCCCCATCGAGCCCCAGAACATCAAGCTGGTGCAGGAGGTCCCCCACGGTCGCGGGAGATACGCGTACGGCCCCTGCGACCTGCCTTGCGGAAAGCCCGCCTCCGAGCTTGAGTCTCAATACTTCCCTGATCTTTCGCATGGACAACCTCCTATTTCCCATGACCTTGAATCCTCCTTTCTTGAAAAAGCGTACACAAGGAGGATTTTGGCCTTCTTGGGGTTGTCCGGCGAGGCCTTGAGCCCTCGGAGAGCCGGCGCGAACTGCTCGTATTGGCAGCAAGCCCGGGCTTTCCTCCAAATTCTCATGACGTCTGAACACCGATTATCACGAAGGGCCGAAAACCGTTCAGTCATCGTGAGAATCGGCGTTCAGTTATGTTGAGAATGAGTGTCCAGTAATGATGAGATTGCGTGTTCAGTTATCGTGAGCGCGCACAGACTGGTGGTTCAACGTCCGGCCCTCCAACACCGAGCCGCTCATCCGCCTGAACCTGGAGGCCAAGAGCCCCAGGCTGATGGCCGAGAAGCGGGACGAGGTCCTGGCGGCCATCCGGTCCGGTTGAGTCAATCGGCCTTTAGGAACTCAATGAACCTGCGGTGGAACTCCTCGATATCCCCGATGTCTTTTGTAATAATTTCCCAGATCTGTTCTTCGTCAACTTCCCAGTAGATATGCACCAATCTATTTCTGAACTTGACCATGTCTTCCAACCGATTCGCAAAACTCTTTTCAAAAGCTCCAGCTTCGCCGAGGACGTAAAACGCGTCGGCATAATTCGTGGGGACCCTCAATCGATTTCTGCAATCACATGGTTGCACATATCCACCGCCGCCTCGATGGATACGATCAACAAGTATTTGGCGGAGTTCAGCTTAGTACGGTCTCCGATGAACTCATCTCGAGACAGAGATGAATACTCCCTAAGTTGTTCGACAGAAGTCAATAGTTCCGAGGAGAGCGTGGCTATTTTGTGCCTCTCAAACTTCAAGACCAATTGCCTCCCTCCTGTATCGCCTTCCGAAATATTCGAAGTCGGAATATTCCCTCATGGTTAGGCTTTCGAAGTCACACCTCAGGGACTCATCCCTGGAAAATAGCAGAAAGCCCTGTGCGACCACGTTGAACTTGAAGGGAATCGGAGCGCGGTTTATTGCCCTTACGTCGGTGGCTATTCCCGTGATGTCCTCTAGCTGTGTCTCCAGGCCCAGCTCCTAATGCAAGACATCTCGCCTGTTCCCATCGCTTATGTAAATACCCAGGTCTATATCCCTGAAGGGCCCCTCCAGGAATGAGCCGTGGAGATATGCGAAGACTATGTCCTCGCGCGATTCGAGGACTATCCTAATCTTGTCAATCATCTCTTCGCGTTCTTTTTGAGGAAGTTCCTTTATCATGTCGCTCTTTCTTTATTCCTCCGTCCGGCTATTGACAATATTATATAAGTTACCAAGGACGAAGGGCAGCATGCCGTCGACGGTCGCTTTCCTAGAAATAGGATTAGATTGACCCTATATTACCTTGATATTATAATTAACTTTGTTGTGGTACTTAATAGGGGTTCTTAATTATGGCAGATACGAAAAGCAGAGCAAAAGCTCACATCGTCATGCCCGAAGAGTTGCTCCGGGAGATAGACCGTTTTGTCGGCAAGAGAAAACGAAGCCAGTTCGTAGCGGCAGCGGCACGCAAAGAGCTGCAGAGACTCCGGTTGGAGCACGCACTCGCTGAAGCGGCCGGGGCGTGGAAGGATGAAGAACATCCCGAATTGGCCAAGGTGGGAACCGAGCGGTGGGTGCGGGACCTGCGAACCCTGGATGAGAGCCGCACCGCAAGCAAGAAGAAACCAGGGAGGTCGTAAGTGAGCCCCGATAAGAGTATGCGATCCAGAGGCGCGTTTCTTCTCGACAGCACGGTTATCATCGACTACCTGAGGGGCAGGGCGCAAACGGTCGAAAGGGTCAAGATGCTCCATGCCGGCGGGGCTTCTCTAGGCTGCTGCCCCATCAACCTCATCGAGGTATTTGCAGGTATGAGGGATGAAGAAGCGGCGCGCACGATCGAATTTCTGGACAGTCTCGAATTTTACGAACTAAACAAAGAAGCGGCCAAGACAGCGGGGGGATCGCTGACGCAGTTTCGCGTGGAGGGAATCACCCTGTCGCTCTCGGACGTTTCCATCGCGGGCATAGCGATTGTAAACGATCTGGTTCTGCTCACCGATAATGCCAAGCATTATCCGCAGGCGGAGTTGCGGGTAGAGACTATTTAGCGGCAAATGCCGGTCTTCTTCCGGTCCTAACCGTGCTGACTTCAACCTGCGGCCGAGCCTTAGACCGAAGTACGCGTGCAGTTCAATCGGATTTCAAAAAGTCAAGAAACGTTTGATGGAACTCTTCAATATCGCCGATATTGGCGGTGATAATCTCCCAGATTTGCGCGTCGTTCACTTCCCAGTAGATGTGCACCAACCTGTTTCTGAACTTGACCATCGTCGTAAGCCGATTCACAAAGTCCCTCTCAAGAGCACCTGCTTCGCCCAGGACCATGAAGGAATCTGCATAATCAGAGGGCGCTCTCATACGATTCTGAGAAATCACATGGTTGCACATGTCTATCGCCGCCTCGATGGACACGACTAAGAAGTATTTGGCGGCGCCTAGCTTGAATGGATCACCCAGGAACGCTTCTCTGGTCAGAGACGAGAGCTCTCTCAGCCGCTCGACCGAAGTTAGGAGTTCTGAAGAGAGTGCGGTTATTTTATCCTCGTCAAACTTCAAGGCCAAGCGCCTCCTTCATGTATCGCCTTCGGAAATGCTTGAAGTCATGGTATTCCACAAAAGTCAGGCTTTCAAAGTCGCTCCTTAAGGATTCGTCCCTGGAAAAGAGCAGAAGGCCCTTCGCGACCACGTTGAACCGAAAGGGAAGCGGAGCGCTGTTTAGTGCCCTCACATCGGTTGGTATTCCAGTGATCTTCTCGAGCCGGTTCTCCAGGCCAAGTTCATAATCCAAAACACCTCGCCCTTCCCCAGCGCGAATATAAATGCCCAAATCTATATCCCTGAAGGGCCCGGCAAGGAAAGATCCATGGAGGTACGCAAACGCTATGCGCTCATCTGATTCCAGGGCGTCCTTGATCCTGTCAACCATTTCTTCGCGCTCTTTTTCTGAGATCTCACGCATTATGACGAACCTCACTCGCACTTCAAAGATCTTTACTTTGTTGTTGGTAAATCGTCCATCTGGATGACTGCTGCTCTCCCGCACGCCCCTCGTGTTTACTTTGAATATTATACAGGGTGCCAGGACACAGCGAGGAAAGAACGGTCCGAAATTTATTGGGCTGCGCCCTTTATCGTGCCGCAGAAAGGCAACCTCTGAGCGAGGTTGCCTTTGCGGTAATTCAGTGGTTGAGGAAGGGCGGCCACAGCGGCCACCCTCTTTTTCTTAAGTCTCGCTAACCGGCTATGCCTTCTCCAGGATTACGCTGCCGCCCTGGCCGCCGCCGCCGCACATGGTAGCGAGGCCGTACTTGCCGTCCTTCTCCTGCAGGATGCGGGCCAGGGTCCCCGTGATGCGGGGGCCCGAGGCGGAAAGCGGGTGGCCGATAGCCACGGCGCCTCCGTGCACGTTCACCTTTTCCACCGGGATGTTGAACTCTAGGAGAGCAGTATTCCAAGCGGTATGGCCCAGAGTCTATCCCCCAGCTTTAACGGCTCCGTGCCATTGTAAGCGAGAATCGCCGCCTTGCAATGCGGTGTGACCGATAAGAATGCCCGGAGTCCGCGCAAGTCTCTCGGCGACCAACTACTGGCGGCTTTAATCTCGACCGCGAGAACCTCGCTCCTGCTTTCTATTACCAGATCGACCTCTTCTCCCGACTGTGTTCGCCAGTACAGAAGCTCGGCGCCGAAATCATGTGCCGATAGAATTCCCAGAAGATTTTGCGCTACGTAGGTCTCATACAGGTGACCCCGCAAGGGCGATTCGCGCAAGTCGTGTATGGCCGACAGATAGCGGGCGAGACCTGAATCGCAGACGATGAGCTTTGGCGCCTTCTTGATTCTGGTGGCCCTATTTTTCAAGAACGGCTGAAGCCTGCGAATCAGAAAGGAATCTTCAATCCAACTGAGGTAGCGGTGCGTGGTCTTGACCGGTAAGCCTGCATCACGTGAAAGGCTGTTGATATTCAGAACTTGTCCCGTGCGCATCGCAGCAAGCCTGAGCAGATCCCTCAAGCCTATGGTGTTCTCGACGCGGGCAATCAAGCGGATATCCCTCTCAACGTATTGCTGCTCATACCCTTTGAACCATACCTCGGAACTGCTGGGATGTAAGAGGACTGGCGGCAGCCCACCCGCCATCACCTCGCTGTCCCTCAAAGGGGCAGCTGAAGTAACCGGCAACGTCGGTCTAGCCATGAAACTGACGAGGAAGGGCGGCTTCTGTGTTGCTGCCGATATCTCCCTCCGGGTCATAGGGAGCAGGTTCAAGTATATAGCCCTCCCTGCAAGGCTCTCGGCCAGCTCTCCCCGCAGGTCAAAACTGGAGGAGCCGGAAAGCAGGAAACGACCGAGACGACGATCTGTGTCCACAGAGCGCTTGGCGGCAAGGAAAAGCTCGGGGGCCCGTTGAGCTTCATCAATGGTTAGAATTTCTCGGCCCTCCCACAAGACAGTGGGATCCTCCCGTGCAGCTTTTAGCGTAGCCACGTCATCGAGACTCAGGTAGGGTCTGCCCTGCAGCCCGGGATCCTTCACCAGCATGGTCGTCTTCCCCGTTTGCCTCATTCCCGTTACAGCTACGACCGGCATGTGTTGAAGCATCTCGGAGATGGTTCCCGCTAACTCGCGATGGATGTACTTCTGTGTACTCAATTCGGCATATATCCTTTTGCGTCTCCTTATGACATATTTTACGTCATCTACTGACATATTTTACACACTGAACATTACGACCTCAAGACCGCCATGGCGATCCCGGAGCAATAACAAAGGCAACCTCGGGACGAGGTTGCCTTTGCAGAAATTGTTCGAAGGGTATTATGCCTTCTCCAGGATTACGGTGCCGCCCTGGCCGCCGCCGCCGCACATGGTGGCCAGGCCGTACTTGCCGCCCTTCTCCTGCAGGATGCGGGCGAGCGTTCCCGTGATGCGGGGCCCCGAGGCGGCCAGGGGGTGCCCGATAGCCACGGCTCCGCCGTGCACGTTCACCTTTTCCGCCGGGACGTTGAACTCCTTCATGGCGTAGAGCGACACCACGGCGAAGGCCTCGTTTATCTCCCAGAAGTCTATCTCGCCGGCCGCGAGACCCGCCTTATCCAGCGCCATCTTGGACGAGGGTACCGGGCCTGCTCCCATGATGGTGGGATCGACGCCCGCCCAGCCCATGCCGACCACCTTGGCCAGCGGCTTCACGCCCAGGGCCTTGGCCTTCTCCGCACTGACGATGAGCAGCGCCACCGTTCCGGCGTTCAGGGGCGAGGAGTTGCCCGCGGTGATGACGCCGTCTCCCTTGAAGGGCGGCTGCAGTTCGGCCATGCCCTCCAGGGTGCTGTCGCCGCGCACTGAAAGGTCCTTGTCGATGACCTTCTTGGCCCCATCCACCTCGACCTCGACCGGCACGATCTCGTCCTTGAAGTAACCGTCCTCCTGCGCCTTCGCCGCCTTCAGATGGCTGCCCAGCGAGAACTCGTCCATCTCCTGGCGGGTGATGCCGGACATGGCCGCCAGCTTCTCGGCGGTGAGGCCCATGTTCAGGGCGGTCATGATGTCTATCTCCTTGAAGCGCTCCTCGGTGAAGAACTTCGGGTTGATCATCATGAGGTCCGTATTGATGGACGGGTCCAGGGGCAGATGGGTCATATGCTCCATGCCGCAGCAGATGACCGCGTCCGAGTAGTCCAGCATGATCTCCATGGATCCCTGCTGCACCGCCGACATGCCCGAGATGCACTGGCGGTCCGCGCCGGCGGAGGCCACGCTGAAGGGCAGTCCCGCGAGCAGCGCCACCGTCTTCCCGCCCAGTAGCCACTGCTCCTTCATCTGCATGGCGCAGCCGATGATGAGATCGGAGATCTCCTCGCCCTTCAGCTTGTTGCGCTCGAGGAGCATGTTGATGAGACGGGCGAGCGCCTCATCCATCCTCAGGTTGTTGAAGACGTCCCGCTCCGGCTGCCGTGGCCGCGACCGCGAGAAAGGGGTCCTCAGGATATCGACGATTACCGGTTCAGCCATTCTTGACCTCCTAAAGCTCCGATGCATTTACCTAAAAACAATCGCTTGCGTTCCAAAGGGTCAAATCCCTTTGGAACATCGATGATCTCCCCCCTAAAAAGTGACCTCAGGTAAACGAGAGGGTCAGATGCTTTCGTTTACCCACACAACAGCAGCTCTCTACAGCTTCCCCCTGTCCACACGGTCCCGCCAGTAGTCGAGCAGGTCCTGAAGCGTCTTCTCCAGCGGTATCTCCGTCTTCCAGCCGGTCTGCGCATGGAACTTGGTGTTGTCTGACAGGAGTATCAACACGTCGGAGGGGCGCATGCGCTCCGGCACCGGCATCACTTCGATGCGGTCGTCGGTCATGGAGAGCAGCATGTCCAGCATTTCCTGGATGGTGACGGCCGAACCGGAACCGATGTTATAGACATCGCCCGGCTCGCCCTTCTCCAGCGACAACCAGTAAGCTCGGACCACGTCGCGCGCGTCCGAAAAGTCACGCCTCGCCTCCAGGTTGCCCACCTCGATGACCGGCTCCTTCAAGCCCTTCTCTATCATGGCTATCTGGCGGGAGAAGTCGCTGGTGACGAAGACCTGCCCGCGTCGCGGTCCGGTGTGGTTAAAGGCCCGGGTGCGTACGGCGAAGATGCCGTAACTCTGGTTGTACTGCCAGGCCAGGAAATCCTGGGCCACCTTGCTCACCGCGTAGGGCGACAGCGGCCGCAGGGGATTATCCTCGCCGATGGGCACCTCGTCCTCGAGGACGAGCCCGTACTCTTCGCTGGAGCCGGCCACCTGTATGCGTGTTTCCAGGCCCAGGTCGCGGATGGCTTCCAGCAGGTTCAACTCCGCCAGGATATTGGTGGTGAGGGTCTCCGAGGGCGCGCTCCAGGAAGCGGGAACGTAGCTCTGGGCCGCCAGGTGGAAGATGTAATCGGGCCGCACCTGCTCCAGGCACTTGCGCGTGGCAGAGGGATCCCTGAGATCGCAATCGATGAGGTCGATATCGCCAAGGATACCGTTGATATTGTCCATGCGGGACCGCCAGCGAACCGTCCCGAAGACCTCGACGTCGCCGCGCGCCAGCGCATACTCCGCCAGATGGCTTCCCACGAATCCCGTTATCCCGGTTATCAATACGCGCAATGTGTACCTCCTCGTATCCAGTCAGCCTATGCCGGCCAGGTCTCCCTATTCTAGAACTTAACCTTGCCGGAGCCTATGACCGTATCCGGCCAGACTTTGATGCCCCGTTTCAGATCGTTGTCGTCCTCCACTATCAGTCCCTCGCCCAGCACCGCTGCATCTGCGACGTGGCAGCGCTTTCCCAGCGTTACGTTGCGCGATAGAAGGCTGGAGCGCACCGCGCTGTCCTCCCCTATCACGCAGCCCTCGTGCAGGACCGAGCCCTCTATGTGGGCGCCGTGCATGATGCGGCATCCGTCCGCCAGGACCGTATGGCCCATGACGTTGGCATCCGCGGCGATGTGGCAGTCGCGCCCGATCACGGTGGGCCCGAAGACCATAGCGCTCTCCTCGATGACTGTTCCCTCTCCCACCCACACGGCGGGCTTTATCTCCTCGCCCTTGAAATCGTAGGACAGGCGGCGGTCGAGGATGTCCAGATGCGCCTGCAGATATTTTTCGGGGGTCCCGATATCCAGCCAGTAAGAGGGAGACGGGAAGCCATAGACGGGCTTGCCCTCCCCCAGGAGCCTGGGGAAGAGCTGCCGCTCGAAGGAGTGCGGCACGCCCTCCGGCACGAGTTCCAGGACCTCGGGCTCCAGCACATAAGTGCCTGCGTTGATGAGGTCGGTGATCACCTGGTCCCAACTGGGCTTCTCCAGGAACTCCGTCACGCGCCCCGCGCGGTCCAGGGGCACCAGCCCGTAGGCCGTGGGATCCTCCACCCGCGTGAGGGTGAGGGTAGCGACGGCTTTCTTCGCCCGGTGAAACTCGATCAGGTGCTCCAGGTTGAGGTCGGTGAGGATATCCCCGTTAAAGACCAGGAAAGTCCCCTTGATGTAGCGCTCCACGTTCTTCACGGCCCCGCAGGTGTCCAGGGGGTGTTCCTCGGTCACGTAGATGAGGCGGATGCCCATCCCCGAGCCGTCCCCGAAATGGGACTCGAAGATGGAGGCGAGATAGCTGGTGGAGAGGATCACCTCTTCCACGCCCGACCGCTTGAGGTGATTAAGCATGTACTCCAGGAAGGGGCCGTTCATCAGAGGCAGCATGGGCTTGGGGGTGGTCACCGTGAGTGGACGCAGCCTGGTTCCCTGCCCGCCGACCAACATCACCGCCTGCATGCCGTCCTCCTTTGAAAAACTCTAAGAAGCGCTCGCTATCCTGGCTCGCCAGTAATCCAAAACGTCTCTCACCGTACGCTCCATGGGTATCGCCGGCTGCCAGCCGGTAGCCTCCCGCAGCCGGGAATTGTCCCCTCTCAGTTCGGGGATGTCCATGGGGCGCAGCTTGGACGGGTCCGTCTCCACCCGCACCCCGGCTGAGCTCGCAGATAATATCATATCGAGTATCTCTTGGACAGAATAAGAGCTGCCCGAACAGACGTTGTAGACCTCTCCCGGCTCGCCTTTCGCCGCGGCCAGCCAGTAGGCCGAGGCCAGGTCGCGCACGTCCGAGAAGTCGCGCCGGGCCTCGAGGTTTCCCACCCGCATGACCGGCTCCCGCAACCCCGTCTCTATCTCGGCCACCTGCTTGGCGAAGTCCGATACCACGAAAGCCGGGCTCTGCCCGGGACCCGTCTGGTTGAAGGCCCTCGTCCGGATGGTCTTCAGGCCATAGG
>JAHEXQ010000195.1 GCA_023252035.1 Actinomycetes bacterium
CGTTTCGCTGGCCACGGCCACGGCCGACTCCTATGTGGAGGGCGTTTCGGTGGTGGCCCACAAGATAGCGGAGCTGGAGAATCCGGAGGTGCTCTTCGTTCTGGTGGAGATGCTGGGCCGGGTCCACATGGTGGGACGCAGTCGATTGGCGCAGGTACCGGTAGATGTCATCCTGGCTGGATTCGGAGGAGGCGGACATAAGCAGGCCGCATCCGCGGTGGCCAAGAACAAGCCCCTGCTGGAGGTCGAGGCTGAGCTGCTGGATGCGGTACGCCACAAGTCCCGGCCCATGTTAACTGCATCCCAAATAATGTCAGGCCCGGTGCGCACTGTCAGCGAGACGACCACCATAACCGAGGCGGCTCGCCGCATGCGCCAGACCGGCCACACGGCCTTCCCGGTGGTGGACGAGAACGGCCTGCTTAGCGGGATCATCTCCCGTAAGGATCTGGACAAGGCCGCCCACCATGGCCTGGGCCACGCACCGGTGAAAGGCTTCATGACGAGAGACCTGGTCTCGGTTCAACCATCGTCATCCATTCAGGAGGTGCAGGCGCTGATGATGGAGTACGCCATCGGGCGCGTCCCCGTAATGGATAACGGAGTTATTAAGGGTATCGTCACGCGCAAAGATGTGCTCAGGGCCCTGCATGGAACCGAGTACCTGGAGGGCTTTTATCCCGTGGAGCGTACCGCGAGCCGCTATACGAAGCAGGAGATCACCGGTTTGATGGACGAGCTCCTGCCCCGGGAGGCACAATCGCTGCTCCGGACCATCTCGCACGAGGCGGAGAGGAAGGGCTTCAACGTCTTCCTGGTGGGTGGTTTCGTGCGCGATCTTCTCCTGAGAGAGCCGAATCTGGACCTCGACCTGGTGGTGGAGGGCGACGGCATCACGCTGGCGCGCTATCTCTCCGGCGTGTTGGGAGGGCGCATGCGGAGCCACCGCAAGTTCGGAACGGCTGTCCTCATCCTTCCAGGAGGCCAGAGAATCGACATAGCGTCGGCCCGCACAGAATTCTATGAGCGCCCGGCAGCCCTGCCTACAGTGGAGTTCAGTTCTATACGGCAGGATCTCTATCGCCGGGATTTCAGCATCAACTCCATGGCCATCGCGCTCACCGGAGAGGACTTCGGCGAACTCCTCGATTATTTCGGCGGCCAGAGAGACCTGGAGAAGCGGCAGGTGCGCATCCTGCACAACCTGAGCTTCGTGGAGGATCCCACGCGGATTTTCCGGGCCGTGCGCTTCGAGCAGCGCTACGACTTCAGCATGGAGCCACAGACGGAGATCCTGGCGCGCCGTGCCATCGAGATGGAATTCGTAGGGCGCCTCACCAATGCACGCGTGAGAGACGAGCTGAAAGACATCTTAACCGAGAGAGCTGCTCTAAATGCCCTGAAACGCCTGGAGGAACTGGGAGCGCTCAAGAGCCTGCATCCCGATTTGAAGGTCTCTCGCGACCTGGAGAAGCGGTTCCAGCAGGTAGAGAAGTGCTACCCGTCCTTCGAGAAGAGATTCCTGGAATGGCAGGAGACCCATAAAAAGGAAGCGGGCAGAGAGCCGCGCCGCTGGCTGGTGAGCCTCATGGCCCTGATGCAGGATATGGACGAGGAAGAGTTACGCCGGTGGGCACAGCAGATGCGCCTGCGCAAAGATGAAACCTACGTGGTCTTGGAAGGCGTCCTGCGGGTGCCGCGGCTGGTGAAAGTCCTTGCCGAGGAGCCGCTGCCCCCCAGCGGACTATATTTCCTGCTTGACCCCCTGAAGACGGAGGCCTTAGCATATCTTTACGCGACAGGCGGGCCGGCCTCCCGGGCTGCCGTCCTGAAGTTTTTCGACGTGCACCGCAACAGCCACCTGGACATAGGTGGCGAAGACCTGGAGGGGATGGGCCTGCATCCCTCGGAGATGTTCTCGACCATCATAGAGAAAGTGCGGGTCGCCAAACTCGACGGCCGGGTGCGCGGCAGGGACGAACAGTTGGAACTCGCAGCGGTTTTGGTGGCTGAACTAAAGGGAGCAAAGCTTGACCAGTAATATCCAGATAGCCATCTATATGCTAGTGGGCCTGATCATCGGCGTGATCTTTCACGAATTCATGCACGGTTTCGTGGCCTACCTCATGGGTGATACCACTGCGCAGCGGGCGGGCCGCCTGACCCTGGACCCGCTGGCGCATGTGGACCCCTTCGGGACCCTGCTGCTGCCCGGTATCATGTTCGTGCTAAGCCTGTTGGGCACGGGCTTTCCTTTCATCATCGGCTACGCCAAACCCGTACCCATCAATCCATTCCAGTTCCGTAAGAGGCGGGGTATCATCTATGTGGCGCTGGCCGGAGTCACCGCCAACCTGCTTATAGCTTTCCTTTCTCTGGGCATCGCCAAGCTTCTCTTCGAAACGACCAGCTATGACAAGATAATCATCACCTTCCTGTACATCGCCTACATCAACGTGGTGCTCTTCGTCTTCAACCTCATTCCCATCCCGCCCCTTGACGGCTCCCGCGCGGTCGGTTATTTCCTTAAAGGCGAGGCGCTCAGCTTCTACCAGTCCCTGGAGCCCTACGGCTTCTTCATCATCCTCGCTGCGGTCATGCTCTTCGGCTTCTTCCTGGCCACCCCGGTCGCCGGGGTCTTCAACCTGCTGGCGCGCTTGGTGGCCTTGCCTTACCGGTTCTAGGCGGTAGTCGGTCATGCTGGCGGGCAGGTCGTGGCTGGGCAAGGCCCGGGTTTTCTTCTTTTCACTCTCGCCGCGCCTGCGCAGCGAGAGTGAAAGGGTGGCGCTTGCCCACCTGACGCTCGCTGAGTCGTCGCTCTTTGCGAGCATGAGCCGTTACGACCGCGCCCATTCCCTTCTGGTAGCGAGGCTCCTCGCGGGGGACGTGGGACTGGTGAAGGCGGCCCTGCTGCACGATACCGGCAAACTGCGCCTCGAATTGCCCCCGGGGTTCAGGACGGGCTACACGGTGGCGGAGATCCTCACCCCGCGGCGTCTGAACCGTGCCGAGCGCAAGCTGGCGGACAAAGTGGGGGAGGGAACCAGTGGGGAGAGGCTCGCGCTCCTGCAGGGCCGCATCCAACGCGCTCTCTTCGTCCAGTCGCGCCACGGGGAACTCGCGGCGGAGATGCTGCAGGAGCTGGGCTGCGA
>JAHEXQ010000196.1 GCA_023252035.1 Actinomycetes bacterium
CGCGCCGTGAAAATAGCCGTGATCGGCGCGGGTAGCTGGGGCACCGCCATATCCGCTCTCCTGGGCAATAAGGGCCACGAAGTGAGCCTCTGGGCCCGCGAGCCCGAGGTCGTGGCGGGCATCAACCTAAACCACGCCAACCCCCTGTACCTCTCGGACAACGCCCTGCCGCATGCGGTGCGCGCCGTGTCCGAAATGGGCGAAGCGACGGAGGGAATTGACCTGCTCATCATGGCCACACCCTCCCGCTGGGTGGCTGAAACGGCTGCCTGCCTGGCTCCCCATCTGCGCCCCGATTGCCCGGTACTGAATCTGGCCAAGGGCTTCGAGCAGGGCACGGGGAAACGGCTCTCGCAGGTTCTGCAGGAGGCGCTCAATCCGCGTGGCCGCCGGGTCATCGCCGCGCTGGCCGGCCCCAACCACGCGGAGGAGGTTATCCGCAAGATACCCAGCGCCACCGTGATCGCGTCCGCGCAACCGGAGGCCGCCGCCTGGCTGCAGAGGACTTTCCATACCCCGTACTTCCGCGTTTACACCAGTTCCGACCTGGTGGGCGTGGAGTGCGGCGCCGCCTATAAGAACGTGGTGGCCATCGCCGCCGGGATGCTCGATGGGCTGAGACTGGGGGACAACACCAAGGCCACCCTGGTGACCAGAGGCCTTGCGGAGATGACCCGTTACGGCTGCAAGTTAGGCGCGCGCCCTTCGACCTTCTCCGGACTCTCCGGGGTGGGGGACCTGATCGTGACTTGTTTCAGCCGCCATTCCCGCAACCGCGGCTTCGGCGAACAGATGGCGGCGGGCGCACAAGCAGAGCAGGTTCAGGCCTCCTCGCGGATGGTGATGGAGGGAGTCTTCGCCACCAGGGTGGTCATGACCATGTCGGCGTCGTTGCATATCGAATTGCCCGTGGCTGCGGCGGTGAACTCCGTCATTGCGGGGGAGAGGACCGCTAAGGAAGCTCTCCAGGATCTCATGGGGCGAGGCTTGAAAGATGAAGTCGAGGACGACCTTTACGAATGTTACTACGGCCAGGCTCCCGCAGAGGATCCCAAGCATAATCCAGGGGATGGGCCAGGTTGAAGCCCGTGTTCAAGCGCCTCCTAATCGTCGTCATCGTCCTTACGGCGCTGTTCTTGATAGCGGAGGTGGGCTTTACCCTGGCGGCCCAAAAGGGCATAGCCGTCTATCTGCGCGACCGGTTTTCCCTCGAGAAAGAACCGTCGGTCTCCGTCTCCAGTTTTCCCATAACCTTAAGCGTGCTGCGGGGAAGGGTGAACTCCACACGGGTGGGTATCGCCTCTAGTGTGCCCGCCACCAACCTGGCGGGACTCCCCACGCAACTGCCCTACGAACTTACCGTTGATGTCACGGATGCCTGCTTTCCGCTGGTGGATCTGCTCTCCGGGCACCTCACGCTCAACTCCGTGGGCCGCCTGGAATCCGGCCTTCGGCTAACACAGGAGGCTCTGAACTCCCTCCTGGCGGGCGGCGGCTGGAGGGTGAGCTTGGAGGGCGACGTCCTTTGCGTCCTTCCCGACTCCGTCCCCGGCCTGCGCATTGAATGTAAGGTTTACGTATATGACTCCTCTACGCTGGCCCTGGAGCCTCGGGACGGTGTCGCGACCTTCCCTGCGAGCTTGGCGGCCGCAGGACAATCCCTGCTGTTCAAACTCCCTATGCGAGGACTTCCCATGCATCCGACCCTGCTCGCCGCGGCGGTGTCCGGAGGCAGGCTCACCTTGAAAGCACGGCTTGATCAGAACCAGTTGGTACAGTCCGGCAATCAAGCAAAGCTTAACCTTTAGATTTAGTCCGCTCCCTCAAGCTCAACTTTCGCTCCAGATCGGCCACCGAAGTCTTAACTATTAAGCAAGGGATTTTTTTGCCGGAACGTCTTGACTTCAACATGTGGTATGCTAAATTGATTATGACCTACAAAATATTGATTTTCCCTGATTTTTTCCAGGCATAGCGGGTTTGACAGGGGGAATATCGTGAAATGTCCGTTTTGCGGGAGCCCTAACACGAAGGTGATAGATTCCAGGCCTTCCGATGAAGGCGCATCCATCCGCAGAAGGCGTGAGTGCAAGGTCTGCAAGTCGCGTTTCACGACCTTCGAGCGCTTCGAGGTAGTGGGGCTTACCGTTGTGAAACGGACTGGGGACAGGGAGCCGTACGATCGCGAGAAGTTGATCGGGGGTCTCAAGAAAGCCTTTGAGAAGAGGCCGGCCACCACCCAGGACATCGAGGACATGGCCAACGAAATCGAGAGCGAGCTGAGGACCTCCGGGGACCAGGAGATACTATCGGCTAGGATCGGGGCGCTGGTCCTGCGAAAGCTGAAAGAGGTGGACGAGATAGCCTATCTGAGATTCGCCTCTGTATATAAGAACTTCAAAGACGTAACGGAATTCCAGCAAGAGCTGGGCTTGCTGCTGGAGAAACAGGAAGACGTAAGGAAGACACCGGGAAGGGAGGAACCGGATGGCGCCTAACGGTAATATCAGGGTCCTTAAGAAGGCCGAACAGTCCTCGGATACCAACGACATAGCTCTGTTCGTGACCACCTCGTCCAAGGAAGAGATAAACCTGTGGGATAAGGAGAAGATCGTCGACTCCTTGATCCTGGAGACGGACGCCACGCCCGAGCTGGCACGCCACATCGCCGACCAGGTCGAGCAGCGCATCGTCGCGGGAGGCATGAGCAAGGTAACCACCTCCATCATCCGCGAACTGGTGGACCTGGAGCTTTTGGAACTGGGCCTGGGAACCATGCACGAGAAGCACTCTCACCTAGGCCTGCCCATGTACGACGTGGAGCAGATCATCCTCAAGGCCAACAAGGAGAACAGCAACACCACGCATAACCCCGAGTCCATCAACCTGACGCTGGCCGAGACGCTCCTGAAGGAGTACGCGCTGCGCCGCGTCTTCTCCGATGATGTTTCCCGGGCTCACATGATGGGCGACATCCATCTGCACGACCTTGGTTTCATCGTGAGGCCCTACTCTTATATGGGCGAGACCCTGATCATCTGGAGGAAGAAGGGATCAAAACCGAGTTTCCGTTCGAGTATGGAGCAACTCTATGACCTGCTGCCCGAAGAGGCCTCTCCGGAGCCGGGAGTTCACATCAAGTATCCG
>JAHEXQ010000078.1:0-9377 GCA_023252035.1 Actinomycetes bacterium
TAAGTGCTCCCACCTTCGGCTCTCCGGAGATCTGCATGCGCTCTTCCAGTTCATGCGCGCGGCGCTGAAAACAGTTATGACAGAGGAAAGTCTGATTGGTCTCCGCTATGCAGCGCGAGCAGAAAGCTACACCGTCTTGTACGCAAGTGGAAACGGCTTCCTGGTCCGTATGTACGGCGCATTTCAAAGGCGAACCACCTCCAATGGTGGAAAAACGAGCGGGCGTAAAACTACTCGCACTTTTTCCTTATTCGGTATGACCTGGGCGATTCCTTTAATCGCGCCGTCAAATGGCCTGCTATAATACTATATACCCCGGCTCGGGCGCCCCACGGATTTTCCCGCCGGCCCGGTACGCAGGTTCCGCCGCCGAATCGGGTGTATCGCCGCTAATCAACCGGTTGCCATATGCTATAATTTCCATTTGAAGGAGGGCGGTAACACTGGCAACTGAAAAACAATCCAGCCTGGGAAAGATCTTTTTTCATTTCAGCCTGGTGGGATTGGGGATCCCGCTGGTGCTCTTCGTGGCGACGCTCGTCTTCCACCTGATCGGAAAGGTCAAAGTCGCCACTCATTCCGGAGCCGTGCTCAGCGCCGTTGCGGCCGGCCTGGCCGCCGTGGGATGCGGCTTCTGGGCTTTCTTCAGCTACCTGGTTTTCGGCAGGCTCTGGAAGGTGTTCGATGCGGTGTCCTCCCGCGAAAAGGTATGGGATTTTCTAGAAGGAAGCTACCTGTTCATAGGGGTGGGCATAAGCCTGGTTGGCGCACTCGGCGTCTTTTACTTCGTCTTTACTGGCGATTTCGCGCGTTCTCTTTTCCTCTTCGGTTTGAGCGCCGCCCTTTTCATCCTCGAGGGGTTGCGCTTCCGGTCAAGGGTCGAGGCCACTGCCGGCCATTACTTCTAACGACGGCGGTTAGACAGGCGGGATTATGGGGATCCTTAGCGATTTCGAGCACAGGCTGGAGAGCATTTTCGAGGGCGTCTTCACCAAGACCTTCCGGTCCGGCGTGCACCCTCTGGAGATCGGACGCCGTCTCATCCGCGAGATGGAGGAGAAGCGCACCATCAGCATAAACGAGACCCTGGTCCCCAACATGTACCAGGTGATCTTGTCGCCCCAGGACTACGAGAAGTTTTCGAGCTTCTCGGCAACGGTTAGTGCGGAGCTGTCCAAGCTCCTCGTGGAGCAGGCTCACCGGCGCGGCTACTCGCTCCTTACCGCGCCATATATCGTCTTCGGCGAAGACCCCTCCCTGGGGGAGGGCGATTTTCGCGTGCGCGGACAGATGGCCAGCGAAACTGCCGCGGCACCCCCGCCATCTACATCTCCACCCGCGCCGCCACCCTTGCCAGTACCTCCGTCCCCTGAAACGCCCTTACCCCGGTCTGCGGAGGCGGTGCCCGCCTACCTGGTCGTCACCAGAGGTGAGGGGAGCGGCGCGGTACATGCGCTGCTGAAGGAGCAGATGACGCTGGGCCGGGCAGCGGGCAGCGATATCATCATCGCCGACTCCCAGGTCTCACGGCGCCACGCCATGATCACACGCCGCCCGGAAGGCTTCGTCGTCGCGGACCTGCGGAGCACCAACGGCACGAGTATTAACGGACACCGGATCGAGGAGGGCCTCCTGGACGAAGGCGACATCCTGACCATGGGCTCCACCAGTTTTCGCTTCACGACCCAACCTGGATAAAAGGGCGTTCCCGGGGGGTGTCCGATGCCTCTGGAACATTACGTAACCCACCTGGTGATTCCAGCGTCCAAGGGTTAACGGCCATGGTTGTGGGGGTCCCGCCTGCGGCCCACGCTTCGATTGAAGCCCAAATCGGGTATCTGTTATCGTTAGGCAGGAGAATAAGGGTTTTCGAGTATCAAAGGAAAAATATGGTTCCTGATATCGTCTTTCAGATCCTGAAATACGGCTTTCTTATCATCCTCTACATCTTCCTCTTCTTCGCGCTGAGGACGGTCTATGTGGAGGTACTCCCGGCGGACCGCCGGCAGAGGGCAACCGCCAAGCCGGCCCGAGCCTCCAAGCTGAAGAAGGCCCATCTCCACGTGGTACAGACGGAGGAGAAGATCGCCAGCAAGTTCCCCCTGGAGGACGTGCTGACCGTGGGAAGGGGCGAGAATTGCGCCGTATGCCTGGAGGACAACTACGTCTCCTCTTCGCACGCGAAGTTCTATCCGGGGAACGGCGGGTTCTTCGTCGAGGATATGGGCAGTACCAATGGGACCTACGTGAACGGCCGGCGGATATCCTATCAGACGGAGCTACGCCAGGGCGACCGCATAAAGATCGGCAAGACCATCTTTGAATTCCGGAGTTGAGAGCGGATGCGCACTGGCTGGGAAGGTGAGCTTTGAGGTACACCGGCAAGACCGACACGGGTCTCTGGCGAGACCATAACGAGGACCGGTACTTCGCGGACGGGCAACTCTTCATCGTCGCCGACGGCATGGGAGGGCACCGCGCCGGGGAGGTGGCGAGCGCTCGCTCCATCAATGTGGTCGCTGAATACCTGGCTCGCGAGTCGGGAAAGGGCACGCCCGAGACCATCCTGGCGGAGGCCATCATGCGGGCCAACGAGGTCATCTTCGAGGAAGCGAGGTCGGATGAGCGACTGGCGGGCATGGGGACTACTTTCACTTGCGCGCTCTTGTCTGGCCGGCGAGCCGTTATCGGGCATGTGGGGGACAGCCGGGCTTACCTCTGGCGTGCCGGGCATCTGACGCAGCTGACCGAGGACCACTCGCTGGTAGCCCAACTGGTCGAGGAAGGGCGCATCTCGCCGGAGGAGGCCTTCACGCATCCGCAGCGTAACATCATCACTAAGGCGCTGGGCGTGGAGCCGGTGGTCGATGTGGACGTCGCCACCTACAACCTGGAGGCCGGCGACCTGCTCCTGCTCTGCTCCGACGGGCTGACGGCCATGCTGCGGGACTCCGAGATCGCCGCGCACCTGGTGCGGACGAAGGACCCCGAGGAGCTCTCCGATACGCTCATCGCCGAGGCCAACGCTCGCGGCGGCGTTGATAACATCACCGTGGTCCTTATCGACCCGGAGATAGACGCCCTGGCCCCTCGCGAGGACGCGGCCTTCTCCATTCGCGTGGCTGCGTCGGCGGTGCCCGAGACGTCGCGAGAGCGCCCGAGGGCCAATCGCAAGATGATAGTCGCAGTCCTGGTATTCATCCTTCTGGTGGGCGGCATCGCAGGAGGATTGATCCTCTATGCGCGGCAGCACTATTTCTTTGTGGGGATAGACAGGAAGGGCGATGTAGCCCTCTATCAGGGAGTGCGCTGGGCGCCGCTGGGAATCCACCTGTCGCGTGTGGTCACGGATTCCGACACGAGCGCCCGGAATCTACCCGACAACGAGCTGGACAATCTGAAGGCGGGCGCTGTTCTCAGCCGCGTAGAGGCGGAGAGGAGCTTCGAATTCTTCGCGGCGGAGGCCCGCAGCCATCGCCGTCTGCCCGACCTGCTGGGCATGACCTATCTTGATGCGCGCACGCTGCTGCAGGACATGGACCTGCAGGCGCAGACTGCCGATGCGGCGATGGGCGATGCCGCTCGCGTCGCATCGCAGGACCCCCCGCCGGACCAGGTAGTGAATACGGGTGGCGTGGTAACCTGCCGGTTGAGGAGCAATTGAAGCAGAGATGCATAAACCGCGGAGACGAGAACTCGCGCTCATCCTTCTAATATGTATCATCCCCTTCATCGGCTGGGCCTCCATCGGACTGGCCCGCGACGGGCATGTGAGCCTGTCCACCTTCCTCTATCCAGCCATCGGCAGCGCTATCTTCATAAGCCTGCACTTTGCGCTGCGCTGGCTGGCGCCCAAGTCGGACCCTCTGCTGCTCCCTACCGTGGCCGCGCTCTCCTTCATCGGCCTGACCATGATTTACCGGCTGGATGTCCACATGGCGCGGTTGCAGTTCTACTGGATGATGGTGGGCGCCGCTTTCTTCGTCCTCGTGCTCATGCTGTTGAAAGATTGCACTAGCCTGCGACGCTATCCCTATATCATCGCGCTGGCGGCGGTGGCACTGCTGGCGGTCACCATGATATTCGGCCGGACGCGCAACGGCGCCCGTCTCTGGCTGCAGATAGGGCCGCTCTCGTATCAGCCCTCTGAAATGGCCAAACTGCTGCTCGCCATCTTCTTCGCCGCCTACCTGGCGGACAAGAGAGAGTTGTTGGCACGCACCGGTCGCCGGGTGGGGGGCTTCATCGTTCCCCCCATGAAATACTTCGGGCCGCTGCTCGTGATGTGGGGACTCTCGCTCCTGCTGCTGATATTCCAGAGGGACCTGGGCAGCTCGCTCATCTTTTTCAGCATGTTCCTGGCTGTTCTCTACGTGTCCACCTCGCGTATGGTCTTCGTGGTGGTGGGGATAATCCTTTTCCTGGTCGGAGCGATGTTCTGTTACGCGGGCCTGCCCTACGTGCGCAATCGGGTGACCATCTGGCTCCATCCCCTCAGCCCCGAGCTGATTCAGGACGAGTCTTACCAGATGGCTCAATCCATGTTCTCCATTGCCGAGGGCGGGTTGACAGGGCGCGGCATCTCGCGCGGCTCACCCGGCTATATCCCGGATGTGGAGACGGACTTCATCTTCTCGGCCATAGCTGAGGAGTTGGGGCTCGCTGGCGCTATCGCCCTGGTCCTCCTTTTCCTGATGCTGGCAGCCCGCGGCATGAAGATCGCTATGGACTCGGAGGACGATTTCGGGAAGCTGCTGGCCACGGGCCTCACAGCCGTGCTGACTATCCAGGCCTTCGTCATCATGGGCGGAGCTACGCGGCTTATCCCCCTCACCGGCGTGACCCTGCCCTTCGTCAGTTACGGCGGCAGCTCCATCCTGTCCAACTTCATTCTGATTGCCCTGCTGATCAAGGTTTCGGAGAGGCAGGAGATGGTCTTCCCTGCGGATGCCAGGCAGGAGCGTATCCGGCAGGCGCGCGAACGGGTCGCCCGCAAAGCGGGGGACGGCTGGACGGAGGTGACGCGTAGTGGATAGCAATATCCGGAAGCTGGTCGCGCTCTTCATGGTGCTCTTCCTGGCCCTGGTGCTCAATCTTACCTATCAGCAGGTGGTCTCGTCGAAAGCGGTTGCCGAGAACAACTCGAACCCGCGTAAGCTGATGCGCGAATACGGCATCCAGCGCGGCAATATACTGGCGGCCGACGGCCAGACCGTCCTCGCCCGGAGCGTCCCCATCGAAGGCGCCATTAAGTACCAGCGGGAATATCCCGGCGGGGAAGCCTACTCACAGGTAGTGGGATACGACAGCCCTCAGTTCGGCCGGGCGGGTCTGGAGAGCCAGTACAACGACGCGCTGCTGGGCAAAGGTCAGGCGCAGGACCTGCTGCGCGACCTCTTCGAGACGAGCACGCGCGGGTACGACCTCCTGACCACCCTGAACCCCACCGTGCAGGAAGCAGCGGTCAACGCGCTGGGGGAAAGGCGTGGGGCCGTGGTGGCCATAACGCCGGATACCGGCGCCATCCTGGCTATGGCTTCCTGGCCGACCTATGATTCCAGCGCCGTCGCCAGCCAGGCGAAGGACGCTAAAGGCAATCTCCTGGCCGAGGCAGCCAAGGCCGCCTACGACCAGGATTCTTACAGTCCCCTGCTCAACCGGGCCACCATGGGCCTCTATCCGCCCGGTTCTTCCTTTAAGGTAGTCAATGCCTCCGCCGGGCTGGACAGCGGAACTGTGAACCCACTGGATGTCCTGGACTGCACAGGAGCTTACGAGATCGGTGGCCACACCTTCGGGGACCGTGTGCACGGCTCCGTGGATATGCTCGCGGCCCTGACGGTCTCCTGCAACAACTATTTCAGCCACTCCGCGGTGACGGAAACGGCGCGGGTGCTGGTGGACTACGCGCAGCGCTTCGGACTGAACAGCAACCTCCCCATCGACTACCCGGCCGTGGCCACCAGCTCGATACCGCAGGCATCCCAGATGGATCAGACCGAGCTGGCCGCGACTGGAATCGGGCAGGGAAGATTGCTCCTGACCCCACTGCAGCTCTGTATGATCGGCTCGGCTATAGCCAACGACGGTCGGGAGATGGTCCCCCACTTCATGAAGGAGGTAAGGGACGCGCAGGGAAACATCCTGGAGAGGTTCAACGCCAAACTCTGGCGCCAGGTGATATCGGCGAGCACCGCCGGCCAGGTGCTCAACATGATGATAAGCGTCGTGGAGAACGGGACGGGCCAGGCGGCCGGGATACCCGGCTACGTGGTGGCCGGGAAGACGGGAACGGCGGAGCCGGGCAACGGCAAGCCCAATCACGCCTGGTTCCTGGGCATCGCCCCGGCGGACAATCCCCAGGTGGTAGTAGCCGTGGTGATAGAGAACAGTGGTGGCACGGGAGGAGAGGACGCCGCACCCGTGGCCCGGAAGGTCATGAGCGCCCTCCTGGGAGTGAAATAAGAACCGCTAGTGCGGACGGCCAGCCGGCAGGAGATGGAGCAGGATTGATGGAGGAAGGCCGCTTACTGAAGAATCGCTATCGCCTAGGCGAGTGCCTGGGCGCCGGGCGAACCTGTGTGGTTTATAAAGGTTTCGACACGCTCCTGGAGCAGGAGGTGGCACTGCGCATTCCCCACCAGCACCTCTGGGCGGATGCCGGATTCCGGCAGGCCTTCCGGGAGTCAGCGCGCCGGGCTCTCAAGATGCAGCACCCCAACCTGGTGGAGGTCTATGATTTCGGGCAGGAGGAGGAGCTGTTCTTCCTGGTTGAGGAG
This sequence comes from Actinomycetes bacterium, assembly GCA_023252035.1. GTDB lineage: Bacteria > Actinomycetota > Geothermincolia > Geothermincolales > JAHEXQ01 > JAHEXQ01. The sequence continues at coordinate 6,780 of JAHEXQ010000078.1, forward strand.
TTGGTGCGGGGGTCCACCCTGCAATCGCAGCTCGCCGCGCGCGGAAACATGAGCATCCGGGGATTCCTGCACTTCGCCGCGGAGGTCCTCGACGTCCTGGACTACCTGCATGAGAACGGATGGGCCCACGGCAATCTCAACGAACGCAATATCATGCTGCTGGAAGGCAGCCGGCGGCTGAAGATAAGCGATGCCGGATTCCCGCAGGAGTGGCCGCCCGAGTTGGCGGAGATAGCCGAAGAGGAAAAAGACCTGGAGCAGCAGGAGGACCTGCTGGGGCTGGGGCTGATCTTCTACCACGCGCTGGAAGGCAAGCGCCTTGAGCCCTCGCTCCTGCTCGAGCAGGCCGGGCCACTGCCCCAGATAGAGATGAGCGAGAAGGTACCGGCCCAGGTGACCGCGCTAGTCATGCGGTCCATGGCCCGGAGCGAAAGCGTGCGCTTCGAGAACCCCGCGGCCATGCTCACCGAGGTGAAATCGGCCCTGCATCGCGAGGAGCCGCGGCAGCCGGCCGCGGCGGGCGCGGAGGAGCCGGAAGTTCCCGCGAGGCGTCATTTCTTAAGAAACAAGCGTCGGATAATAATACTGGCGGTCGGCCTGCTCATCGTCCTGGCGCTGGTGCTGCTCTGGCCCCTGAGCTCCGGCTGGTTCAAACAGGATGTGGAGGTGCCCAACCTGGTGGGGATAAACAGCCAGGAGGCGGCCCAGGCGCTGGAAGCCACAGGCCTGAAAATGAGCATTGCCGGCGCCGAATTCCGCGCCGGGAGCCGGGTAGATGAGGTGATTGCGCAGGACCCCGCGGGGGGGAAGATCAGCAAGCTGCATTCCACGGTGAGGGTGATCCTGTCCAAGGGCTCCCTGCGAGTGCCCAACCTGAGCGGGCTGAGCCTGGAGGATGCGACGCGCGCCATCAAGGCCGCAGGTTTCGAGCTGGGCAGCGTGGAGAAGAGGTCGCTCCCGAAATACAAGCCGAACGTGGTGGTGGAGAGCGACCCGCCTTACGGCGCCGAGTTGGATCCGGGACAGCGGGTGAACCTGGTGGTGAGCCAGCCGTAGGAGGCGCTTGCGCTTGTTATTCTGTTATTACAGGGGACTGTGATACGTTAATGAGGATAAACTTGGAAGAAAGAGGCGACGCAGCGCATGCTGGGAAAGGTATTCAATAACCGTTATCGTCTGAAGGAGAAGATCGGCTCGGGCGGAATGGCCGACGTCTATCTGGCCGATGATCTCTTGCTCAACCGGGAAGTGGCGGTCAAGGTACTGCATGCCCAGTATGCTGCCGACCCTGCTTTTATCCAGCGTTTCCGGTACGAAGCCCAGGCCGCGGCCAATCTCAACCACCCGAACATCGTCAATATCTACGACTGGGGCAACGAGGGCGATATCTACTACATCGTCATGGAGTATGTGGAAGGCCGTGACCTGAAGCAGATTCTGATGACGGAGGGCCGCTTCATGCCGGAGCGTGCGGCGGAGATAGCCGCGGAGATATGCGCAGCTTTGCAGTTAGCCCATCGCCAGAATCTCATTCACCGGGATATCAAGCCGCACAACATCATCATCACGCCCATGGGGCAGGTGAAGGTGATGGACTTCGGCATCGCCAGGGTAGGGGGCGGCAACGGCATGACCCAGACCGGCACGGTGATGGGGACGGCGCAGTACATCTCGCCGGAGCAGGCTCAGGGCCAGCCCGTGGATGCGCGTTCCGATATCTACTCCCTGGGCGTCGTCCTCTACGAACTGCTGCTGGGACGCGTGCCTTTCGATGACGACAACGCCATCGCCGTCGCCTACAAGCAGGTGAAGGAGGATCCCATCCCCATCTCTCTGGTGGACCGGACCATGCCTCCGGCGCTGGATGCCATAGTGATGAAGGCCCTGGCGAAGAACCCGGAGAACCGCTACAGCTCCGCCCAGGAGATGAAGGCGGACCTGCTGCGGTGGCTGGAGGGAATGCCGGTGAACGCGACTCCGGTGCTTGCCTCCGCGCCCGTCTTGCCCACCGAGACCATGACGGCGGTCGCGCAGAATTACCCGCAGAAACACCGCGCCCAGAAATGGGTCTGGATCACCGCTGCCCTGGCGGCTGTACTGGTCATCACCGGCGTGGTCCTGGCCATCGTGTTCACGCGGGGAGAAACTGCCATGGTGGCCATTCCCAATGTCGCCAACCTGACCGAGAACGATGCCCGCAAAGCTCTGGAGAACGTGGGTCTGAAGATGCACGTGTCCGACCAGTTCGCTTATATCACCTCTGGGGGAGATGCGGAGGGCATAGTCAAGAGCCAGGATCCTCAGAGCGGCACCAACATCAAGAAGGGCTCCACTGTAGAGGTGGTGCTGACCAAGGCCTTCCATATTCCCGACGTGACCGGCATGAAGCTGGACGATGCCAGGAACGTCTTGAGTCAGAATCGATTGACGGCGGGCAACATAACCGAGACAGGCTCGGCGGATAACCAGAAGGGCATCGTGCTGCAGCAGGACCCCGGCGCCAACTCCCTCTCGCATCCCGGCGCCACCGTCAACCTGACGGTGGGCAAAGGCCTGGAGATGATAGGGGTGCCGGATCTGGCGGGAAAGACCCAGGAT
>JAHEXQ010000078.1:9387-11544 GCA_023252035.1 Actinomycetes bacterium
GCTGACCGTTGCCGGACTGAAGGCCGATATCAAACAGCAATCGTCGGATACGGTGCCCTCGGGCAAGGTCGTTAGCAGCGATCCTGTGGCCAACACTCAGGTACCCAAGGGCTCGACCGTCGCCGTGAATGTCAGCACGGGGCCTGCGCAGGTTACTGTGCCCGATGTGACCACCAAGACCCAGGCGGATGCCACTAACATCCTGCAAGCAGGTGGCTTCTCGGTGGTGGTGCAGAAGGTGATCGACCCTGCGAATAACGGGAAAGTTAAGTCCCAGAACCCTGTCGGCGGGACCAAGGCCGACAAAGGCTCGAGCGTCACTATTGTTGTGGGAACGCTTTAGCGTAGCTGCACAAGCGGCGTAACAAAAGGATCAGCCGCCCATGCCACCGCAGTGGCACCATCAGAGCAGGAGAGTAGGTTCTCAGCGCACAAGCGTGATGAACCACAATATATGGCATGCTGAATGCTGTTCTCGGAGCGGGCCCCTTTTGCTGCGCCGCTTTCCTGCACGCTCACCTGACGGTGGTTACCACTTCAGTTTTGAAGGGCTGATCGGATTCTGCACGCGCTCCACCGAGGATATCTCCCCGCTGCGCAGGTGCACGACCCGGTCGGCGATGTCGCCTATAGCCGTGTTATGCGTCACCAGGATGATGGTCCGTCGCTCCTTCTCGTTTATCTCCTTCATCAACTCCAGGATCTTCACGCCCGTCCCGAAGTCCAGCTCGCCCGTGGGCTCATCGCAGAGCAGAATGGGCGGATTCTTGGAGAGCGCCCGGGCTATGGCCACCCTCTGCTGCTCGCCGCCCGACAACTGGCTGGGGAAATGATCGGCCCGGTCCGCTAGCCCTACCTTCTCCAGGACCTCCAGGGCGCGCGCCTCCGAATGGTTGGAGATGAGCTCCACGGCGAACTGCACGTTCTCCTTGGCCGTCAGCGTGGGGATGAGGTTGAAGAATTGGAAGACGAAGCCGATAGTGGTTCTGCGGAACTCGGTGAGTGCCCTTTTCCCCATGTGCGCCACATCAACGCCGTCGATGATGAGCTCTCCCCCGGTGACACTATCGATGCCGCCTACCAGGTTGAGCAACGTCGTCTTGCCGGAGCCGCTGGGTCCCAGAATGACCACGAACTCGCCGGTGTTTATCTCCAGGTCCGCGTTGCGCAGGGCCTCCACTTTGATCTCGCCCAGCTGGTAGGTCTTGAAGACGCCTTTGAACTTGATATTGCCGTCGCCATTGCTTACCATCTACATTCTCCCCGTTCTATTTCGGCTTTGTGCATCATTCTCTGAATCCTGGCTATATTTTGCCATCCAGCGGCGGTTTTATCCATGGCAGCGGCCGGGCGGCGCGCGGGGCCCCGGTGTTATAATCAGGCCCATGGAACCTTACGGAGTTTACGATGTGCTCATCGTGGGAGCCGGGCCGGGCGGCTGTTCGGCGGCGCACTACCTGGCGCCCTCCGGCCTCAAGGTACTCCTGGTGGACAAGGCGAACTTCCCGCGGGAGAAGGTCTGCGGCGACGGCATAACCCCGCGCTGCGTGCACAACCTCTACCGCATGGGGCTGAGGGCGGAGTTCGAAGGGCGCTGGCAGCGCATCGGCGGCATCCGCTACTACTCCACCCACGGCGGCAAGGCCCAAGCCCGCTATCCGCTCGGCAGCCATTATCCCGACCACGGGTATGTCGTTCCGCGCCGGGAACTCGACCGCATCCTGGTCCACCATGTCCGGCAACTGGGCGTGGAGGTACTAGAGGATTGCGAGGTGAAGTCCGCGCTCCTGGGGCCAGGCGAGACCGTCTCGGGCGTGACCGCCCTGCTGGACGGATGCGAGGTGCAGCTATCGGCCAGGTACTTCATCGGTGCGGACGGGCCTTATCCGGTGCTGGGCAAGGCTCTGGGCTTGACGGATTACGACCCGCATCACCTGGGCGTGTCCATCCGCGCGTATATGCGCGGCGTAGAGGGTCTGGACGACCACATCGAGGTGTACCCGGAGGACGCCGTGCTTCCTGCCTGCGGCTGGATATTCCCGGCGGGGGACGGGTTGGCGAACGTGGGCGTGGGCGCCATGCTCTACCGCATGAACCGAAAGAAGATAAATCTGAACCTGGTCTTCGAGAGCTTCCTCAAAGACACCCGGTATGCCT
>JAHEXQ010000079.1 GCA_023252035.1 Actinomycetes bacterium
CCCTAAAGGCCTTGGGGTACCAGGTTTCAAAGGGTGGGGTCTTACAGCTTCTGGGCTCCTGATTCATTCCTTACGCAGGCATTTCTCGTGAAGAGAACGAGTTAACTCTTAAACTCCTGTTGGATTGTCCTCGACGAGTGGAGCACTGTGCCGCTAGATTTGCAGCCGTTGCTTGCGGATCTGGTGCGCCGTGCGATGTTTCCAATTCAAAATATCACGGTTAAGATTGGGGCTATTGAACACCGCTCTCGATTCAGGACTTCCAGCGGTGATGGATCGTATTTGGGGATCGAAATCGGAGCTGATGCTTCCGCGGAAGTGAACCTCGACGATTTCATGGTTTTTGGTAATGACGCGGAAAGGGCAAGTGAATTCTTTAGAGAGCTATTGTTCAAGCATGTCTTTGCGACTCTTGCAGAAGAGGGCAGAGAAGGAGAAGCTCCGGGATCAGCAAACAATCTGATTGAGCAAGGGTTTACGCAGACCAATGCATTCAACGAACTGGTCCGGGCAGCCGAAGGCGTGCCCCGCGATGCAATGCAGATTGCGAGCCACGCGGCGCAATCCGCGCTGAGTCGTCAGATTTCGATGGACCATGTGCGTTCTGCGGCCAGGCGTTGGTATCAGCGTGATAAAGAAGCGAATTTGTCCGGCGATGCTCGAGCGCTCTTGGACTGGATAATGGACCGCGTGATTGGGGCGCGGAAGGCAAGGGCATTCCTTTTGAAGCAAGGCGAAGAAACGGCACACCCTTTGATTACGAAACTGTATGACCAGCGCGTCCTGCATGTGCTAAAGAAAAGCGTCGCGGGTCAAGATCAACCGGGCGTACGCTATGATGTATATGGGCTCGACTATGGCTGCTACGTGCAATTAACTGCGACAGCTGGCGCACCTCAAGGCCTTTTCGAGATTGAGGAGGAAGAGGGGACAATAAGATACGATGAGGTTCCCCAAGATGATTACCGCTCGATAAGGCGTGCCATACTTGAAATTGGTGGATTCGACAAGAGCCTTCGCAAAGGCGAAACCGAACAGCGTTAATTGGTTGGGCAGTTCAAGCCCCCCCTCCGACACCATCTCATCGAGAATCATCCCATCAAAACAGGCTAAGGGGCATATCTTTACGCTTTTTCCGGCGCGGAGGCGGGCCGGCGCGCGGCAGCAGGAAGGTGGCCGAGAAACCCAATAGGGCTCAAGTGCTTCGTTTGGGGGCTACCAATGACCCTTTTAATCATTGGAGGGGTACTTGCCTTTGCTATGGGTCCATCGCTATTCTCCATTGATATCATCGGCCACACCCCGCCGGTAGCCGGGGATGGCATGGATGTTATCTGGACTACCACGGTTACCAATACCGGCTCCAAAGATATCGCGGACCTCAAGCTATTGGCCAACTTTGGCTTCATGGACTTTGAAGCAACAACCCCGCTTCCTGTCGATGCCATGGGTTCTGGCCTGGTAGGATTTGGCCCTCTGAAAGCCGGGGATTCTTTAAAGATTGACTCCAAGTTATCTGCAAAGCAAACGGGAAACGCGAACGGCTATATCACTGTCGTTGATGCTCGGGAACCCTGTACTATTCATCTCAAAACTGCCATCAGGTAGATGCCCATATATGCCTACTGCCCCAAGTGCGTGCGGGCTTGGCCCAAGGACGGCGACTGAATGTCCAAACTAACCTCCAGTCTTTATAAACTGGCCCGCCTGCCTAAGGATGCAGGGGTAGCGGTCAGCGGCAACCCCAAGAAAATCACCCGGCGCGCCAAGAACGAGCTCCTGGGCCGGAAGGTGATCAGGAAGTTCTGGTAGGGTGGGCATTGCTAATGCTACTGTAGCAATGCGAGGGTTAATCCCCCCGCATTTGAGGCCCTGGTGTTTCCCCCAAGATTCCCGGGGTCTCGCTCTTTTTCCGGAGGCTTTAGGTAGGCATGGTAGAATATGGCTAAGAGTGGGGGCGATGAAATAGGGGGTAGGATATGGCTCAAGCGAAAAGCAAAATCCCAGCCAAGGTTTCGGCCCGAATATCAGCAGGATTGAAGAAGTTTCAGCCAATTCTTAACTCCGCGAAAGTCCGCGATCTGAACGAATCCGATACCGCAACCATCGTGACGGACATGCTCGCGGAGATCTTCGGGTATGACAAGTTCCATGAAGTGACATCTGAACATCAGATTAAGAGCACATACTGCGACCTCGCGGTAGAGATTGAGGGCAAGCTCCGGCTTCTGATAGAGGTCAAGGCTATCGGGCTGGAACTCAAGGAAGCACACACCAAGCAGGCTATCGATTACGCGGCGAACCAGGGCGTGGAATGGGTGGCCCTGACCAACGGTATTAACTGGAAGGTCTATCGGGTCACGTTCGGCATGCCCATCGGGCAGGAACTGGTCTTAGACCTAGACGTCTCAACGCTTAGCCATAAAACAAGCGCACACGTCGAAGCCCTTTACCTCTTGAGCCGAGAAGGCTTGCTGAAAGCAGCATTGCCTGACTACCACATTCAACTCCAGGCGACGAACCGCTTTGTCCTGGGCGCTGTCCTGCTCAGCGACCCCGTTCTGAACCTCGTGCGCCGGGAATTGTCCCGCATGGCTCCTACCATCAAAATTCAGACTTCAGACATCAAGGAGACACTAATGCGGGAAGTGCTTAAGCGTGAGATCTTAGAGGGGGAGAAAGCCGAGGAGGCCCAGAAGCGAGTCAAGAGAGCATTGGCCGCTAAGCAGAGGCCTAAGAAATCCAGCGAAGCCATAGCTGTGCCAGCCGTAGCGGCAGAGAGTCCCCCCGAACAGCCGCCTTATACCGGTTATCATCCTCAAGGGTTTGGGCCGGGAGGCGATTAGGAGGCTCTGCTAGGGCGGACGTTACCAATGCTAGTCTAGCAATGCGAGGATTTATCCCCGCATCTAAGGTCCTGGGCCCATCAGACTCCGGGGCCTCGTATTCTTGCCAGGTTCACTGTCGGAATCGCCGTCTCTTGGCTGTCGCTCCTGGGCGTTCGAACCTCCTCGTCGGTCAGACCATAAAGCTCATATGCCAATTGATCGATTTGCTTATCCGTTTCTGCAGGCTCGTTTCGCTGGCACTAATACAATCTGCCTGTCCTTAGGGTGCACCGCCTTGTGTAGGCGGTGCACCGTTAAAGACGAAAGCCCCGGGAACAATGATCTCAAAACGCCGAGACAGCTACAATCCGGGGCTTGGCCCCGGATTGTGCTAAATACCAGTTGCGTATCTCATGGGTCAGCCGCCGTCCGTGAAGTGGAATATCTCGAAGCGTTCTCTCTGGGCTTTGCAGATGGGGCAGACGCCCGGGGGTTTCTCGCGAGCGCAGAGGTAGCCGCAGACCTTGCAGCGCCAAACGGGCATGCCCGCCGGTCTGGGCTCGGCTGCCTCCTGGGCGGCTATCTTGGCTCGCACCTCCAGATCGGGCCTCCGCTCAGGGATGGACTCTACCTGCTTCTTGCCTTCCAGGACCTCCTGGGATACGTAGTAGCCTCAGTAGCAGGTGCCGTAGTCGTCCAGGTCCGGGTCCCGGTAGTCGCAGGGGCAGATGATGTCCAGGTCGGCTTCCTCGCTCCCCTCGCCCACGCGACAAGGGCAGACCATGTAGCCGTACCTCTTCTGGTTCTCGGCCAGGCCCGCCACCAGGAACAGGGTCTCCTCGAGGTCGGGGTTCAGGTGATACCCGGCGGCCTCGGCCTGCTCGCCCTGCTGGCGGTAGAGCTCCATCACCTCGGGCGAGTATTCGGTGGTCAAAGCAGTACCTCCATGTAGCGATCCTCGTTGAAGCCGATGAGCACCTCATCCTCATCCACTACGATGGTGGGGAAGCTCTTCCTCGGATTAAGTTTACTAACTTCTTCCAGAATAGCCTTTCGCTCGTCGCCCTCCAACTGATCCACGTAACAGAGTTCGTAGGAAATCCCGTTCTCGTCCAGGAAGCTCCGGGCCTTGCGGCACCAGCCACAGGTGCTCAGGCCGTAGAATTTCACCTTGTGGTCGCTTTTCTCGTGCATCACTTCGGTAAAGACGTCTGCCATATCTCTTCCTCCTTCCTCTCGTATGTCAGTATATCTATATACCCAATCCCCTCATATGAAATACATCAGATAATATCTGGGAACCTTGGACGCGCATACGGCTTCTATTGGTCATCCCAACGCGATAAGATATTCGGGTGATTCAAGGAAAGTTGACAAAGGGGTCTGACCCTTTTGTCAACGGGCGGCGCCTAGGCGGGCGCAGGCAGGGGTCTCATGGGGTTGCTGGGTACACTGGGAGCGAAGATCGGAGAACTCATCGGCAGCATAGACCCAGCCCAGCTTATCGGATACCACGGAGGAGGCTAAGATCGCCTGATGGCTGCGGATTCCCCGCTAGAGAGATTGCGGCCGCTTTTCTATCCCCGGTCCATCGCGGTGGTCGGTGCCAGCAACAATCCTTTCAAGATAGGTTTTCAGTCGCTGCTGGCGGTGAAGTCCGCCGGATTCGAAGGGCCTATCTATCCCGTCAATCCGCATTCGGAGGAACCCATCCAGGAGCTGCAGGCCTATCCCTCGCTCGGGGATATCCCGGGGCCGGTGGACCTGGTGGTCTATGCCGTGCCCGACGAGCGTGTGCTGCCGGCCCTACGGGACGCCGCGGCCAAGGGCGCCAGGGCGGGCGTTGTCTTCGCCGGGGGGTTCCGGGAGGTCGGGCCGGACGGGGTCAAGCTGCAGGAGGAGCTGGTGGCTGTGGCCGACTCCGTGGGGATGCGTATCATCGGGCCCAACTGCATCGGCATGCTAAACGCCCGGGGCAAGGTCAACGCGACCTTTGCCGCTCCTCTCTCCTGGCTGCCCTCGGGGGGCTTCTCCATGGTTAGCCAGAGCGGGGGTGTGGGCACCTCCATCTTGAGCCTCATGGCGGATGAGCTGGTGGGCGCCTCGAAGTTCGTCTCCATCGGCAACCGGGCCAATGTCGAGTTCGCCGATTTGCTGGAATACCTGGCGGAGGACCCGGACACCTCCGTGATCGGGCTCTTCATGGAGGGAGTGGACGACGCCCGGCGGTTCCTTACGGAGGCGCGTCACTGCGCCAGGATCAAGCCCATAGTCATCTGCAGCGCGGGCTATACAGAGAAGGCCGCGCGAACTTCCCTGTCCCACACCGGAAGCGTGGCCAGCTCCGAGTCCGTTTATGCGGGCGCTTTCCATCAGGCGGGGCTCATCCGCGCGTCCAGCGTGCAGGACCTGGTCTGCACGGGCAAGGCCCTGGAGATGGCGCGGCACCTGGCAGGCAACGGGGTCTTCATCTCCACCCATACGGCGGGACCCGCCATCATCATCGCGGAGATACTGGAGAAGGCGGGGGTACGCATCCCTTCTCTCAGCACGGATGTCACTGCGAGTATCGCATCGTTCATACCCACCCACGCCCACTCCGACAACCCTCTGGACATGTTCGCACACGCCTGGACGGACGGCTCTCTCTATCTGCGCTCCACAGACCTGGCACTGGGACAGGAGGACATCCACTGCGCAGTGGCCGTCTTCGCCTCAGGTGTGGGAGCAGGTCCGGCCTTCCCCGCGGCGGAATATGCGGAGATAGGCCGCAAGCACGGCAAGCCCGTCTTCCTCTGCCTGCTGGGCCCCTCCGCCCTGAACCAGGAGATGGCCACAGCGCAGGCCGCGGGCGTCTGCACATACAACACGCCGGAGAAGCTGGCGCAGGCGCTGTCCCACCTCACACACTGGGCTGAGTCCCGGGAGGAACGCGGATGAACGGAGGGGTGCGCGGATGACGGAGCCGGGCCTGGAATATCCCAAACTCAGAAGGCTGGAGCCCTTTCCGGTCAAACAACAGGGACAGGATTTCATAGCCCTTAGCGACCCCGAAGGCTACCTGAGAGACGCAGTGCTGTTGTCGCCGGTGGCCTTCTTCGTAGCCTCGCTCTGCGACGGGCGGAGGAGCGTGCGCGACCTGCAGACGGCTTACGTGCGCCGGTTCGTCGATATCATCCCCAGCTCCAAGATAGAGGAGATGCTGCAGCAGTTCGACGAGCGGCTGCTCCTGGACACCGAAAGGTACCGGTCACTGAAACGACGCTTCGACCAGGAATACCTGGCGCTGCCCAACCGGCCCATGACCCGGGCGGGGATGGCCTATGCGGCGCAGCCGCGGGAGCTGCTGGACGAACTGAGCTCCATCCTCTCCCTGGCCGGCGGGAAGGAGGAGCTGGATGGCCTGCCCCGCTCCGTCATCGCGCCCCACATCGACCTGGCCCGCGGTGCCCGTTGTTACGGCGAAATCTACTCCTTGCTCTTCAGGTCGCTGCGGCGCAGGCCGCCCCAGGAGCGGCCGCTAGTGGTCATCCTGGGCACCTGTCACGGCGAGATGGAGGGGCCCTTTGCCCTTACTTCCAAGAACTACCTGACGCCGCTGGGCCTAGTGGAGACCGACCTGGCCGCCGCTGTGGAGCTGGCGCGGCAGTCGGATATGGACGGGCTGGGAGACGAGCTGTCACACCGCTCCGAGCACAGCATCGAGATTCAGATGCCTTTCCTGGTGGCCCTCTTCGGCGGACCGGAGAACTTCACGGCTCTGCCCGTCACCTGCAACTCGTTTGTGGCCTCACTGGAGTCGCGCACCTCGCCGCAGGAGGAAGCTGAGATCGCGGCTTTCGCCACGGCTCTGAGCGGCCTAGTGCAGTCGCGACAGTCGGTGATGCTCCTGGCCTCGGCCGACCTGGCGCACGTGGGTCCGCGCTTCGGTGGGCGGCTCCCGGTGGACAAGCCCATCATGGTCTCGGTGAGCTTCAAGGACAGGGCGATGCTCGCCAAAGTGGAAGAGGGCGATGCCGAGGGGTTCTTCGCCTATGTGGCCGCCGAGGGGAACGCCCGGCACATCTGCGGGCTCAGTCCCATTTACACCATCACTAAAGTGCTGGCGGCGCCTAGCCGCCTGGTGCACTACGAGCAGTGGGTAGAACCGGATGGGAATTCGGCGGTGACCTTCGCGGCGCTGGTCTCTTAGATTAGAGGCCGGTGGAGCCGAAGCCGCCGGTGCCTCGCGCCGTCTCGTCCAGGTCCTCGACATCTTTAACCAGTGCTTGTTCGACCTTCTGGATGACCATCTGGGCGATGCGGTCGCCGCGCCTTACCTGGAAGGGCTCGTTGCCAAGGTTCACGAGGATTATCTGGACCTCGCCGCGGTAATGGCAGTCGATCAGCCCCGGAGTATTAACGATACTGATGCCGTGCTTCACAGCCAGGCCGCTCCGGGGCTGCACGAAAGCCGCGTAGCCACGCGGCAGCGCCATGGCGAATCCCGTAGGGACGAGGGCGCGCTCACCGGGTTGCAGGAGCACGTCCGCCGCGCTGCAGAGGTCCATGCCGGCGTCGCCGTCGTGGGCGTAGCGCGGCAGGGGTGTTTCGCGGTCCAGCCGCTTGATCCTCAGGGTGATGCCCTTGTCCGCATCGGCCTTCTCCAGGCTGATGAGGGGCACGGTCCGGAAATGGCCCAGTTCCCTACGCAGCGCCTTTATCTCCTCGCTTCTCCTCTCGCGCGATATCTGTTTCTCGTAGAGTAGCCAGTCATCGAACTTCTGGCGGATGACCTTCCCCGGCTCGAACTCGAAGAGCAGGACATAGCTGCCGCGCTCCGCGCAGGTGTAGCCGAATTTCTCGAAGAGCCTGCGATTGTTGCCGATGAGGCCGCTGTAATGGGGCTGGAAAAGCCCTTTGAATCCGTCGGGCATCATAAAGATGTGAGCCGGCGTGGACCGGTATTGCCAGGGAAGGAAGACCGCTCCCGGGTGACCCCTCGCGAGTATTTCATCGATCTGCTGGTCGATGGCGGCCGTTTCGCGCTGTATCAAGAGTTCTTCTGTTTCCATGCTACCGCTGTGTTCTAGGTGTCGGGCACAACGATTATAAATACTATCATACGCGGCAAATTTCGCCCTGTTCGGGCAGGCCCGAACAGGGCGAAAGACTTCCATCACGCCTCGCGCGGTCGGTTCCGAGAAACGCTCTGTCTATTCCCGGCCTTAGGCGGGGCATATGGACGCCAGGTCCAGGAATACCTCTTCCATACACTCGGCGTTGACGGATGGGAAAGCCGTCTCCCGGTCACGGTCGCTCTCAAAGGGCAATCCCAGATACCACCTTTCGATCTCCCTGTCAGTCATCTCGGTTCCCTCCTTAAGTTGTTACTTTATCGAGCAACTATCGCATCTTAATTATAGAACATGTTTTCTTTTCATGGTAGTCTGTATTACTATGCATCCATGGATGATTTCTCGGTACGCATCAAGAGGTTTCGCGAAGAGAGAAGCTTGTCGCTAAGGAAAGTGGCCGAGGACACCGGATTCTCCCTCTCGTTCCTCTCCAAACTGGAAAACGGGCGGACCAGCATAACCCTGAAGAACCTGACCCGCCTTCTGCAGTACTACGGCATAACCCTTCCGGAGTTGTTTCAGTCATCGGAGAACGAGAAGATGAAGGTCTTCCGGAGGGAACACCGGCAGAAGGTGGAGAGCGGCCAGGAGAACCTCACCCTGGAGGTGCTGGTGCCGGACCTGTCGCGCAAGATGGAGCCTCTGCTCATAAGCTTCGAGTCGCGGGCGCGCTACGATGCTCCCTTGAGGCACATGGGCGAGGAATGCGTATTCGTCATCAATGGGGAGTTCAAGCTCGAGCTCGACAACGAGGTTCACCTGCTGCGCGAAGGGGACATGGCCTACTATTCCAGCAAGCAGAATCACAGTTGGGAGAACCTGGACGACAAGGCAGGTACCCTTCTTATGGTGATAACGCCGCCCAGCGTCTGATCTCCAAGTTTAGCTCGCGGCGGATACCCGCCGTAAACAGGCTCCCTCTGCCCTCCTCGCTCCCTAATCTTCCAGCAGGGCGACGGCTCGTATCCAGCCTGCGCTGGCCGCCTTGATCTTGACCGGGAAGCAAAAGAAGGTAAATCCGGTAGGGGGTAATTTGCCCAGGTTGGTCAGCTTCTCGATATGACAGTAGCCCTTCTCGATGCCGGCGAAATGCCCTTCCCAGATTATGGAAGGGTCATGGCTCGCCTGAAAATCCTGGGCCATTAAAGGCAGCGGCCGGTCCCAGCTCCAGGCGTCGGTGCCGACCACCCGGATGCCGCGCTCGGTCAACCACAGCGTCGCTTCGCGCCCCATGCCGCAGCCCTTCACCAGGTACTCGGCTTTACCCCAGAAGGCATCCGCTCCTGTCATGACCAGGATGATATCGCCCTCCACCGGCTCGTGGCCCAGGTCCGCGAAGGCCTTCTGCATGTCGGCCGCGGTCACGAGGTAGCCGTCGGCGAAATGACGGAAGTCGAGCACGACCCCGTTTCCCATGCACCATTCCAGCGGCACCTCGTCGATGGTCAGAGAACGCACTCCGTTATCCATGGTGGGGTGGTAATGGTAGGGCGCATCCAGGTGCGTGCCCGAATGCGTGGAGAGCGAGAGCAGCTCCACGGCCCAACCCAACCCTCCGGGCAGGTCTTTGGCCGGGTCCATGCCGGGGAAGAATTCCACCATGGTCTGGGCGCCCATCTGATGGTCGATGTACATGATCTTGGGGATCTGCGCGGGCGGATCGGACGGAAGCCCATCCTCGATGTTGATGCTCAGATCGATAAAGCGTCTGGCCATTTACTACCTCCTTAGAGACTAGGACTGCCCGGCGGCATGCCTTTCAATATTAGCAAGTTTAGCCCAAAGAGCGCGGACCCGCTGCCTCAGCGTGATTGCAGCCGCTCCCGGGCCCCTCGGAATCCATAGGAGAGGATAAACAGACCGAAGAGGACCAGTACTATGGTAGCGCCCGACGGCGCATTCAGGTAATAGGAAAGCAGCAATCCCAGGAAGTTGGCAATGAGCCCCCCCAGTATCGAGATGCCCATCACAGCCTTGAAATCGAGCGTCAACTGGGTAGCGCACACCGCCGGTATCACCAGGAGCGCCGAAACCAGGATAACCCCGACCACCTTGATGGCCACCACTACAGTCAGGGCGATGAGAATGAGCAACATGAAGCGTATAAAGGTGACCGGGATACCGCTCACCGCCGCCATCTCCTCATCGAAAGAGAAGTAGAAGAGCTCCTTGAAGAAGAGGCTGACCAGTCCCAACACGATGACGGTTATCACTATGATGAAGACGATGTCGGAGTGTGAAACGGCCAGAATATTTCCGAAGAGGAAACCTTCTACGTCCACAAAAGTCTTCTTCAGCGAGATGAAGAGCACGCCCAGGGCCATAGCCGCCACCAGAAAGATGCCTATAGCGCTGTCCTCCGAGACACGTTTCCTCTGGCTCACCAGGCCGATGGCCACGGCTGTGACCGTGCAAAACACCAGGGCCATGAAGGTTGTGTTGACACCGGCCAGGACCCCCAGGGCTACGCCGCCGAAGGAGGCATGCCCTATGCCGTGGCCTACGAAAGCCATGCGCCGAAGCACTATATAGACCGAGAGCACCGCACATACCAGCCCGACGAGCAGGCCGGCTACCAGGGCTCTCTGCATGAAGCCGAAGCTGAAGATGGACATCAGTGCTTCTCCACCACGCGATGCGGGACATCCCCGTGGAACAGGGCTTCCACCGGGCACTCGTACAGTTGCTCCAGCTCTTCCTGGGTCAGCTCCCCGGGGGCGCCATGGAAATGCAGGTGGCGGTTTACGCAAGCCAGGGTGTCCACGGAGGTCGCGACCATGCCGGTGTCGTGCGAGACCATGATCACCGTTAGCTCCAGCATCTGCTTGAGTTCCAGGACCAGTTCGGTGAAGGCCGCCTGCGTCTGCGTATCAATGCCCACCGTCGGCTCATCCATGATGAGCAGGTCGGGTTCGTTCACCAAGGCCCGGGCGATGAAGACGCGCTGTTGCTGTCCACCGGAGAGCCGGCCTATCTGGCGCTTGGCGATATCGGCTGCGCCCACCCGTTCGAGCGCCTCCATGGCCTTGCGCCGGTCCTCAGCTCCGGGCCGGCGTCCCAGGCCGATAACCCCGTAGCGGCCCATGAGCACTACCTCCAGCGCATTGGCGGGAAAGGTCCGGTCGAATCCCGCCTGCTGCGGCAGGTAGCCTATCTTCTGGCGCATATCTCCCATTTTTCGGGGGTCGCGCCCGAATACCCGCACCGTGCCCGTGTAGTGGCTGACGAGTCCCAGGATTATCTTCAGCAGCGTGGTCTTGCCCGCGCCGTTGGGCCCGATGACCCCCAGAAACGAATTCTGGGCCACCCGCAGACTCACGTGCTCCAGTATGACCAAGTCGCCGACGTGATAGTTGAGATCCTGGATATCGACGACGATACCGGACGCGGAATCGTTCATCCCAATCCTTCTTTGATGACCGAGGCGGCCTTCTGCAGGAGCTTCACGAGCGTGTCGATGGCAGGGTCGGCCCCGCCTTCCGGGTCTATGGTGAAAACCTTGGCGCCGGACTCCTGCGCTACGACCT
>JAHEXQ010000080.1:0-10378 GCA_023252035.1 Actinomycetes bacterium
ACGGCCGGGCGGGGGACATTATCGCCATGGGCATGCGCGGCGGCAAGATATTCGTTCGCGACTCCGTAGGATACCGGGCGGCCATCCACATGAAGGAGTACCGGAAGCTGCGGCCGGTCCTGGTAATCGGCGAGACAGCCCAGGACTTCCTGGGTGAATACATGGCGGGCGGGATAGTCATCGTGCTCGGGCTTGGCAAGCGGAAGCCCATTCCCCAGACAGCCAAGCATATTGGCACGGGCATGCACGGCGGCGTGATCTACATCCGGGGCGAAGTGGACGAGCATAGCCTGGGTTCGGGCGTATCCCGGCAGCCCCTGGGGGAGGAAGATCTGGCGCTGCTCCGCAGGTACGTAGCCGAGTTCACGGGCTATTTCGGTGGAAACCCGGACGACATCATGCAGCACGGCTTCGTCAAGCTCGTCGCCCAGTCGCACCGGCCCTACGGCAATCTGTACGCTTATTGACCCGGAGATTAATTACCGAGTTCGACCAGCCCTCGCGATCCAACCCGGAGAGTGGTTTTCATGGATATCATACTTATTACACGTGACCCGGATTTCTTTCCAACCATCCAAGACGCCTTGGGCGGTGAGTTTTCCCTGCAGAAGCTAGCGCCCTTCGACCATTTGCCCTCGACCCCCGTTGCCCTTGTGGACATGAACTCGGTGAGCCCGCAGGAGGCTGCGCACCTGGCGGCAGCCGAGGATGCGGCTTTCATCGCCCTGGTGCCGCAGGCCATGTTGGAGACCTTTGGGGGGTTTGAGGGGATGGAGGACTGGGTGGTCCAGGATGCCACGCCGGCGGAACTCAGAAGCCGGGTCCGGCTGGCCTTGCGCAGGCAGGGGCTCCTCGAGCAGCTCCACGCCATTCTCCTGGAGGACCTGGTTATCGACCAGGATCGCTACGAGGTGAGGGTGCGGGGCAATCCTGTCGAGCTGACCTTCAAGGAGTTCGAGCTGCTCCGCTTCCTGGCGTCCAACCCGGGCCGCGTCTTCAGCCGCGAAGTGCTGCTCGACCGGGTGTGGGGCTACGATTACTACGGCGGCACGCGCACCGTCGACGTGCACATCCGGCGCATCCGCTCCAAGATAGAGACGGGCCAGCGCGAATATATCAAGACCATCCGCGGCGCCGGCTACATGTTCGAATAACTACAATCCACGGCTAGTTACCCATGCCACGGTATTGGCACCGTCAGAGAGTGAAAATAGGTTCAGTGAACCACCGCGATGAGCCACAATACAGGGTATGCTGAATGCTATTTTCGGAGCAGGCCCCCCTCTTGTAGTTGATGCAGCGTTTTTGTGACAATCCAGGCAAGAGCTTTATTGGCCGTCGCAGACAGGTATGCTTATATCAGCGATTACGTGGCTTTTGAAATATTGGAAGCAAGCTGGCTACGAGCGTTGCCGACAATGTGAAAAAGCGAGGTGTCTACCTCGCTTTTTCCCTCTCAAGGAATCAGTTCCAAGGGTGCTCCTGCTGCATCTCAGCTATATCTACGCTCAATCAAGAAAATAGCGGCCATCCGGATGCCGCGTCGCCAGGCCCTGGTCCGCGGCCACTTGCAGATGTTTCTCGATCATCCGGGCTTCGAAGTAGTGATAGAGGGCGAAGCCGCGCCCCGCGCGCAATCCATATATGGGAGAGCCCTCTGCCAGCTCCTCGGGCGTGGCTCCCTCGCCCGGCAGTAGGCTCAACAGATGCTCATGCCTGCGGTCGATGACGGCCTCGTAGGATTCGAACCGAGCTTGAATGACCTCTTCGCCCTCGATGGGGTCGGCTAGGTGGGAGGAGATCACCATACGCGGCCGCAGGCCGCTCAGCCTGCGCAGGGAGTTCCGCAGGACCGGCAGGTCGGATTCCGCGTGTCCGTACCAGGGGCCGAAGGGGCTCAGGTCCAGGTCGAAAGAGAGTAGAATGCCTTGGTCCCTTTCGAAGAAGCAGAAATGATCCTCCAGGTGCCCCGGCGTATGGATGGCCTCGAGTTTGAGGGGGCCCAGGTCGATGACGTCGCCTTCCGTATAGACCGCTCCTGGCTCCACCGGCTCGTGCTCGAGGATCTCCCGCACCATGAACACCCACTGAGCAGCGGCTTCGCCGCCGCCGGCGAGCCGCCGTGACATCCTGGGAAGATCGGGCAGCATAGCCGCGAACATCTCCGGCACGAGCAGGGGGCACCCCGGAAAACGAAGGTTGCCGGAGAAATGGTCGGGGTGGGTATGCGAGTTCACCACCATGTCCAGCTCGAAACGGCGCAGGACCGTATGGCAGGCGTCCCGCCCGCAGCCGGTATCGAAGAGGGCGCTCCCCTGGCCGGTGGCCAGGATCGAATTGGAGAAGGGGAACTGTCCCCCGTTGGCCCCCAGCACAAGATAGATGTTGTCGTGAATTTGGCGAATCATGCTAAATGATAACCCGAGCTGCAACGGTACGTAAAAGGCCGGCCCAGGGGGCCGGCCTCGGTTGTCTGGCGGCAGGGTGTTTAGTCGCTCCAGGTGTACTGGCCCTTGAGCGAATAGACGTACTTATCCCAGACGCGCTCGTAGCGCTCCGCATCCACCGCGGGCTTGGCGAGCATCTTGAGTGCGAAGTCCATCTGGGCGGGCGTGGCTTTGTCCTTGCAGTAGAGCTGCAGCGCGAACTTGGAGAAGTCGCGGATCATGAAGTCGAACATCTGCTCCACCAGGTCGTTCTCGATCTCGTAGATCTCGGCGGCTTCCAGCAGGAGCTGCCCGTAGATGGTCAGGGTGAAGATCTCGCCCAGGATGAGCAGGAGCTCGAAGTCGCTGGCGATAAGCTTGGGATCGGGCGGCGCCTCCAGCAGCATGCGCTTGAAGGTCTCTATCTGCTCCTTGAAGATGTTCACGTTCGGCAGGTCCCAGCGGTCATAAACCTGCTTGTAGTCGTGAAACTGGATTTTGCCGAGTCCTTTGGTGGGTCCCCGGTTCCAGAAGAACTCGTCATCCGCGTTGTCGTTGCGCTTGGGTATCACCGGGAACTCGGCGGGATTGAAGAAATAATTGGGCATGAACTTCATGATGAGGGCCATGTTCACGTGCACGGTCCCCTCCAGCTTGGGCAGGGCGCGGATGCCCGCCGCCGCCCACTCGAAGTAGGTGTCGTTCTCGAATCCCTTGGCGGCGATGACATCCCACAGCAGGTTGATGACCTCCTCGCCCTGGGTGGTGACCTTCATCTTGACCATGGGGTCGTAGAGGAGGTAGCGGCGATCATCCGGGCCGGCCGAGCGCATGTAGTCTATGCCGCGCAAGGCGAAGAGCTTCATGCCCGCGAGGCGGCTGAAGGCGTCCACGAAGAGCTTCTTGATGTGGGTGAAATCGGTCACGGCGTGGCCGAAGAGGATGCGGTTGGCGGCGTGGTCGATGGACTCGTAGAAGCAGTGCTCGCACATGCCGATGGCCGCCCAGCCCAGGTTGAACTTGCCCACGTTCACCGTGTTGAGGGCGGCGTCCCAGGCCTCGCTCCCCGTCTCCAGGATCTCGGCGCTGGTGATGGGGTAGTCGTGTAGCGCGTACTCGGCCACGAACATCTGGTCGGCGACGATGTTCTTCACCAGCTCGTAGCCGCCGCCCTGGGAATCCACGGCGAAGAATACGAACTCGTCCGTCCCCTCGATCTTGCCCAGGGTGGAGACGATGGAGGCCTTATTGCCGTTGCCGATGTAGTACTTGCGCCCGTTGGCCAGCCAGTGGTCGCCGTCGCGCCGGAGCGACATCTCGGTAGAATATACATCGGCGCCGTGCTCTTTCTCCGAGAGGCCGAAGCCGAAGATACCGCCGTCTTTGAGCAGGCGCGCCGTCTTGTGCTTGGCCTCCTCGTTGGGGCTCATCCAGAGCGGCCCCAGTCCCAGGATGGAAACCTGCCAGGTGTACCAGTAGGGGAGGCCGTAGAATCCCAGTATCTCGTTCATCTCGCAGTTGCGCCACGTGTCCCAGCGGGCGTCCTTGTCATCGATGGCGTATTTGGAGGGCGTCAGCAGGGTGGAAAAGATCTCCTCCCTGGCTTGGAAGTCCAGGAAGTCCTGGTACCATACGCGGTCGTGCTGGTCCTTCTTGGTCTTTCCGCGCCCCTTCTTCTCGAACCAGGCGATGGTCTTCTCCATGATCTCGCGAGACCTGGGATCTGGGTCGTCGCTCTCGTATTGCTTGGGGTTCAGGAGGATCATTCTTCGGCTGCTCCTTTCAACTGGATGCGATCTCACCCACGCGGTCTCACGCCGGTGTTTTTCGTGCATTGACTATATCGCGATGTTTCTACCGGGAGCAACAGCCACGCCGGGGCTGATGGCTATGCCCACCGCTCCGCGGATGAAGTAGAATAGACAAAATGAAAGAATCATCTTTGCTCTTTGTATGCACGGGCAATATCTGCCGCAGCGTGATGGCGGAGGGCTTTCTGAAGGATCTCGTCCAGCGGGATGGGGCGGCGCTGCGGATCTCATCCGCGGGTGTCTTCGCCGATGCCGGGGACGCGCCGCCGCGCGATGTCGTGGGGATCATGGCCGAGCGCGGGGTGGACGTCTCCGGGCATCGCTCCAAGCCCCTCAGCAACGAGGATATCGTCAGCGCCGACCTCCTCATCACCATGGCTATCCACCAGAGCCGCAAGGTCTTCATCCGCGCGCACGAGCTGGGCTGGAAGGTCTTTACGCTCAAGGAGTTCGTGGTCTGCGCGGAGGGACTGGATGGCGAGGCGCACGGCGAGGGGGCGGAACTGGCGCCTTTCCTCCACCGGCTGCGCGGGCCGGAGGGGCTTAGCAACCTCCTCAAGGATAGCCCGGAGGCGCAGGAGCTCCTTCGGCGCGGAGAGCTGGACGAGAACTTCGTGCAGAGGTTCCTGCACCTGCACCATCACATCTACGAGGATCTCAGCGTGGACGACCCCATAGGGCAGTCGCGTGCCTTCATGGGCCGCTGCGCCGACGAGATCGAGGAGTACGTGGGGCGGCTCTACCGGTGCCTGACCGCCGCGAGCATATGCTGACGCGGCTGAGCTCTCCCCAACTGCTGAGCCGGCGGGCAAGGCGGTCCTGAAATGTTGGTGGGTGATGTTTCCGCTGCGGACCCGGCTCTCCCCCAGACGAAAGAGATCATCAATCAGGCGTTTCCCGAGGAACAAGGCTGGGGCGTGGCATGGCTCGAACCGATGCTCGGGAAGGAACGCGAACGGGCAGCCCGCCAATCCCTCTTTCACTTGCTGGTGGCTGAGGAGAATCCAGGAAACACCGCGGTTGGGCTCGCGGCAGCCGTCTATTACCATCAGGGAAGGCCTGGCGGAGCAGCGAGCATCGGCTTCCTCGATTACCTGGCGGTGGACGAGGTAAAGCGGGGCCAGGGCATCGGAACCCATCCGTACCGCGCAGCCCTCGAGGTAATGGAGATGGATGCTCGCCGGGCCGGCGAAAGATTCTGGGGTATGGCCCTGGATGTGGATCCCGTGGAGATAGCCGCGGATGAGGAGACCAGAATGATCTGCCAACGCCGGCTGGACTTCTACGGAAGGCTGGGAGCGCATGTGGTCTCCGGCATCGATTTTGTTGAGCCGGCGGAGGAGGAGGGGCAACCGGAGGAGCACACCATCTTGCTCTATCACCTGGTCTCCCGGGACATCGAACGGCGCGAGCTGGCGAGCTTTCTGTATGAGCTGGTCTTTGGACTGGCGGAGAGCCATCCATTGGTACGGCGCGCTCTGAGAGCGGTGCCGCTGCAAGCAAAGAAGGTCTGATTCCTTGACCGATATTCGGAGTGATACCGCTGCCTTCCTGAGAGAGGTTGTCTCCGCTGCGGACCCGGCTCTCCCCGAGGTGAAGGATATTTACCTGGAGAGCTTCTCAGAGGAGGAGCGCCTGCCCGCCGAGTGGTTCGATGAGATGCTCTCCCAGCGCGCCGTCCGTCTGGGGGCCGGCCAACCCGTCTTCCACTTGTTGGTAGCGGAGTCCGGAGAGCAGGTGCGTGGATTCATCACCGCCTACTACTATCACCGCGATCGTCGGGGAGAGGTGGCCAACCTGGGATTCTTTATCTATTTGGCTATCCATGCGTGCCACCGAGGACAAGGGCTCGGCACGCGTCTCTACCGGTCGGCGCTGGACGTCTTGAAACTGGACGCTTTTCTGTGCGATGAGACACTAGCTGCGGTGATCTTCGACGTGGAGTCGCCCGAACTGGCGCCCGATGAGGAAAATCGGAAACTGCGGGAGCGTCGGATAGCCCTTTACCGCAGGTTGGGAGCCGATTACGTTGAGGGTGCCCACGTCACATATCCCCCGGCGCGCGAGGGCTTGCCGGAGCTGGTGACGCAGCCGATGTACCATGCCGTGAGCCGGTGCTTGGAGCCGGAGCAGATCGTCAGGGCTACCTATAGCCTTATCCTCGGTCGCGACTAACGTCTCTTTCGCCAGTGACCCCAATGAAATGTTTAATCAATGCAAGCAATCAAGGTGCCTGAGTTGCTTCCGGCGTCTGACTCCGGAATCTAGTAAATCTGCTTGCGCAATTTCTTAATCTGGATTTTACAGGCCCTTAATGGGCCGGAAACATCCCTCCTTTAGCATGTGCTCATAGGTTGCCATACATGTCACATTCGGAAAGGAGGGTTTGACTTGAGAAAGTTGCCGAGGCTGCTGATCATAGCGATCCTCATCATGGTCTGCTTGATGGTCTTCGTGAACGAAACGCACGCGGACAGCACCGGCACGCAGACCGGCGACAGCCAGAATCTGGCTGAGGGCGTGAGCATCCCGGACCAGGTGGGCCACAACGCCGTCGCCATCAACTTCGTGTGGGTATTTCTGGGCGCGATCCTGGTCTTCTTCATGCAGCTCGGATTCGCTATGGTGGAGACCGGTTTCACGCAGGAGCGGAATGCGGCCCACGTGGTCATGACCAACTTCGTCATCTTCGCCACGGGAACCATTGCATTCTACCTGGTGGGGTTCGCGCTCATGTTCGGAGGTGTGGGGCCCCTGACCACCCTCGGAGGCCAGGCCATACTGACGAGCAAGTTCGAGATCGCCAGGGGCTGGTCCCTCTTCGGCCTCAAGGGGTTCGGCCTGGGAGGACACGGTGTCTATGACGTAGGCATCTTTCTCTTCTTCCTCTTCCAGGTGGTCTTCATGGATACCGCCGCCACCATCGTGACCGGCTCCATGGCCGAGCGCTGGAAGTGGAGCGTCTTCCTGGTTTACGGGGCCTTCATGGCCATGATTCTGTATCCCCTCTACGGGCACTGGGTCTGGGGAGGAGGCTGGCTCTCCCAACTGGGGGTGAATGCGAGTCTGGGACACGGATTCGTGGATTTCGCGGGGTCCTCGGTGGTGCATGCCGTGGGCGGCCTGTGCGGGTTGGCCGGCATCTACGTGATGGGGCCGCGCATCGGACGGTTCGATAAAGACGGTAAACCCCGGGCTATTCCGGGCCACAACATACCTATGGCCATCTTCGGCACCATCATCCTGGTCTTCGGATGGTTCGGATTCAATGCGGGTTCGACGCTGGCCGGTGGCGATCTGCGGCTCTCCGTGGTTGCGGTGAACACGCTGCTGGCGGCCTGCGCGGGATGCCTTTCCGGCATGACCTACTGGTGGAGGAAGTACGGCAAACCCGATCCGTCCATGACGGCCAACGGCATGCTGGCGGGCCTGGTGGCCATCACGGCGCCCTGCGCCTTCGTCTCGGCCTGGGCGGCCATCGTGATCGGGCTCATAGCGGGCCTGGTGGTCTGCTTCGGCGTATCCCTGCTGGAACGCTGGAAGTTGGACGACCCCGTAGGCGCGGTGGCTGTGCACGGCTTCAACGGTCTCTGGGGCGTCATCGCGCTGGGCATCTTCGCGGACGGGACCTATGGCTCCGGGCTGAACGGGATAGACGGTGGCGTGAAGGGGCTCATCTACGGCGGCGGCGGGCAGTTTATCGCCCAGGTCATCGGGGCGGTCACCTGCATCGTCTTCGTCCTGGGCCTCTCCTTCCTGTTCTGGAAGCTGCTGGATAGGGTCATGGGACTCCGCGTGGCGCCGCAGGTCGAAGTGGAAGGCCTGGACATTCACGAGATGGGCGTCAGCGCCTATGCCACCCAGCATGTTTTCCGGACGGAGGCGCCGGATATGGTTCTGCAAGATATGTTGGAAGGAGGCGGGCGATGATGGGCGAGTTGAAGATGGTGGAAGCTATCATCAGACCTCAGATGCTCGACCAGGTGATGCGTGCGCTGCGCGATCTCAGCTACCCCGGCATGACCATCACGGAGGTGCGGGGCCATGGCAAGCAGAAGGGCGCGCGCCAGGTCTGGCGAGGGGACCCGTATGTGATCGAGTTCGTTCCCAAGCTGAAGCTGGAGATAGCCGTACTCGCGGAAGACTCGGATCGCGTGGTAAACGCTATGATGAGAGCGGTGCGGACGGGTTCTCCCGGGGACGGCAAGATATTCGTCATAGATCTCGAAGACGCGGTGCGCGTGCGCACGGGAGAGTCAGGTTTTAATGCGATTTAACCTGAATTTAACTTAGCGGAAACAGTCGCGAAATACGCATTGATTATGATAACAATCAGGAAATGGAGAGAAAGGAGCGCGTAATGTCTGAAAAAGATGCCAAGTACGTACTTCAGATGGCCAAGGAGAACAACGTACGATTCATCCGTCTCTGGTTCACTGATATTCTGGGCATACTGAAGAGTTTCGCCATCACCATCGATGAGCTGGAGAGCGCCCTGATGGAGGGAATGGGTTTTGACGGCTCCTCCATCGAGGGGTACGCGCGCATCGACGAGAGCGATATGATCGCCATGCCCGATCCCGACACCTTCTGCATCCTGCCGTGGCGCCCCCGGGAGCGCAACGCTGTGGCCCGTATGTTCTGCGACGTGATGCAGCCCGGCGGCGGCCCTTACGAGAAAGACCCCCGCTACGTGCTGAAGAAGGTGCTGAAGAAGGCCTCCGACATGGGCTACACTTTCTACGTCGGTCCGGAGCTGGAGTACTTCTATTTCAAAGACTCCGACGGCACCGAGATCCTCGACAAGGGCGGGTACTTCGACCTGACCCCACTGGACGTGGCCAGCGACCTGCGCCGCGATACGGTCATCGCTCTGGAGGAGATGGGCATCGGCATCGAGTACAGCCATCATGAGGTGGCGCCCAGCCAGCACGAGATCGACCTGCGCTACACGGACGCGCTGACCATGGCCGACAACGCGATGACCTTCCGCCTGGTGGTGAAGGAGATAGCCCTGCTGAACGGGGTATATGCGACCTTCATGCCGAAACCGCTGGAGGGCGAGAACGGCAGCGGCATGCATACGCACCAGTCGCTGTTCAAGGGCGAGCGCAACGCCTTCTTCGATCCCGACGACGAGCACCATCTCTCCGATATCGCCCGGAAATACATCGCCGGTTTGCTGCACCACGCTCCCGAGATCACCCTTGTCTGCAACCAGTGGGTGAACTCCTACAAGCGCCTGGTGCCGGGTTACGAGGCGCCGGTTTACCAGAGCTGGGCGGTCCGCAACCGTTCCGACCTGGTCCGGGTGCCAGTCTACAAGCCCGGCAAGGAGAACGCTACCCGCATCGAGTTCCGCTCGCCGGATCCCGCCTGCAACCCCTATCTGGCTTTCGCCTGCATGCTGGCCGCCGGTCTGGAGGGCATCGAGAAGGGATACGAACTGCCCGACCCGGTGGAGCGCAACATCTACCAGATGACGGAGGAGGAGCGAAAAGAACTGGGCATCGGACAACTGCCGGAAGATCTCTGGGAGGCCGTGCAGGTAGCCGAGAAGAGCGAGTTGCTGCGCAAGACCCTGGGCGACGCCGTCTTCGAGTCTTTCATCGAGAACAAGAAGGTGGAGTGGGACAACTACCGGCTGCACGTGACGCCCTGGGAGATGGACAAGTATCTCTCAGTTCTTTAGTGTCTCGGCCTATAGATATAATGGCATTCGAACGTTTCTGCATCCGCGCCGGCTGTTTTCCGCCGCACATACTGTTAAAATCAGGGTGTAAAGCCCGAAGATACCATCGCCCGCCACCCGGCGGGCGATGACCTGAGTGCAGGAGGGGACGGTAGCATGGACGGCCTGCGCATAGCCCTGGCCCAGCTCAATACAACCGTGGGAAACCTGTCCGGGAATGCTGAGAAGATCCTGGATTACGCGGGGCAGGCCGCGGCCGCCGGTGCGGACCTGGTGGTCTTCCCCGAACTGGCACTCACCGGGTATCCCCCCGAAGACCTCATCCTCAAGACCGATTTCACCGTCGCCAACATGGACTGGCTGCGGCGCATCGCCTCCGGCATGCCGGATATCGCGGCCCTGGTCGGGTTCGTGGACGTGGCCGAGGACAACTTCAACGCGGCGGCTTT
>JAHEXQ010000080.1:10388-11453 GCA_023252035.1 Actinomycetes bacterium
GCCCACGGACAGGTCCTGGACATCTACCACAAGGCTTTTCTCCCGAACTACGGCGTGTTCGACGAGAACCGCTACTTCGCGGCGGGCCGCTCCAACCTGGTTGTGGAACTGGCGGGCGTGCGCATCGGCGTCACTATCTGCGAGGATATCTGGTTTCCCGGCGGCCCTATGGAGGAGGTTATCACGGAGGGCGGAGCTGACGTGGTCGTGAGTCTCAACGCTTCCCCCTTCTACCGAGGGCGGGAGCTGGAGAGGAGCCGGCTGGTGGAGGCGCGCGCCGTGGACGGCCTCGCGGTACTCGCTTACGTGAACATGGTGGGCGGCCAGGACGAATTGGTCTTCGACGGCGGCTCCATGGTCTTCCATCCCACCGAGGGCGTGCTGGCCCTGGGAGCGCGTTTCGCTGAGGACTTGGTCATTTGCGACGTGGACGTCTCCACGCTGCGGGGGATGCGTGCGCGCGAACCGCGCCAGCGCTACTTGCGGAAGACGGGGATGGTGCGCCCGGTGCGCCTCGCCCCGGTGGAGAGCGCTGGGGGTAAGGCGCGGCCGGCCCTGCATCCGCGCAAGGCACCGGCGCCCACCTCGGGTCCGGCCGAGGTGCACGCAGCCCTGGTGCTCGGACTCGCCGATTACGTGCGCAAGAACCGCTTCTCCCAGGTGGTCATAGGGCTGTCCGGCGGCATCGACTCCGCGCTCACCGCGGCGCTCGCCGTGGAGGCGCTGGGGCCGCAGCACGTGACCTGCATCTTCATGCCTTCGCTGATGACCTCTGACCTCAGCCATGAGGCGGCGGAGCAGTTGGCGCGCAACCTGGGAATCAACATGGAGACTTACCGCATCGCGGACCTGCTCGAATGCTACCGAGACCAGGTGGGAGGCTCCCTGGAGGGACCCGGCAGCAAGGTCACGCTGGAGAACCTCCAGGCGCGCATCCGGGGCAACATCCTCATGAACATCTCCAACAGCCGGGGGGCGCTGGTCCTGGCCACCGGGAACAAGAGCGAGTTGTCCATGGGCTATTGCACGCTCTACGGCGACATGGCCGGCGGCTTCGCCGTCATC
>JAHEXQ010000197.1 GCA_023252035.1 Actinomycetes bacterium
GAACCCCTCCTCTGTTAATAGGAGGGTAATACGTTTTTGCGCAACAGAAAACGGCCTCCCACCTGGCCTTTTGGGCCGAAATCGGAGGCCGTTATGCCGTAAAGCGGAAACTCAGGCTAGCCCACCGCACGGGTGCGGTATGCCCGCAGGGCTGTAACGCGTACGCGCCTGCGCCTCCAGACAGTTCCCAGATAGGCGGCGAGCGCGAAACCTGCCGCGCCGGCCAAGGGGACCAGCAGATAGCCCAGCCAGCTCCTCGGCCTGAGCCCCGGATAGAAGATCAGGCCGTTCTGGCGGATAATCCATACCGCACACCCCAAAGCCATATAGGTTCCCAGGAAAGCCGGCAAAGCTCGCAACCCCTGGAGCACGCTGCCACCTTTGCGGAAACCGCCAAGAAAAGCGGGCGCCACTAGCGCCAGCGCGATGAGCAGCGCGATTAGCAGGAAGATCAGGGTCAACCCCAAACCCAGCAGCTGGCGCTCCTCCAGATTACGCGCCAGGGTTCTCAGGCCGAAGGTGTCGATCCAGAAAAACGCCGCGTAATAAGCGATGAAGAGCAGCTCGGGCGAAAGGGCGAACATCATGGAAAGGCGATGGGCTACGCTTCCAGACCTCCCGCCCCGGGTTTTAACATGCCGTTTCACTAAATCTCTAGTCCCAACCTGTTCATCTATCGGGCGAAAAGCGGCTTTGAGTCCGTGCCCTTAGCCGGGTTCTCTTAGAGGCGATAGACGTCATCACCCTGCATGATCGTGACGCTCGCCTCCTGCAGAGCGAGAATGCCTTTCTCCAAATCCTCGACCCGGAACACTACTATAGCGCTCTTCCCGCTCTTTTCCACGAAGGAGTAGAGATACTCCACGTTTATTCCGGCGCTCTGCAGCGGCTCGAGTGCCTTGCCGAGGCCGCCCGGCTCATCGGGGATTTCCACGGCGATGACATCCGTCTCGCTGACGGCAAACCCCGCATCTTTCAGCATGCCCGCCGCCAGGTCCGGATCGTTAACTATCAAGCGCAGGACGCCGTAATCAGCCGTCTCGGCTATGGAAAGCGCGCGGATATTCACGCGGTGCTCTCCCAGGATGCGTGAGACGTCCACAAGCCGGCCGGACTTGTTCTCCAGGAATACGGAGATTTGCTTCACTTTCATGACGCCCCTCCCAAGAGCTTCCTGTTGTCGATGACCCTCACGGCCTTGCCATCGCTCCTCCGGATGGATTTGGGCTCCTTGAGGGACACCCTGGCCTTGATGCCCAGATATGTGGCGATCTCGCCCGCAATGCGATTCTCCAATTCCTCGAGCACCTTTATCTCATCTGAAAAGTTCTCCTCGCTCATCTCCACCTGCACTTCCAGTACATCCAGGTTGCTGACCCTGTCTACCACTATCTGATACTGAGGCGCCAAGCCGGGAATCTGCATGAGGATCATCTCGATCTGGGACGGGAAGACGTTCACACCCCGTATCACGAGCATATCGTCGGTTCTGCCCATGAACCTGTGGATGCGGTAATGCGTGCGGCCGCAGGGACACTCCGTGGTATCCAGGCGGGTTATGTCCCGCGTGCGATACCGCAGTAACGACATGCCTTCCTTGTTTATGTTGGTGATGACCAGTTCGCCCGCGGTGCCCGGAGGCAGAACCCTCCCTGTCTCGCTGTCGATGATCTCCGGGATGAAGGAATCCTCGAAGATGTGCAGGCCATTCTTCTCCTGACATTCGATGGCGACGCCCGGCCCCATAGTCTCTGAAAGGCCGTAGATATCGATAGCCGAGAGATTGAGGGCCGCTTCTAGCTGTACGCGCATTTCCTCCGTCCAGGGTTCCGCGCCGAAGATGCCCGACTTCAGCTTGATATCCTTCGCCGGGTCGATACCCATCTCCCGCATCTCCTCCGCCATGTTCAGGGCATAGGAAGGCGTGCAGGCCAGGATGGTGCTGCCGAAATCCACCATCAGCCTGATCTGGCGTTTGGTATTGCCACCGGATATGGGGATGACCGACGCTCCCAGCAGCTCAGCCCCGTAATGCAGGCCAAGACCGCCGGTGAAGAGACCGTAGCCGTACGCCACTTGCACGACATCGTCCGGTGTTCCCATGCCGGCCACGATGGCCCGTGCGACAAGCTCAGCCCAGACCCGGATATCCTTAGCCGTGTAGCCGTCGACTGTGGGTTTGCCGGTGGTGCCCGAGGACGCGTGGATGCGTACGATGTCCCTCATGGGAACAGCAAAGAGGCCGAAGGGGTAATTGTCGCGCAAGTCGTCCTTCAACGTGAAGGGCAGTGAGGCCAAATCGTCGAGGCTCTTCAAGTCACCCGGCCGAAACTCGCTGTCCTTAAACTTCTCGCGGTAAAAGGGCACATGTTCGTTAAGCCGTGCAAGGGTCGCTCTCAACCGCTCCAGCTTGAGTGCGTCGAGTTGCTCTCGAGGCATTACCTCTACTTCATTCAAATATTCCATCTGCTCTCCTTTTTAAGATCCCGCTGGACCCGGAAAATCACCGATATTCTAACACAAAAAGGCGCTTGGCAGGCCGGTCTCGTTACTAAACCCAGCGCTCGCGGCGTTTGAAGAGCAGCGCTCCGGCGAAGGTCAAGCCCAGTCCGAAGGCCAGCAGTATGCCGAGGTCCGGGAGTAGCCTGACGAAGGAATCGCCGCGCAGCAGCGCTCCAGACATAGCGTCGAGGGCGTAGGTCAGCGGCACCGCGTGAGCCACCCCTTGCATGAAGCCGGGCATCTCCGAGAGCGGGAAGATGGCGCCGCAGAGAAAGACGAGCGGGAAGCTAACGAGCAGGGCTAGGGTTATGGTGCTGCTCACCTCCCGTGCGTAGGAGGCGATCAACAGGCCTATGCCTATAGAGGACAGGCACGCCAGCAGGATCACTAGTATGCCCAGCGCCAAGTGACTGGCGGAGAAGCCGAAGAAGATGATGGCGATGGCCAGCATGATCAAGGCTTGCAACAAGATGATGGCCGAGGAGAGCAGCATCTTGGAGAAGAGCACAGCGACCGAGCCCAGCCGACTAAGCCGGAGCCGCCGGTAGATGCCGGATTCCGCCTCCATAGCCATGAGGATGGCG
>JAHEXQ010000081.1:0-4115 GCA_023252035.1 Actinomycetes bacterium
ACGGCCGAATCGATGTTCCCTTATTGGAGGATATATTGGAGGTAATGCTTGACACAGCGTAAACGTATTCTCACCGGTTACCGGCCGACCGGAAAACTCCACCTGGGACACCTGCACGGAAACCTCTCCAAGATCATCGAGCTACAGGAGAGTGCCGACTGTTTTTTCTTCGTAGCGGACTGGCACGCCCTGACCACGGATTACCAGGATCCCTCGAACCTGAGGCTCTATACGGAGGAGATGGTCCTGGACTGGCTGGCGGCCGGGGTCGATCCGGAGCGTGTCAACATATACCGGCAGTCCGACCTGCCGGAGGTGGCTGAGCTCAACCTCTATCTCTCCTTCATCACCCCCTTGGGGTGGCTGGAGCGAGTGCCCAGCTTCAAAGAGCAGGTGGAACAACTGGTTGGGAGGGAGATATCCACGCACGGATTCCTGGGATACCCCGTGCTGCAAGCGGCGGATATCCTAGTCTGCCAGGCGGATGGCGTGCCGGTGGGAGAGGACCAGTTGCCGCACCTGGAGCTGACGAGGGAGATAGCTCGGCGTTTCAACCGCCTCTACGGCGATTTCTTTGTTGAGCCCCAGGGCATCCTTTCCGCCTACGCCAGGATCAGCGGCACCGATGGCCGGAAGATGAGTAAGAGCTACGACAACTACATAGGGCTGGGAGAGGAGCCCGAGGACATCCGCGCGAAGCTCAGGCGCATGGTCACGGATCCGGCCCGCGTGCACCGATACGATAGGGGAGACCCGGAGAAGTGCCCGGTATTCTCGCTACATAAAATCTACACAACCGATAGGCTTCCGGAAGTGGCGGACCATTGCCGGGAAGCCTACTGGGGTTGTATAGAATGCAAGGACCTGCTGGCCGACCGCATCATCCTAGCTCTGGCCGGCTTCCGGGACAAGCGCAAAGAGCTGGAAGCCAAGCCCGGCCTGGCCTGGCGAGTCCTGGCGGAGGGATTGGAGAAGGTCAGGCCCATCGCTAGGGGCGGCCTGGCGGGGGTGAGAACGGCCATGGGCCTGGAATGAAAGTGAGGGTGTATGGCTTTCCAGGTTAAACTCGAGGTCTTTGAGGGCCCCTTCGACCTCTTGCTGCACCTTGTCTCCCGCAAGGAGATCGACATCTACGAGATATCGCTCTCCGAGATAACTTCGGAATACCTGGACTACCTGCAGGCCATGCGCGACCTCGACCTGGATGTGGCTACAGAGTTCCTGCTCATAGCGGCCATCCTTATCAAGCTGAAATCCGATGGCCTACTGCCCGCCGCGGAGCCGGAGCCCGAGAGGCTCACTCCCTTCGAGGCGCGCGAGGAGCTGGTCTGGCGGCTAATCGAATACCGCAAGTTCAAGAACGCGGCGGAGGAATTGCTGAGCCGCCTGGATAGAGAGGATGCTTTCTACTATCGCGAGGTGGAGTTCGAGGATTCTTTCATCGACCTGGTGCCGCGCCTGCTGGCAGAGCTGAGCGTCCATGATCTGGCGGCCGCTCTGCACGCGCTCCAGCAGAAAGAAGGGGAAGTGGATATCTCCTTCATCGCCCCCATCAAGGTAAACATCCAGGACTACATGCAGCGCATCCGCGAGGCCATGCTGGCCAAGCCCCGAGTCACTTTCCGTGAGCTGACGGAGGGGATGCGCAATCGCTTCGAACTGATAGTGACCTTCATGGCCATGCTGGAGATGTACAAACGGGATGAGATAGATATCGAACAATGCGAGCGATTTGGGGATATCGAGATAGTGAGGATGGATACTGCCGCCACGGGACAGGAACGGAGTTTGTAACCCGCCCGGCGGCGTGGGAGGCAGAGTATGGCTAGGATCTGGCACCTGGGTGATCTTGCCGAACCCGGCGAAGAGCCGCGGGACGGGGAGGGGGGAGAGGAACTGCAGAGCATCCTGGAGGCGCTCCTGCTCGTGGCGGGCGAGCCTCTGAGTGTGGAGACGCTCGCCGGTATATGCGAGGTTCACCGGACGGAGGTACGCACGGCGCTTGAGGAACTCCAGCAAGAATACGTCCGTCAGGAGCGCGGCTTCCAGTTGCGCGAGATCGCCGGCGGCTACAGGTTACACACTCACCCAGCCTACGCCCAGTATGTGGAACGGCTGGCCATAAAGGGCCGGCGCACCCGACTGACGCGCGCCGCTATAGAGACCCTCGCCATCGTGGTTTACCTGCAGCCCATCACCCGCGCCCAGATAGCCAATCTGCGGGGCGTGCAGGGCGAATCGCTGGTGAAGACCCTGGAGGAATTGGGGCTGGTGAGGGAGACGGGCAAGGAGAACGCGCCGGGTGGACCTGCACTCTACGAGACCACGGCGGCTTTCCTGGAACACTTCGGCCTGAAGTCCCTGGATGAACTGCCTCCCCTCGAGGATTTCGAGCCGGACGAGGAGACGGTGGAGCGCATCCAGCGTTCGCTCTCCGCCGGAGAGACGCGGGAGGTCGGCGAAGGCGGCGCGTTGGAAACAGTCCGGGAAACACCGGAGCCGGCCTGAGGCATGGAGCGTCTGCAGAAAGTGCTGGCCTCCGCCGGCCTGGGCTCTCGCCGCAAATGCGAAGAGTTCATCCGGGCGGGGCGGGTCAGCGTCAACGGCCGCATAGTTGAGCGTATGGGAGTCCGCGCCGATCCCTCGGTGGACCGGATAGAGCTGGACGGAATTCCCATAGATGTGCACGAAGACAAGGTCTACATCATCCTCAACAAACCCGCCGGCTACGTCACCACGGTGAGCGATCCTCAAGCGCGACTTACGGTGATGGAGCTGGTAACCAAGGCGCGTCGCATCTTTCCCATCGGCAGGCTCGATAGGGACACCCGGGGATTGCTCCTGTTCACGGACGATGGTTTTCTGGCCAACCGCGTTGCCCACCCTCGCTTCGAGCTGGAGAAGACTTATGTCGCCCAGGTGAACGGTGCGGCCGGCGCGGGAGAGCTGGCGCGCCTGCGCAGCGGCATCGAACTCGAAGACGGCCGCACCGCGCCGGCCCGGGTGCGCGTCCTCGGCCGCAGGGACCACAATTCTCTCCTGGAACTGAGAGTACACGAGGGGAGAAAGCGGCAAGTGCGGCGGATGCTCGTGGCCGTAGGCCTTGAGGTCGTGGACCTCGTCCGCACCTCTTTAGGCCCCCTTACGCTGCAGGGGCTGGAGGAAGGGGAGTCGCGCCCACTCCGGCCCGATGAAGTTCAAGCTCTGATGTCTGCCCTGGATATCTGACGCGAACAGAAAGGGGCCTGAACATCCGAACTTGTTCGCTTTTCCCATATTGGGGGCGAGGCACAGATGTTCGCTGCGGGAACTGGATTATGCGCGGTGGTATTGCTAAACTTTAAATGATTCAAGGAGTGTAATATGCAACTGAGAGCCCTTAGAGGAGCGATAATCTGCTCCGAGAACTCGAAAACGGAGATAATCAACAAGACAGCGCAGCTCATGCACGAGATGATAAACCGCAATGAGTTGAGGCCGGAGGATATCGTGGACATCATCTTCACGGCGACGGACGACCTGACCAAGGAGTTCCCGGCCGCCGCCGCCAGACAGATGGGGCTCACTCACGTACCGCTCCTCTGCGCCCGCGAGTTGCCCATCGAGGACAGCGCGGCCATGTGCATCCGAGTGCTCATGCATTTCTATACACGCAAGCAGCCTCATGAATTGAGGCACCCTTACCTGGAAGGGGCGCGACAACTCCGGACCGATCTTCCCGAGTAACCGGGCACGACTGAAAGAAGTTTAGGGAGTTCGAGAGGCATCTCGGGCTCCCCGATTAGTGAGGTGGCATATTATGGTAATCGTGATGAGGGAAGGGGCATCTCAACAAGAGATCGATTTCGTAATCGAGAAGCTCCGTTCCGTCGGCGCGGAAGCTCATGTCTCCCGCGGCGAATACATGACCGTCATCGGCGCCATAGGGGACCGCGAAAACCTCATGCAGCTGCCCTTCGAGGCTTATCCGGGCGTTTCCAGGGTGATCCCGGTGATGAAACCCTACAAGCTGGTATCCCGCGAGTTCAAGCCCGAATTGACCTCCATCCGCGTAGGCTCCGCCACCGTAGGCCCGAAGACCTTCACCATCATAGCGGGGCCCTGCTCCGTGGAGT
>JAHEXQ010000081.1:4125-11297 GCA_023252035.1 Actinomycetes bacterium
GGGGGAGGAAGGGCTGGCCATCCTGGCCAAAGCGCGCGAGGAGACGGGCCTGCCCGTCGTCACCGAGGTGCTGGATGTGCGGGACATCGAGCTGGTTTGCCGCTACGCCGACGTCCTCCAGGTGGGAGCCCGCAACATGCAGAACTACCTCCTCCTCAAGGAGCTCGGTTTCTTGGATAAGCCCGTGCTGCTGAAACGCGGCATGAGCTCCACTATCGAGGAAATGCTCATGGCCGCCGAGTACATCGCCAAGGAGGGGAACGGCAACATCATCCTCTGCGAGAGGGGCATCCGCACCTTCGAGACGGCCACGCGCAACACCCTGGACATCTCCGCCGTACCCTGTGTACGGCAGATGACACACCTGCCCATAATTGTGGACCCGAGCCACGCCACGGGCCGGCGCGACCTCATCCAGCCGCTCTGCCGAGCCTCCCTGGCGGTAGGCGCTGACGGGGTCATGGTCGAGATCCACCCAAATCCGAGTGAGGCTCTCTGCGACGGGCCGCAGTCCCTTACCCTGGAGGATTTCCAGGCGCTGGTGGAGGACCTCAGGCCCCTGGCCAAGTTCTTTGAGAGGGAAATCTAAATGCCGGCCCCGATGAGCCGTGTCGCGGTTATCGGAACCGGGCTCATCGGAGGTTCCCTGGCCCTGGCCTGCAAATCCCGCGGCCTGGCGGATGAGATCCGTGGCTGGGACCTTCGCGTGGAACACGCGGCGCACGCCCTCGACCGGGGGGCAATCGACGCGGTAGCCGCTTCGGCGGCTGAGGCCGCAGCCGGATGCGAGTTGATTATTGTGGCGACGCCTGTACGATCGATTCCCGCGGTTTTCAGGGAGATCGCCGGCGTGCTGAAAACCGGCGCCATCGTCACGGACGTGGGAAGCATCAAATCCAGCGTGATGAAAGCGGCGGAAGAGTTCCTGCCCGGCAAAGTAAATTTCATCGGCGGGCATCCCATGACCGGCTCCGAGCTGGAAGGCGTAGAGGCCGCCGACCCCGATCTCTTCGTAAACCGCTGCTATATCCTGACCCCCGGCCTTAAGTGCAGCCCGGAAGCTTTCGCACTGCTGCACCGGATGGTGCGCGAACTGGGAGCCATGACCCTGTCCATGGAGGCGGAGAGGCACGACCGGGCGGTGGCGGTAGTCAGCCACTTGCCGCATCTCCTGGCCCTGAGCCTCATGAACCTGGCCATGCGCAAGCGTGAGGAGACCGCCAACCTCTTCTACCTCGCAGCGGGAGGCTTTCGCGATATGACCCGCATAGCCGCTTCCAACCCGTCTATCTGGATGGACATCCTGGTCGAGAACCGTAGTCCTCTGGCGGAGCTAATCGAAGATTTCACGGACGGGCTGCAGGGGTTGAAAGCCATGTTGGCGGAGGGGCGGGAGGCCGAGCTGCGCGCTTATATGTATAACGCCCGCAGGGGCCGCCAGAGCCTGTCGCCGGCGCTGGAGGGCCTGGCCCCCGACGTCTATACCATTACCGTGCCGGTGGAGGACCGGCCGGGCGTGATCAGCGAGATCACCCTGGCCATCGGTGCCCTAGGCATCAACATCGAGGACCTGGAGCTGGTGCATCCCCTGGAGAACGAGAAAGGCCTTCTGCGGATCCTGGTGCGAGGCCGCGAGAACGCCGAGCAGGCCGTCGCCGGGCTCAAGGCCAGGAGCGTGCAGGCGCACCTGGCACGGGCGGAGACGATCTAGATGGAGCATCGCATCAAGCCCGCTGCGCGTTTGCGGGGAGAGATAACCTGCCCCGGAGACAAGTCCATATCTCACCGGGCTGTCCTCTTCGGAGCGCTGGCCGAAGGCGGGACGCGCGTGAGCAACTTCCTTTTTGCGGAGGACTGCCTAGGCACGGTGGAATGCCTGCGCCGGCTGGGGGTGCATATCGAAGCCGACCCCGCCGCGAAAGCCTTGACCATTAATGGCCGCGGCCTGCACGGCCTCAGAGAGCCCAATGACATTCTGAACGCCGGCAATTCCGCGACGACGATGCGCTCTATGCTCGGATTGCTGGCGGGACAGCCCTTCTTCAGCGCCATAACCGGCGACGCCTCGCTGCGCGGCCGGCCCATGCGGCGGGTGGTCGAGCCGCTGCGCTCCATGGGTGCTACTATCCTCGGCCGCCAGGGAGGGGATCGGGCGCCGCTGGCCATAAACGGTGGCGGTCTCGTTGGTATCGATTACGAGTTGCCGGTGGCCAGCGCTCAGATACGCTTGGCCTTGTTGCTGGCCGGCCTCTTCGCAGAGGGAAGGACCAGCATCCGCGGCGGGCGCCTGGCCCGGGACCATTCCGAGCGCCTGCTGCGTTGCATGGGAGCGGATTTAGCCTTTGGGGAGGACCAGGTCTCCATCGCGCCTTCCCCCCTGCACCCCGTGGAGATCTCCATCCCGGGAGACCTGTCCAGTGCCGCCTTTCTCATGGCCGCGGCGGCCATCCTGCCCGGCTCTCAGGTGGTGGTGCGCGGCGTCGGCCTCAACCCGACCCGCGCCGGCTTCCTGTCGGTCCTCAACTCCATGGGCGCCATGATCATAGAATCGGACCTGACGGAGCTCTCCAACGAACCGCGCGGTAACCTATCGGTGAGCGGGACAGAACTCCTGGGGATGGAAGTGGAAGCCTCCCGCATCCCGGCTATGATCGATGAGGCCCCCCTCATCGCCGTGGTAGGCACGCAAGCGCGCGGCGTAACCCGGGTCTCCGGAGCCGAGGAGCTGCGCGTCAAAGAGACGGATCGCATCACCGCCATCTGCAGTCAACTGAGGCTCATGGGAGCCGCCATCGAGGAGGAGGAAGGCGGCTTCGCGGTCACGGGCCCCTCGCGCCTCACGGGGCGGGAGGTGGATTCCTTCGGTGACCATCGCATAGCCATGGCGCTGGCCGTAGCTGCCCTCTGCGCTTCGGGCGAGACGGTCATCTCAAGCTGGGAATGTGTGGACATATCCTTTCCCGGCTTCGGTGAGGTGCTGGAGAGCCTTACCCACAGCTAGTGTCGCGTGAAACATTCATAAGCTGGGCTTCATTAGACATTGCCCGGCCGGCGGTGCATAATTCATCTTTGCAATCAAGGAGCTTCCCGTTTCTTTAGAGCATAAGAGAACGGGAGAAAGTATATGCCGAGCAGCAAGGATAGGCTGGTAGTAGCCATAGACGGGCCTGCGGGAGTGGGCAAGAGCACGGTGGCGCAGATGGTGGCCGCGGAGCTCGGTTATGCCTGCATAGACACCGGAGCCATGTACCGGGCTATCACCTTCAAGGCTCTGGAGAAAAAGGTGAGCGCGGAAGACGATGCCGCTGTCGCCTCCCTGGCCAGGGAGGCGCACGTCGAACAGGAGTATAACCCGACCAGCCAAGTGAAGCTGCGCACGTTCCTGGACGGGCGAGAAGTGACCCGGGAAATCCGCAGCCGCCGTGTTTCCAGCTACGTCTCGCGCGTTTCGGCGATTCCCGCTCTACGCGTGGAGATGGTGAAGCTACAGAGGCGCTTTCTCGGAGGCGGAGGCATTGTAATCGAAGGCCGTGACATGGGCACAGTCGTTGCTCCAGATGCAGACGTGAAGGTATTTCTCGCCGCCAGTGTGACGGAGCGCACGCGCCGCCGCCACGGGGACCTCGTCGAGGCGGGATACAACATCCCCTTGGAAACTCTGAGGAATGAGATAACCAGGCGGGACCACGCGGACTCCACCCGGACAGAATCCCCCCTGGCTATGGCGCGGGACGCCGTACTCATCGATACCACGACCATGAGCGCCCAGCAAGTGGCTGCCGAGATAATCAAGCTGTGCCGCAAGAAGGGAAGGGGGAGGAAGCCCGCCTCCCGCCGGCTATGAGATACCTCAGCTACGAACCTCCCCGGGTGAGTGAAGTGCGCCCGGGCAGTCCATCTGCCACGGCCGGCATCCAAGCGGGCGAATACCTGCTTTCCGTGAACGGCCGCACTCCCGCCGATGTCCTCGAGTACCTCGAGCAGGCCGATGCGGCCGAGGTGGTGTTGGAAATGAGGCGCGGAGCCGAGAAGCAGCGGGTGGCGCTCAGCAAGCGTCCGGGGGAACCGCTGGGCCTCGTCTTCGAGAGTGCCGTCTTCAAAGGGACCATGATCTGCGGCAACCGCTGCGGCTTCTGCTTTGTCGATCAGTTACCCCCGAACTTACGGCCGGGGCTCTACCTGAAGGACGACGACTACCGGCTCTCCTTTCTCTTCGGCAACTTCATAAGTCTGACCAACTTGGGTTCCGCGGACATGCGGCGCATTCTTGACTCGCACCTGTCGCCCCTCTACGTCTCCCTGCAGGCGGCCGAGCCCTCCCTCAGGAAGGAGATTTTCCACAATCGCCGGGCCGCCAGTTCCCTGAAGTTCCTGGGCGAGATGTTGGATGCGGGGCTGGAGGTACATCTCCAGGTCGTGGTCTGCCCGGGCCTCAACGACGGGCCGGCCCTGCTCAGAACCCTGGAACTGGTGGGGGACCGCTATAGCGCCGCCGCTTCCCTGGGACTGGTCCCCGTGGGATTCACCCACCTGGGTCCAGCGCACATACGGAGGGTGGGCAGGAGAGAAGCCGAAGATATTCTGGCCCTGGCGGCCGAGTACCAGGAGCGCTGGCTCGCGACTCTGGGACGCCGTATGGTCTATGCCTCGGACGAGTTCTACCTGATAGCCGGCAAGGACTTCCCGGCGGAGGAGGAATACGAAGGCTATCCTCAGTTGCAGAACGGCGTAGGCTTGGCTCGCAAGTTCATCGCCGAGGTGGAGGCGGCTGGCCGCGCGAGCCGCCTGGAGAGCCGCGGGGACGTGCTGGCAGTTACCGGGATGGCCGGGGCAGTGGTCTTGCAGCGTGCCCTGCACGCGGCGGGCCTGGAGGATCGGCAGGCGCTCTCCTGTTTGCTGCCCGTGCCTAACCGGCTCTTCGGTCGCGAGGTCACTGTCACCGGACTGGTAGCGGGCCGGGACATAATTGCGGCCTACCGGGCATCTGGAGAAGAGGCGCGGCGGCTGCTCGTCCCCGCCTGTATGCTCCGCGAAGACCAGTTTATAGACGGCACGACCCTGGAGGAGTTGCGCCGGGCCGTCGGCCTTGAGGTCGAGGTCGTGCAGATAGACGGTCGCGCGTTCATTAGTGCAGTAGCGGGCCGTGAGGTGGCGACATGACCCTGCCCCTCGTAGCCATCCTGGGCCGGCCCAACGTAGGAAAATCGACCCTCGTAAACCGCATCATCGCCCGCTCCGAAGCGATCGTGCACGGGCAGCCGGGGGTAACGCGTGACCGCAACTATTTCAGAGCGGAGTGGCGCGCCCGCGAGTTCCGGGTGGTGGACACGGGAGGCCTCGAGGGGGGCAACTTGCCGGAGCTTTCCCACCGCATTAGCGAGCAGGCCATCCAGGCCTTGCGGGAGTCGGACCTCGCCCTCCTCATCCTCGATGTCAAGGAGGGGCTGACCGCAGGGGATCTGGAGATCGCAGAACAGGCTCGCCGTATGGGAAAGACGCTCCTTCCCGTGGCGAACAAGGTTGACAACCCGCTCAAGGAGATGGAGCTGACCGATTTCTACCGGCTCGGCATGGGAGAGCCCATCCCGGTCTCGGCCACCCACGGATTAGGGGTGGGAGACCTGCTGGACCGCATCGTGGAGATGTTGCCGGAGGCGGAACAGCCGGCGGAGGCGCAGCAAGGGTCCGCTCGCACCGTGGCTATCGTCGGCCGCCCCAACGTGGGCAAGTCCTCGCTCTTCAACCGCCTCATCCGCCAGGAGCGCGCCATAGTCAGCAGCATCCCCGGGACTACCCGGGACGCCATAGATACCCGCGTGGAGATCGACGAGCGCATATACGAGTTCATAGACACAGCCGGATGGAGAAGACGTAACCGGGTAACCGAGAGCGTCGAGTATTATTCTCAGGTGCGCGTCTGGCGCGCCATCGACCGCGCACAGGTGGCCATTCTGGTCATCGACGCCCCGGAGGGGGTTACCGATCAGGACCAGAAGATAGCATCCCGCATCCGTGAGGACGGCAAGGCCTGCGTCGTGGTTCTGAACAAATGGGACCTGGTGCCGGGACAGGCAGCCAGGGAACTCCTGGCCGATGCCCGCGAGGAGCTCCATTTCGTGGGCTATGCGCCCTTCATCACCACCAGCGCGCTCAAGGGCAGCGGCATAGGCAGGCTCATACCGGCCGTGGAACAGGCGTTTGCCTCCTGGACCAGGAGGGTGGCCACGTCTGAGCTGAACGTGGCTGTTGCCAAGGCCGTTAACGCGAATCCGCCTCCAGCGAGGCGGGGCAAATCCATGCGCCTCTTCTACGTGACCGAGGCCCGGGTCTCTCCGCCGGAATTCGTCTTCTTCGTGAGCGACGCCCGCATGGTAATGCCATCCTACTGCCGATTCCTGGAGCGCAAGATCAGGGAGACCTACGATTTCACAGGCACACCCATCCGCATCGCCATACGTTCCAAGCGGGATTCGAGGGAGCCCCGGAGTTGAGCCGCGCCGACCGAAACACTATGCGCCTCGCGCGTGTTATATGGCCTAAAGGAGGGCCTTGATCTTGACCGTTCCTAAGGCTGTTGCCGTGACCATATTCTCATACCTGCTGGGTTCCATACCCTTTGGGCTCATCGCTTCGCGAACTTTCTTCTCCAAGGACATCCGCAGCCTGGGCAGCGGTAACATCGGGGCGACGAACATGCTCCGCAACTTCGGGATGGCGGCCTTCGTCGCCGTGCTGCTTCTCGACGCGCTGAAGGGGGCAGTGGCCGTGTGGGTGGCGCGCGCCCTGGGGCTGGATCAGGCTTATGTTCTACTGGCGGGGCTTGCCTGTATCGCCGGACACGACTGGAGTATCTACCTGAGATTCAAGGGCGGCAAGGGTATGGCCACCTCCGCCGGCGTGCTGCTGGCGGCTTTCCCCTGGCCGGTGAGCCTGGCCGTCATCGGTATCTTCCTGGTGGTGGCCCTGAGCACCCGCTTTATGTCGGCCGGTTCGCTGGCCGGCGCGGTGGCCCTCCCGGTGGCCACGCTCATCCATTTCCGGGCGGATTTATCCGGGACCTCAGCTTACCTGGTCTTCGCGGGGCTGGCCATGGTCATGGCCATCATCCGCCATTCGGAGAACATCCGCCGCCTCCTGGCTGGGGAGGAGCCCCGCATAAGATTCCATATACC
>JAHEXQ010000198.1 GCA_023252035.1 Actinomycetes bacterium
CGAGGTTCTCTGGAGTTCCGCGAGGATAAGAGGCCAACCATTCCGGCCCCATGAACCAAGGGCTCTCCGCCCCCGGCCATACCCTGCGCGAGCCTGCAACGATTCTGTTACAAGAGTGATTCTGTCCTATCCAGGGGACTCGCTTGAAACGGAACAGCCCGCCGGCGTTGCGCATCTGCTCGAACCCCTCGCCGCCCTCGACGAAACGAACCTTCACCTGGCGGTCAAAGGTTATCCTGACGGCCTGGTCTTCGACATCCTCCACCGCCCGCATCTGGCCCCCGCAGGTTGGGCAGGCAGCACCCACGGGCATGGCGTCAATATATCCGCAATCGGCAACTCCCCCGGTTGGAACCCGAAGGCGCGGGCTTTCTGCTCGTCCACCAGGACCACGCAATACTTGGGAAGGTCATCTACCAG
Organism: Actinomycetes bacterium; assembly: GCA_023252035.1. Classification (GTDB taxonomy): domain Bacteria; phylum Actinomycetota; class Geothermincolia; order Geothermincolales; family JAHEXQ01; genus JAHEXQ01. Next base: position 421 of record JAHEXQ010000198.1, read on the forward strand.
GGCAAGAAGCGGGAGCACGTGAGGGTTGTCTCCGGCGGAGAAGAATCGTGCACGGGAACCTTTAGCTCATTGGCGCGCCAGAAATCGAGCGCTGCACTGGACAAAAGGGCCACGCCCCGTGCTTGTCCCAGGAACTCGTAGTCGAAGAAGTGCCGAACTCTTTCCCGGTCGCCCGAATCAGCTCGCTTCTTGGCTTGCCGCAAGAAGTCCGCCCAGAAAGGCTCTATATTCCCGGTTCGAATCGATAGCGGGACCGGTATCCAGGCAAAGGCTCGCCAGGTTTCCCCCCGGTCTGAAATTCGCCAGTTCGCGGATCTCCTCCCTGTTCATCGAGTCTCCGCTCCTTTCGCTCACCGGCCCGAGTGAGACGGCAGACAGGGCCGCTCCGGTGATCTTCCCCTCGCGTCCGCCTTGTTAACCCAAAGCGTGCATGCTACAAAAGGTGTAATAAAAGGGTCAGCCGCCCATGCTACCGTAGTGGCGCCAGCAGAGGGTGGGAAACGACGCTATTTTCGGAGCAGTCACCCCTTTGTTATACCTGATCATCGCTTTTTTGGAGGTGGATGATGGAGCCTGCAGAGAGAGCCAGGGGTTTGTTCCTGGAAGGATGGAGCTGCGCGGAGTCGGTGCTCATGTCGGTACTGGAGCATCTCGGCGTGGAGGCCGATTGTTCGCCCAGGATAGCAACGGGCTTCGCCGCGGGTGTGGGGGGAACCGGTATGGTCTGTGGCGCTATATCGGGTGCCATTATCGTCGCGGGTTGGCGCCACGGCAGGAATGAGCTCACGGACGACCGCGACAAAGTGATGGGGATATGTCGGACTCTCATCGACGATTTTCAGAAGGAATTCGGCTCGGCCAGTTGCAGGATGCTGACCGGGCTGGATCTCACAGAGGCCGCGGAGCGCCGCCGGGCACGCGAGGAAGGCATCTTCGAAAAGACCTGCGTTCCTCTGGTGGAGTTTTGCGCAGGACGGATGGCCGAGAGTCTAAAGGAGAAATAGAGCTCAGCGCTCGGACGCCTGATAGCGCGACGATGCCACACTAGGCAGTCCGGCTTTGCGATAGGCCCTCCAGGCTTTCTTAAAGTTCCTGTGCCCGTGCGCCTTCAGAACGAAGAGCAACAGAACCGCACTGACGTTACTCTTAGCTCTGGCCCAGCAGTCCTTGCAAGCGGACCTGGTGACCGGAACCTCAGCCAGCGAGAAGGTCTTCCTGAAGGCTGTGGAAAACGCGCTCTCTAGAGCCGCTTCCTGGAACTGCTACACTCGCAATGTGTTTAGCAATGCGCATCCTGGGGAATCGTGAATACGACACACTATGTACCAGTGGGGGGTGTTTGCGCGTGCACAGGTTAATCCCCGGGAGGTGTTGCTCGTGAAGGGTCTTATCGAATTTATCAGAAAGCAAGGTGTGGTAGGGCTGGCCATCGGCTTCATCGTGGGCGTCGCCGTAGGCCAGGTGGTGACCTCCTTGGTCACCGATCTGGTTAATCCCGTCATCGGGCTTGTCGTGGGAAACAGGAATCTGGATGAGCTCGTCTTCCACGCGGGCAAAGCCACCTTCAACTATGGCCACTTTATCGGCGTCCTCATCAACTTCATCATTATCCTGGCGGTAGTCTATTTCCTCTTCAAGGTCCTGCGCCTGGAGCGGCTGGACCTCCCCAAAGAAGAGGAAGAGGAGAAGCCGAAGGCCAAGGCCTGATAGATCCTTCGAACGGCCTCCGGACGCGCTGTGCACGTTTCACATGGCAGGCATTGGCAAGAATATCTAAGCCCCAGTGTCCGCGGATTCCGATAGGCGGTGAGCGGGCTGGATAAATCCATCATCAATTATCGGCGCCGGTATGGGCGGGTTGGCCTCCGGCATCTACGGTCAGCTCAATGGCTACCGGATCAGGATATTCGAGTTCAATGCGGTGCCCGGCGGGCAGTGCGCATCCTGGAAACGCAAAGGTTACACCTTCGACGGATGCATCCATCATCTCTTCAGCTGCGCGCCCGGTTCACCCATCTACCGGCTATGGAGCGAGTTGGGCGCGATGCCCCGGGAGACGGTGAAGACGCAGGGATGCGTGACTGTCGCTTCTCCTGAAGGCAAGCTCTTCAACGACTATTACGATCCGGACTTGCTCGAGCAGCATCTCAAGGAGTTGTCGCCGGGCGATGTCGGCGTCATCGAGCAGTACGTCCGCGCCATCTCGGCTTTCGGCGCGCCGATTTCCTGCGCGCGGCCTTCGAGTGCTCTTCGGCAAGGGCTCTGTGGCCTTCCCCGGGCTCGAGAACTTCTATATGGGGCGTGAGCCACGGAAGCGGGGGCGCTCTTCTCCAACGCGCTCTCCGGTCGGAAGGCCATCGCCCATCTCTGCAAGCATGGCGGAAAGGCCTTCAGAGCCGCTTAGCGCTCCGTCGTTCAGGCACCCGTATGCCCTTTTCGCGAGAAAAATACCCGTTGTTACGATCCTGCAACAAACCCGCGACCAGGGCTTTTGTATGGACACAGCGCATTGGCGTTTCATACAGGAGTTTAAGAGCTAGCCCACCTTCTCGACCATTAAACCCCAGCTCAATAGGGTTTTTTCGTCCCCCCAAAGCATAAGACCCCCCAAAATGAGGCTGAGATCAGCCGATAAAAGCCTG
>JAHEXQ010000082.1 GCA_023252035.1 Actinomycetes bacterium
CTGTGTCATGGGAGTGGCTCTCACCCGGGTGGGTGCCGTAACCATGTGGATTGATCCCTCGGTCGGCTACCTCAACGTGGCGGAACGCCTGCGGAGGGTGAAGCCGGAGGCTTTCTTAGGCATCGCTCTTGCGCATGTGGGAAGGGTCGCCTTTGGCTGGGGTCCGCGCACCTTGCGCAAGCTGCTCGTGACGGGATGCCCAGTCATCCCTGGAACCCATAATGTGACGGGCTGGCCCCCCTTTCCGGGAGCCCGCTCGTTGAATTCATTGTGCAGGAAAGCGCCCGCCGAGCCGGACCCTCCCCGAGTAGGCCCGGACGATCCCTGCATAGTCCTTTACACCACTGGGAGCACCGGACCGGCCAAGCCCTCGCTTTACACGCACCGCAGCTTCTGCCAGGTGTTTCGCAACGCGCACTATAGCTGGGGATGGGACCCGGAAAAAGAGATCCCGGTGGACATGGCCGTCTTTCCCGCTTTTCTGTTCATCCCCATCAGCGCCGGCGGCACCATGGTAGTCCCGCCCATCGACTTCTCCCGGCAAGGACCGGCCCAGGTGAACTCGGCTGCCATGATCCAGGTCATCAACGACTGCGGAGTGGGGTCGTTTTTCGCTGCGCCAATACTGATCGAGAACCTGGCCCGGGAAGCGCTTGCGCGCAACCTGACCATGCCGACTCTCAAAAGGGTCATCGGCGGAGGAGCCCCGATCTTCGGCCCCGTGGAGAGGATGCTCAATGCGGTGATAGCGCCCGACGGAGAAGCGGTAGCCAACTACGGAGCCACCGAAGCCATGCCTTCGACCGAGATGGGGAGCCGCGAGCACCTGGCCGGGATCTGGGAGATGACGGAGCAAGGGGCCGGCATCTGTGTGGGCTATGCACTGCCCGGTGCGGAGCTGAAGATCATCGATATCGTGGACGGTCCGATCGATTCCATCAAGGACACCTCCGAGCCGGCGCCGGGCGAGGTCGGAGAGATACTGGTGAGGGGCAAGCATGTTAGTCCGGAGTATTACCTCGATCCGGAGAGCACGCGCAAGAACAAGGTCCCCGATGCCGACGGGGGAGCCTGGCACCGCTTCGGGGACACCGGCTACATCGACGAACAGGGCAAGCTGTGGGTCTGCGGCCGTGTGTCGCAGCGAGTGAGAGCGCAGGATGGCCCGGTGTTTCCGCTGCAGGTCGAACCGCTCTTCGACGCGCATCCCAAGGTGCGGCGGAGTGGGCTGGTGGGCGTGCCGGGTCCCGCCGGCGAGCTACCTGTCTTGTGCGTGGAGGTCCAGCTTGACGAAAAGAAGACGGATCTTGCCGGGCTGCATGCGGAGTTGCTGGCCATGGCCTCACGGCACGAAGTGGCGCAGAAGATTCATGCCATCCTCTTCAAGCGCAGATTGCCTGTGGACCCCCGGCACAACTCCAAGATCGAGCGGCCGCAGCTGGCGAAGTGGGCCGCCCAGCACATGGGCGATCAGCCCTGAGGCTTAGCGCGCCACAGACGTTTGAGTAGCGCCTAAAAAGACCCTGGAGAAGTGCTCTGTTACACCAAAATATCCTTTGAGCTGCTATTATGCTTGGTGCCCCAAGTGAGTCAGAATTGGAACCAAATAGTAGGAGAGCTCAACGATTTGCGTCTCTTCCAGGAACTTCTCGCAGGAGCACCGACGGTCTCGATCAGTCCATCCCGGCTCATAAACTGGCGCCATTCTCGTGGACGCGGGCGAGGGCAAGGGTCACACCCAGCCTCCTCGCCGAATGGCGGGATTATGGTAAACTGCCAATGCGAAGAAAGGGCATCGCGTTCATATAAGAACATCAATTCACGCCCATAAGGAGATTTCCCGAAATGGACATTCCACGGATCTTCAACATCACCGAAAGTGCTCACCGCATCCATGACCCGTTCACGCCCGAAAAGCTGGCCACTCTCGGCGCAGCTCTGCGTCTGGAAAGTGGGACCCGAGTGCTCGACCTCGGCAGCGGTTCGGGGGAGATGCTGTGCACCTGGGCACGCGATTACGGAGTCACCGGCACTGGCATCGACATGAGCCAGTTGTTCACTGAGCAAGCGAGACTCCGCGCTGAGGAACTCGGCGTCGCCGATCAAGTCGAGTTCATCCATGGCGATGCTACCGGCTACATCTCGGACGACAAGGCCGGTGTGGCAGCCTGCCTCGGCGCTACATGGATCGCTGGGGGAGTCATCGGCACTATCGAGCTTCTGGCGCGGAGCCTGCGCACCGGAGGGATCATTCTCATCGGCGAGCCCTACTGGCGGCAGTTGCCGCCAACGGAAGATGTTGCCAGGGGGTGTCTTGCCGGCTCAATCTCCGACTTTCTCACACTTCCAGAACTTCTCGCGTCTTTCGGCCATCTTGGCTACGACGTCGTGGAAATGGTTTTGGCAGACCAAGACAGCTGGGACAGATACGAGGCGGCTAAATAGCTCACCATGCGCCGATGGCTTGAAGCTAATCCCGACGACGAGTTTGCGAAAGATGTTCGAGCCGAACTGGCCTCGGAACCCGAGCGCTACGCCGCTTACACACGTGAATACCTAGGTTGGGGCGTATTCGCTCTGATGGCGCGGTGATGAGTAGTGGCATCCGGGGATTGTCAACAGCCGAGGGGCGGATAGATATCCGGTAAGAATATGATTAATTAACTCGTCAATCGCAAGATCATATTCCCTGCTAAGACCGTTGAATTCTGCAGCAAAAGCGCCCCTCATGCGCGCCCCGCGATAATCCGCTATGTCGCCGACTATTTCTTTAGAGAGCTGATTGAGGCCTTTCTTTGTGACCGGGCGGGCATTTGATCAGATTATCTCTTGGTCGGCTCGACGGTCAGAAAAGATGTCTGGCCCTCCTAGCCTCATACTCCTTCGAGACCAGCCCATATAAGAACCAGACCTGCATGAACTTGCAGAGCCAAGGTGGCCCGTAGGCTGGAGAAAAGGAGGCGAGATATTCACGACGGCTTAGGAACTCGCTAGATGTGCGTTAGATGAGGTTCGTGTAGCTTCATGGCGTATGAGCAATTATGTGCACTATGAACTGTGATTATGCTTGGTGCCCCCAGCGGAATTCGAATCCGCGCCGCCGCCTTGAAAGTGTGGGACCACCCCGCCGCGGTGTTACGCAGTGCTGCGCAATATGGTGCTTGGCCTGCGGCTATGTACTATCCGCCGACTCCGTCTAAACGGGTGTTGCGCGGTGTTCTGCTCCGGCCCGCTAGATGAAGGCTAGATAGGATGCCACCTGCCCCCATGGAACTGGTCGGCAGCCCTTCCGACAATCCCCTCGGCATACCGCGGCTAGAGCCCTCGCCTCCGAGAACTGAGTGGCGGAGAGCCTATAACAGTGCTCTACCGAAGCCATTCTAGCCGGCAGATGGGATCTGCCATAATCAGGTGCGAGAGACCAATGCAAGGTATTGATAATCAGCCGCTTGCCCAGTTAACAGGCGCTCAAGTACATCCAGCCATATCTCCTGGTATGCATTAGCATCGTCCTTCAGGAGGATCCCCTCATCCCTTATCTGCTGATGTAGATTGCATGCGCCTCTGAGAAGATCTAGCGAGGCCGAAAATCGTCGCCGGACAGTCCTCAACCGTGAGATTTCCATTAGCGATGAACACACCGCATAGACCAAATGTGGATTCGCGGACCAGCTCCCGTGATAGTGGGGTGAATGGTAGTAGGGAGAATCTATCATGATCTGGTTCCTTAGACCCGCAGATAGCTGGCGCGATTCATCTGGGTCTACTATGGTCCCCCAAAGTGGCGGAGAGAAAAAGCGGGGTGGTGCATTGCCATTTCCCCCGCGGCTAGAGGCTGGTGCGGTCCAACGACTCCTATGAAAATGCCAGAGATTCTGACTGTGGCCGATGCCTACTCCCTCGGCACCGAATGCAAAAGAAAGCAGCCCCATGGGCCCGGCATATGCATGCAAGACAGGACGGCCCATGCAACAAAGCGTGAGACCCGCTAGGCAGAACCTGTAAACTTCGTCTTGATCGCAAGGGACACGACAGGACTCGAATTCATTAATGAAGTACCAACCATCTGCTTCAACGCTAGTTGCGGTTGCCAGGGCTGCATACATGGATTCGTCTGACCGCGTTGTCGAACGTCCAAGAATGACAGTCCCATAGAGGGGGATGCCAAGATTCTCTGAGGCCTCCCGTGCTGCGTCTAGAAACCATTTATTGAGATCAGAAGCGTCGCTCGACCCTACTTCATAAGGGACCGCTGGCGCGATTACTGCATCCGTTTCCAAGCTCGCATTAATTTCCTGGAGAGCACGCACAAAGTCCTGGAAATGATGCTCAATATAAGCTTGGAGCTGCGGTATAGTTCTGCCCCTGAAGGCCGCCAGACTATATGACTCCATTTTCGTGTTATTGAAGTCTGGAGCATAAAACTGTGGGTCGAAAAGTACGCCAGCGTCGGAGCTTCTATAATTGCCGGCATATTCTATAGCCTTGGGAAACGCAAGGTCTCGGGGGCTGATTATCGCACCAACTCCGATGCCATCATGTAGTTGATCGACGGCAAAAGTCTGGCTTCTGTCTCCAAACTGATGCCATGGCCCTCTTCGCATGGTCCACTTCATCCCCTAAGGATCCGAGCAACTTCGCTGGCCGCATAAGGCCGGCGAGCTCTTTCCTTTTCCAGCAAGCGCTGAATTATCACCTGCACGTTTGCTGGAAGCAGTTGAAATTCTGGCAACGAGAAGCAGCTTGTCGATTTGCATATGGCATCCTCGAGATCATCCAGTGCTGTCGTAGGGGCCCCGAAAGGATGGGCACCACACATTGCTTCGAACATTATTACCCCTAGTGAAAAAAGGTCTGTCCGATGGTCAATATCATGTTTGGTGCCCACGAATTGCTCAGGCGCGTAGTAGAGCGGCGTCCCTATGCGTGCGCCTTCACCGGTCCGAGTCAGTGAGATAAGATCTAAATGCCTAGACAAACCGAAATCAATAATCACAGGCTCGTTGTCAACTCGGACCCGTACGTTACTCGGTTTCAAATCGCGATGCACGACTTGCTTGACCCTGCATTCATCCAGGCCGTCACAGAGCTTTGCGAAGAGATTATCCCACTGTGCTTGATCCCATGGTTCCTTGTCCGAAATCACATTGGTGAGATCACGTCCTTCGATAAACTCCTCAACCAAGTATTCAATCTGCTGGCCGCCTTTGGTGCAATCGGAGTACTCCACGAAGCACGCAATATTCTGATGCCTCAGCAGCTGAAGGGCCCGGACCTCGCGCAACAGCCTTTCCCCGCGAAATGCCGGATTAACTATTTTTAAGCAGAGGTCATTCCCGTCTGTATCTTGTACGTGGAAAGCTGCCTTCTGCACGCTAGGGCTGAGGGCTCGGACAAAGACATATTGCGGAAGAATTTGTTGCGCATCGTGCATGGGAAAATCAAATGGTGGCACGATTTGTTCCTCCCGGCTTGTTAGCAATGATCCTAGCGAGCTCATAATAGTATGGCCAGACAGATGGCCTCTGAAGCCGCCCCTGGCGCTTTATCTGGGCCGTCCCCTCATCGCCAACCGAGATGATACCTAGGCCCAGCTTCACGAGAAGGGGTTCATCCAGGAGCCCTTGGGCAATGCTCTCTGGCATTGCCACGTATGATCTGTGGGCAAAAATCCGGTTTCTTGATGCCTGTATGACGACCGTCTTCCAATCTTTGACCTTAGCTTCGATTGCGATAATCTCTGGCAAGATATGCTTCCATGCCGGGGCTATCTTCAGTAATGAGCCATGCTGGAGCACAACCTGCTCATCGATCAATCGGTACAGCGATTTTAATACTGCTCGCTCTGCCTTAGGGATTCGCTGGCACAGTGTCTTCACACATACTCTGTTGACGGTTCTAAGATAGCCGAGGATAAGAGCTGCGATAGGGTCAGCCTGCTGCAACGCAAACACCTCATCCTCGTAAGAAGCAAGAACTATATCTGGGATCCCTGCACCAAGGGGTACATAGCTACCTGCCCAATATGCAGAAGCAGGTTTGCAGAGCAGGTCTGGACAGCACTGAAGCGCTGAATCCTCAATTGCTAATTCGGGCCCATGCCTCCGAGGTCCGAAATAAGCGATACAGCTGCTTGCTGCTCCTGAGGATCCAGGCATTGGGCCCCTCATGCCGGCATCAGCTCGCTTTGCCCTCCCATAGTTCATCTCGTTCAGATCCTCCCTATTGCCCATTAGAATCATAGCACCAATAAGTAGCCAGAACGACGGATGGTGACTGTATTGGCTCCGACAAGTAATAGCACCTTCCACGGGCTGCTGCGGCCTCTCCCTCTCCTACGGCTCTGGCTCATAATCCGGGTATCGTAGGTTTGGCTCCTGCTCCCTTGCTCCACTCATTGGTGGCTCCTGCCGAAATCGCCTGTTCGCTATCGCGGAATAGGCTGTTCTCGAGCCGCACTATGGCTTTCCTTGTCTGGCCTTCAAGAAGATGGCCATAGGTGTTCAGGGTCATGCTGGCGTTGGCGTGGCCTAGCAAGGTCTGAACAGTCTTTATGCTCTCACCCTGAGCGATCAGCATGCTCGCATAGGTATGCCGCAGCGAATGAAACCCGACTGTCCTAAGCTCCGCACGCCTCAGCGCTGGGTATAGGATCTGCTGCGTAACCGTCTTGCTCTGCATATGCATCCCGGCCGGGTTCGTAAAGACGAGATTGTGCGGATTCCGATCGAGTTCTATGGCCTGCCGCACCTGGTGCTGCTTCAGCTCCTCTACTAAGACGCCCGGCAGGTCCACAGCCCGCCTGGAGTTCTCGGTCTTCGGCGGGAAGAAGCGGCTGCCCTGGAGCACCTGGCGGATATTGACGCGGCCAGCGGACAGATCCACGCAGTCCCAGGAGAGGCCCAGGATCTCCGACTGCCTGCAACCCGTCAGGCACGCGAACATAATCAGGCAGCGATGGCGCTCCTCGGTGGCCTCAATCAGGTGCTTGATCTCGGCGGGCTCCAGGTAATCAAGCTCGGTCTTGCTCCCTTTAGGCTTACGGACATACCTGGCCGGGTTCCGTCCAAGATAGCCCCACTCGATGGCGGTCTCAAAGATGTTCTTGGTGATCGTCAAGCACCTGCCAGCCGTGGCCGGCGCCAGCCCCGCGTTGAGGCCCGCGGCGAATTCGGAGATCTCCTCCGGCCGGATGGTCTTCACCTTCCGCTTGCCGAAACCGTCCGTAAGCCGCTCCACGTGCGGCCGGTAGGAGGCCAGCACCTTCGGCCGCACCTGGCCCTCCCGCTCTTTCAGCCACTTATCCGCCAGCTCTCCTAGAGTGATCTCCTTGAGTTCAACATGGACACCTTCGTGCTGGTCGCGCTCGATCTTCACCTTCATCGCATTGGCATCCTTCCACCTGTGGCCGGCGCTCTTCCAGATCTCCTTGCGCGTCTCCGGATCCCGGTACACTACGTGATACGAGGCCCCCTTAGTGGTTTCACGCTTCACTATGTGAGCCATGCCAACTCCCTTCTGCTTTCATGACCGCCGCCTTGCATAGGCGAACCGGCTCATAAACTTGCTGCTCTGGGTCTTGTATCTAGCCACTATCTAGCGGCCTTCCTGCCTTTTCCGCTTTTGATATTCGCTATTGCGGGCTATCGTCTTATCCTTGTTCTTGTAGTATGAAGCCTTCGTGCGACAGCTCTTGGAGCAATATTCCTGCGGCCTGCCTCGGGGGTTTTCTTGCTCAACGTAATTGGAGCAGCCTTCTCGTTTGCATGTTCTGATGACTTTCTGCCCCGTGCCTTCAAACCACAGTTGCAGATACATTGCGGCTAATAAAGAGGTGGGCACGTAATGACCGCGATAAGCACCCGGCGGAGAGCTAGCTGTGGCTTGAGGCATGATTACTAGATTGATATCCTGCTTCTTCAGTTCATCATTTAGCATCTTTTGAAAATGCAATCTAGCGGCCGAAAAAGGCGATTTACGCTGGTTCCATTCGCTCTTGAGCTCGCGGAAAATCTCGGGATCTATTCTTAAATCAGCGATGGTGTAAAAGCCGGCAGGCATATTTTCGCCCTCTGGATATTTTACAAAGCGTGATATGAGCCGCTCCTCACCTCTCTTACGATAGTTCAACGCACGGCGGTGGGCTTCTAAGTACTCATCCGAAGCGTCCAACCAGTAGACGTGATTCTCGTCCCAATAAACGTGACGATTGAGGAAGTTCGCATCTTTCATACTCAGAGCGTCCCAAAGAGTTACCAAGCGATGCATTGCCTTGATCTCACGCTGCCACTGATAGAGACTTTCACACACGGCTCCCATGATCGGAGCGCTTACTCCCCTTATCCGCAAAGCCGCCGCCATTCCTATCCCAAGCATCCCATATGAATCGGCAAACGATATCACTGCTTCCCGTGAACCGTCGAGATCCGAGAATTGTCGGTGCAGCCCCGGGTAAAGATGCAATGGATGATAAAGCATCATCGGCCGCTCCGCTTCGATATCGAAGGTGATTTCTAGATTGCCTTCCTCGGGCTCTGAGACTTGAAGACTCTCCATAAAGTCAGCTGGAACCATGAACGGACCTGGCAAATCCCTATCGCTTTTCTTCTCCGTTCCGGCAAGAATCTCGAAATCTCGTGATGCCGGAAACACATCATCCCGCCATTCGTATCCCGCCTGAAAGACCTTCCAACGGAACCAGAACGGAAAATCAGAAGGTTTTCCTTTCGGACGTATTTCGGACGTTAATCGGTCTATTTTCTTCATGTTTGTACGTTACCATGGGTTAAGACGGCTTGCAAGAAAAAAGGAGAGTGGCAAATGCAAGCGAGGAAGAGCCTTATGGCTACGAAACGAAATGAGTGCAATCTAACGCAACAGCAAGTTGCGGATCTTACCGGCGTCTCTCGGGCGCTGATTGCGATGGTTGAGGTGGGCCTGCATCATGTATATCCGCTCCTGCGCTCGCGGATTTCCTATCACCTGCAAACAACGCCTGAGGAAATTTTCGATGGGAGGGGCTTCGTACTATGGAACTAAGAACTCCCCGGTATATGACCTTGCAAGAGACAGCTGAATATCTTGCCCTGCCCCTCAGCATGATTTATCGGCTGTCTTCTGAGGGGCGATTGCCGGGCAAGGTAACGTGGGGCGTCCGCACTATAAGAGTGGACCGGCAGAAGCTGGATGCATGGGTCGACGCCCAGGAGGTTGAAGCTGATGCGACCCGATAACGAACCCATCGAATACGCCGAAGACTTCGAATCGCCGTTTATGTCAGCTGCTCGTTTCTGGGCTGGAGTAGATGAAGTCACCTGGTTAGTTGAGGGGCTTCTGCCCGACCAATCCCTAAGCATAGTCGCAGGCAAGCCCAAGTCGATGAAGACCATCTTCGCCATGAACTTGGCAATAGCCGTTTCGCTTGGCTCCGAGTTCCTGGGCAGGCCGTGTAGACAAGGTATCGTCGGGTTCCTTCAACTCGAAGACAGCAAAGCGCTCATCCTAAAGCGGTTCAAGTCTATGATTGGGAAGCCGCCCCCTGAACTTTTTATCTGTTCAGGGGTTGCCTCGAATGAGGAGCTACGCATGTCGCTACAAGCCTTTGTGAATTACCATGGCATGGACCTGCTTATCATCGATCCGCTCATATTCTGGCGACCTGGGACAAAGGAGAACAACGCAGCGGAAATGGCCGCTCTTATGAATGAGCTGCGAGGTGTGGTCCACGAAACAGGTTGTTCAATTCTTCTCGTTCATCATTCGCGAAAGGGAGGCGGCGATCAAGGAGATGCAATCCGCGGATCGAGCGCCATCCTGGCTGCCGTCGACATAGCCCTGGAAATTCGAAAGGAAAACCAAGGAAGAGCCTGCCTCAAGGTTATATCCCGCTTCGGTGAAGTCGAGGACGAAACTTTAGGGCTGGATGTCGCGAGCATGACCCTGCATTCTCTCGGGTCCGTGCGGGAAGCAGAGCGAAGCAGCCATCGTCAAGAAGTTCTTAGCCTTCTTGAAGCGGTAGCTCAACCGCTGACAGCTGCGGAGATCATGGGCTCGCTCGACTTGCCGCGAGCAACGCTTTACCGCTTGCTGCAAGATATGGAACTTGACGAGTCAATTTCATCGACAGAAGGTACTTCGACCACCAGGGGTGGCCGTAAGAGCAGAGAATACTTCCTGAGCTCTCACGAAAGCAGCTTAACAGCAGACTTGATTGATATGCACTTGGGACAAACTCAAACAAAGCCCGAACAGGCAAGAGAGATGGATAAAGAGGGTTTGTCTCAAAGTCTCAATCCTATGTTCTGGGAAGTTGATACAAACCAAAAGGAGGCTTACTAATGCCGTATTGCGATGGTTACTTTTTCATTTCGAATGCCTGTACTTGCCTTCGGTATGACGAAGCTATGGAGTATCTATCCAGCCTGGGTGCATTCTGGACGAGAGCTCCCGAGAGCGAACGTTTCAAGATTGCCCTGGATCTGGCTGGAGGCGCCATCAGCAAAGAGGAAGCAACGGAATTACTTCTGGACGCAATATTGCGACCTTATATCGATGATCTCCAAAAGGAGCATGCTAATGGCTAGGAAGTGTTCCGTCTGCAAGCATGAATCTAAAGAGGCCATCGATCGAGCACTCATAGGGGGTGAACCCCTAAGCGCGATTTCCGCGTTATTCCGCGTTTCGGAGGACTCACTGTATCGTCACAGGGCAAACCATTTGAGCAAAGCCCTAGTGAGCGCGGCCGAAAGCAAGGAGGCGAGTGCTGCGGACGAGCTGCTTAGCCAGGTCCAAGATCTGCATAGCAGAGCTCTCGCAATTCTCGTACGAGCCGAAAGGAACAAGCAGGATAAAGTTGCGCTCCAAGCTATCAAGGAGACTCGCGGAATTCTTGAGCTGTTAGCGAAGCTAATGGGGGAGCTGCGAAATCAACAGACATTCAACATAACGCTCTGTCCGGAATGGATTAACCTTCGGACGGTCATTGTAAATGCACTAGACCCGTATCCCGAAGCGCGCATCGCTTTAGTGGAAAGGTTGGTGCAAGCTGAACGAAGGGGAGTGACACAATAATGCAAAACTTGTTGGAAGACTTGCTGCTCGCATTTTGGGGGCAGCAAGATAACCAGGTCATTATTGCATGCTACCAAGGGGACGTGTCACCGGGCACTCAAACCCGGCCAGTGATGGGCACTTCAAAAGCGGCCACTTGAGGTAACATCCAGAAGTCTAACCCTTACCCTTCCTTGGTTTCAATCCCGCTTTTCTTCCTGCTGT
>JAHEXQ010000199.1 GCA_023252035.1 Actinomycetes bacterium
TGGACATCACCTTCCCGAACATCTCCAGGGGAGGGTCTGTGAGACCTACATGATTGCCGAGGCTCTTGCTCATCTTCTTCTCGCCGTCCAGGCCTACCAGAATGGGCACTGTGACGACCGCCTGCGGCTCCTGCCCCAGAGCTCGCTGAAGCTCGCGGCCGGCCAGGAGATTGAAGACCTGGTCAGTGCCGCCCATCTCCACGTCCGCCTCAATGGCCACCGAATCATAGGCCTGCATCACCGGGTAGAGGAACTCGTGCAGCCCGATGGAGACCTGATCCCGGTAGCGGCGTGAGAAGTCGTCGCGCTCCAGCAGCCGTGCCACGGTGAAATGCGAAGTCAGGCTCAGCAGTTCTTCGAAAGTGAGCGGGGCCAGCCATTCGCTGTTGTTCCGGAGCACCGTCCTCTTCTCGTCGAGCACGCGAAAGGCCTGTGCCGTATAGGTGCGCGCGTTCTCCTCCACCTCCGCCCGTGTGATGTGAGGCCGCATAACGTCACGTTGCGAAGGGTCCCCTACCCTGCCTGTGAAATCGCCGATGATCAGATAGACAATGTGCCCAAGTTGCTGGAACTGCCTTAGCTTGCGTAGGGGCACTGCATGACCCAGGTGGAGGTCCGGGCTGGTGGGATCAACGCCGAACTTGACCTTGAGGGGCTCGCCGGTGGACCGGGACTTCTCCAGTTTGCGTAGTAGCTCACCCTCCGGGAGCGACTGTTCTATGCCGGACTGCAGGATGTGCAGTTGACGCCGGGCTTCTTCGGTCACCTTCTTGCTCATGCGCATTAATATAACATGCCTCGCTACTCCCTGCTGAAGCCTAGATGCGGCTCGGTCATTGAGATTGAAACTCCGGAAGGAATAAAAGCATCGAAAGGGTAGAATATATTGCATAATATGCGGGAACCCTTATGAACGGAAATTACGCGGGGAGACGTGGTAATGAGTGGGGAATGTGGGGTAAAGCGGAAACTCAGGCTAGGGCACTTATTGCGCAAACTGACGGTGGGGGTTCCCCAGGGGTGATGGTATTTCGACCGGAGCCGGATTGCAAGCGCATCGCCTCATGACCGGGGAATCGGCCAGCAGCAAAAGCGACTCGCGCCATGAGATCAGTCCTCGATGTGGGCCAGGCGCTTGGCCAGCTCTATCTTCTCGTCCAGGTCGGCGAGCCGGGCTATCATCACGCGCTGGGCTTGCGGGGAGCCGGCGCCGTGGATGCTCTCCGTAAGATAAGCGGCGGAACCGCATCCGGCGGTCAGGTTCTCGATGAGTTTGAGAAGCTTGATGCGGTTCAGCGTGGGCACACCAGCCACGCCCTTCAAGTACTTTTCGAGCTGAGGGGCCAGTTCCGGATTCTCGAAATCCTTTTGGTAGGGCATGGTGACCACGAGACCGCCCGCGATGTCCTGCAGCAGCCGCGCAATCTCGATGGGGAACCGGGTGACGTTCTGCTTGCAGACGTTGGCGAGCATAACGTCGACCATGTAGCTGCCGGCCTGCGTGGCGGTTCCGTGATAGCTGCAGGCGAGCCCGCAGGCGAAAAGGGTCTCGTTCAGGTGGATCATCTCGACGATCTTGTCCCTTACGTGGCTGGCCTTGGCCACTCCCTGATATTCGGAGGCCAGGCGCGCCGCGCCGATGAGGACATCGCCCACGCCCACTTTGCACCCTCCGTAGCTCTGCCGGTGAAAGGCGGCGAAGCGTTCCACCACCTTCCCGCTCTGGTCTACCTCTCCGCAGAGAAAGACCCTCTCCCAGGGCACAAAGACGTCCTCGAAGATGATCAGCGCCTCCTGGCTGCCGTAGGTGGGGTTGCCCACGTCGAGTGGGCTCTCCTCCAGCTTGCGGGTATCGGATGGTTGGCGCCCGAGGACGAACGTGATCCCCGGGGCGCCGGCCGGCGTGGCGAAGGCTACGGCAAAACTCGCTTCGTCTTCACGCATCCCCGTGGTGGGCATCACCATGATCTCGTGGGAGTTGAGCGCCCCGGTCTGGTGGGCCTTGGCGCCCCGCACGGTGATGCCCCGGGAATCCTGCTCCACCACCCGCAGGAAGATGTCGGGGTCGGCCTGTTCCCCAGGGCGCAGGCCCCGGTCGCCCTTCACGTCGGTCATGGCCCCGTCCACCACCAGGTTCTCCTCCTGCACGTATCCCAGGTAGTCCTTGAGCCTCCGGTGGTAAGTGGTCCCGTGCGCCTGGTCGCACTCCCAGGTGACCGAGTAGAGGGCGTTGAATCCGTCCATGCCCACACAGCGCTGGAAGCAGGTGCCGGTACGGCGGCCCATGAGCCGCAGCATAAGGACTTTATTTACCAGGTCTTCGGTGCTGTGGTGGATGTGAGCGAAGCGGCTGATGCGGGCGCCGGTCAGATGGGAGCGTGCGAACAGGATCTCCTCCGCCGCAGGGTCCTGGCCGGTCCCGTAGGTTTCGGCCACGGAATTGAGCGCCGGTCGCACCAGGGGGTGATCGACAGTGTTGGCCACCCGCTCGCCCCGTATGAAGACGCGCCGTTCCCAACCGCGCAGGCTATCCAGATAGGATGCAGGGCTGTCTAACTTCATGCGTATCGCCTCCTGCTCGCCGCTTCCTGATTCTACCTTTATCCGGTATTCCCCATATGCCCCCGCCAGCGCCCAAATATTACCACCATTCGAGCCTTTCCGCGGCATTTGGTTGGCGGTTGCCGCTCCCTCGCCGACCGACCCCGTCATCTCAGCTCCAGGCCTCGTGTTTTCGCGTTTTCCGGGGACAGTTGTCCCACATTACCGGTCCACCTTGCTTTCTATCCCCGTCTTTCACAGGCTCAAGGCAGGCGCCCTGGCGCACGCCCTCCCCAGACGGTGAATTCTCGATAGCATAGACCGGAACAGCTTCTCGGGTACTGCAAGCCTCAGCCATCTGGAAGATCGTCATCCTGGAGTGGGAGACTATCCTGGCTCCAATCTTTATGAGCTTTGGCTGAATGCTTGAGAGTGACCAGTGGGACACCTCACTCGGAAGTGCAAACCGCCTGAGGAAGTTCCCGAGGTTGTAGGCCAGAAC
>JAHEXQ010000083.1 GCA_023252035.1 Actinomycetes bacterium
TGCCACGCTCTCGGCCCGTCTTTTCGAGCAGGGTCTGGAGGTGGACGTGGCGGTAGCCCGCACCATAACCGAGCCCTGGGAGGTCTGATGGATCAACTCGAGCTGCTCTACGCTCTGCAGCAGAAAGACACGGAGCTCCAGTCCTTGCGGGAGCAGGAGGAGAACCATCCGCTCAAGAGCGAGGCGGAGGAATTACGCGTGGCTCTGGAGAATGCCGAGGCGGAACTGGAGGCCAAGCGGGCCGAGCTGGCCAATGCGCAGGCGGCGCAGAAGAAACAGGAGACCGAACTCGATTCGCTCTCGCGTAAGATCAAGGGCGAGGAGGAGAAGCTCTACGGCGGCGTGGTGGCCAATCCCAAGGAACTGCGCGGCCTGCAGGCAGAGGTGAAATTCCTTGGCAAGAAGAGGGACGACCTGGAGACCCGCATCCTGGAGAGCATGGAGGCCATCGAGCAGATGAGCGCGGACATCGCGCGCCTCACGGGCGAGCGCGACGCGAAGCAGGCCAAACTGGCGGACGTGGAGAAGAAACTAGAGCAGGAGCTGGCGACCCTGGCTGAGCGAATCGCGGCCGTGGAGGCGGAGAAGGCGGAGTTGAGGCCGCAGCTCCCTGCCGAGCTCCTCGCGACTTACGATACGCTGCTGCGGCAGAAACATAACCTGGCCGCGGTCAAGGTGGTGGGCGGAGTATGTCAGGGATGCCGCATGGAGTTGCCTGGGCAGGACTACGACCGGTTCAAGCGGACGGATGGTATATTCAAGTGTTCGACCTGTGGCAGGATACTGGTGAAGTAAGCAGCCAAGGCGGGCCCCCATGGTCTATGTAAGGCGGAATAGCGTGGTAGATCCGGCATTTCAAGGAAGCAAGTTCTTCGACGAACTTTTCGTCTATACGGACGGGGCCGCAAGGGGCAACCCCGGGCCGGGGGCCATCGGCGTGGTCGTCTATACCCGCCATGGCAAGCGCATAGCCGCTTTCGCGGAGCGCATCGGGGTCTGCACCAACAACTACGCAGAGTACACCGCCATGATCCACGCGCTGCGGGCGCTCTCCGTCTTCAATGTGGGCAGGGTACATATCCGCAGCGATAGCGAGCTGGTCGTGCGGCAAATCCAGGGCGCCTACAAGGTCCGGGACAAGAATCTGCAGCCTCTCTATGCGCAGGTCGTCTCCATGCTCAAGCGCTACCGCGAATACGACGTGCACCACGTGGAGCGGGAGCTGAACAAGGAGGCGGACCGCTTGGCCAACGAAGCCCTGGACTCGCAGGCGGAGACGGTGGCTTTGTTCGAAGAGATCCCGGAGCCCCCCCAGGAAACCCTCTTCTGATGTTGTTCTTCGCCCACCTCGGCCTCGGGGCCGCCTGCGGAGTCGGTGTGAGTGAGGCGGACAAACTGCTCGTTCCGGCATCGGAACCGCTCCAGTTAGAGTACCGCCTGGTGCTCCTGGGCGCCATCCTGCCGGATCTCCTGGACAAGCCCTTCGGCGAGCTGATTTTCCCCAGCACCTTTCATAGCGGCAAGATCTTCGGCCACACCCTTTTGCTCTCGGCTTGCCTGCTCGGCGTGGGGGCTGCTCTCTATCATGCGCGGCGGAGAACGGGCGTTCTCAGTCTGGGCATCGGCACCGTATCGCACCTGCTGGGGGACGCCACGTGGGGGACCGCCGCCACCCTGCTGTGGCCCCTGCTGGGATGGTTCCGCCCGGAGGAGGTCACCGGTACGTGGATCCAGCGGATGCTCCTGTATCTCTCCAGCGAATGGATCTTCTTCACGGAGATGGCGGGGTTTCTGCTGCTTCTGTTCCTGGCCTACCGGACACACCTGACCACGCCGGAAGCAGTCCGCCGTTTCGCGAAGACGGGAGCACTGCCTGAGGTCGGAGCATGACCGGGGCTTCCCGCCCCGCCAGCGTTTACCATGGCGCTGCCGGTTGCCCTTGTCTGAGCCGGGCCTGTAAAATAGTGAACCGTCATGGGTAAGATATTTCTCGTCCGTCACGGAGAAACCGACTGGCATCTGGAACATCGCATCCTGGGCCGCACGGATAAGAGCCTGAACGCGCGGGGGTTCGAACAGGGCCGGCGCATCGCGCAGCGCTTCGCTGGCCAGGAATTGGCGGCGCTCTATATTAGTCCCATCCAGCGATGTCGGGAGACCATCGTGGCGCTGGCGGAACAGACGGGTCTGGAGCCGGTGGTGGTCGATGGCATGATGGAGGTGGATTTCGGCGAGTGGGACGGACGCAAGTCCGCCGATATCATGACCGAGAGTCCCGAGCTTCTCAAGAACTGGTTGATGAAGCCCTCCAGCATGCGCATCCCCGGTGGCGAGAACATGACCGAGGTACGCGACCGTGTGGTGGAAGCCATGAACTGGATCCTGCCGCGCCATAATACCGAGCAGAATATCCTCATACTCAGCCACGGCGGGCCCATCCGCATGGTGGTCTGCCAGGTACTGGGCATGGACATCGACCGCATGCTCCGGCTGGAGGTGGACCTGGCTTCGGTCACCACTCTGAAGTTCTTCGGCGACAGCCTGGATAACCGCATCGGCCTCTCCAAACTGAACGATACATCGCACCTGGACCTGCCGGAGTGTGACCCCGGCGACGTCCTGGAGGAGATGCGCGCGCGTGAAGAGTCGCAGCGCTGAGCCTGCCCGCTGCATCATGGTGCAGGGCACCGCTTCCCACGCCGGCAAGAGCGTACTGGTCGCGGCCCTCTGCCGCATCTTCCACCAGGACGGTTTCGCAGTCGCTCCCTTCAAATCCCAGAACATGGCTCTGAATAGCTTCGTCACTTTCGATGGCGGAGAGATGGGGAGAGCGCAGGTCATGCAGGCGGAGGCAGCGGGCGTGGAGCACCATACGGACATGAATCCCATCCTCTTAAAACCCGTGGCCGACTGCGATGCCCAGGTCATCCTGCATGGCAGGCCCATCGGCAACCTGAGCGCGGTGGATTACGATAACCTCAAGGCGCGGCTGCTTCCCGAAGCGCTGGGGGCGCTGGAGCGGCTGAGAAGCAAGTATGACATCGTGGTCCTGGAGGGAGCCGGCAGTCCCGCCGAGATAAACCTGATGGCCACCGAGATAGTGAACATGCGCATGGCTGAGGCGGCGCAGGCCCCGGTGCTGCTAGTGGGAGACATCGATAGGGGCGGCGTCTTCGCCTCGCTCGTGGGCACCCTGGAGCTGCTGCCCCCGTTTCACCAGGACCGCATCGCCGGTTTCATCGTCAACAAGTTCCGCGGGGATGTTAGTCTGCTGGAGCCGGGCCTGGAGTTCCTCCAGGAGCGGACGGGCAAGCCGGTCCTGGGCGTGGTCCCCTACATCCACCGGATGGGGATAGACGAGGAGGATTCGGTGCCCCTGGAAGAGTTGCGCTCCCAGGCGGGCACTGGAGGCGAGGTGGAGATCGCCGTCCCGCTCCTGCCCCACATTTCCAACTTCACCGATTTCGACCCCCTGGGCCGGGAGCCCGGGGTAGCTTTGCGCTACGTCAGGTCGGTGGCCGAACTCGGGAGACCGGACGCCGTGATCATACCGGGGTCGAAGAACACGGGCACGGACCTGCAGTTCCTGCGGAACTGCGGACTGGCCGCGTCGATCGTGCGGTTATCGGAGGGGGGCACGCCCGTGCTCGGCATCTGCGGCGGCTACCAGATGCTGGGAATCAGCATCGAGGACCTCGAGGGCGCGGAGGGGCGCAGTTGCGAGGTCCCGGGCCTGGGCCTGCTGCCCGTGCGTACGTTCTTCCACCGCGAGAAGCTCACCTGCCAGATCCGCGCGCGCGCCTCGGCGGCGATTCCGCTTCTGGGCCTGCACCGGGGAGACGAGCTGCGCGGCTACGAGATACACATGGGCGCCTCGTGCCCGGAACCCGGCGCGCTACCTTCACCCTTTGTCGTCATCGAGCGAAGCAGCACCGTTACGGAGGAGCCCGATGGCGCCGTGAATGGGATGGGTACGCTGCTCGGCACCTATATCCACGGGCTTTTCGACAACACCGCGGCATGCCGTGGCTTCGTGGATTTCCTGCGCGCGCGTAAGGGCCTACCGCCGCTGGGGGCAGAAGCCGCGTCGCCCGAGGACATCAAGCAGGCCGGTTACGACCGTCTGGCGGAAGCCGTGCGCTCCTCCCTGGATATGGACCGCATCTACGCCCTCCTCGACTTCCACAAATAGCGCAATAGGAAGCCGCCTCCACCAAAAGGGTCAGACCCTTTTGGTGGAGGCGGCAAAGTCAGTGTCGATCAACCTTCGCTGGCCATCTCCTGCAGTTCCCGCTCGCGCAGGTATTTCTTGTTCACCTTCTGCACCTCGGTGAGGGGCATCTCGTCCAGGAAGATGACTTGCTTGGGCACGGCGTACTTGGCCACTTTCTGTTGCAGGTAGCTGATGATCTCCTGCTCGCTCACTTTGTCCTTGTAATCGGGCTTGGGCTGGATGAAGACCTTGACCCGCTCGCTGCCCGGGCGGTCCGGGTCGGGCACGCCGATAGTGGCAGCCATGGCTACGGCCGGGTGGTCATAGAGCATGTCGTCCAGCTCGCGGGAATAGACCTTGTAGCCGGACACGATGATCATGTCCTTGGTGCGGTCCACGATATAGAAGTAGCCCCTTTCGTCGACCTTCACCACGTCGCCGGTGTGGATGTAACCTTCCTCGTCGAAGCCCTTGCCTTCCTCGGGCCAGTAGCCGATCATTCTCTGGGGCCCCTTGAGCAGCATCTCGCCGACTTTACCCTCGTTTATCATCTCCTCCCAGGAGAGCTCTTTCCCGGTGTCCACGTCCATCACCTTGACCTCGGTGTCGGGAGCAGGTATTCCGATAGTGGCCCGTTTTTCCTCGCCCCTCAGCTTTGGCCGCTTACCCGAAAACTTGGACAGAAAAGGAATGGCTTTGCCGAAAGTCTTCCCTACGTTCTTATAACCCAGCAATCCAAGCATGCTCCTGGTCGCAGGGACAACCCCCGGCAGACCGAGCAGCTTGCTGGACAGAGCCACTTGCGAGCGACCTCCGAAGAGCCTGACCATCGCGGAAGCGTTCATATGGGTTACCGGGGACAGCTCCGAGAGGCCGTATCCCTCCATCAGCGCTCCCGCACCTGTCTTCTCGAACTTCTCCTGGGTCTCCGGCGGAAGCGCCGCAGATCCCGAAATGGCCAGGATGCCTACGCCTTCCAGCTCCTCCTCGGCCATCTTCATGAACTGCGTGGGCACGCCGATGTGCAGCACCGGGTGGTGCTCCTTGATCATGCTGACCATGGATTTGGTGTCCCGGGCATCGGGCACCAGCAGAATCTTGTTTTGCAGATAGACCATGGTGTGCATTAAGCAATGGCCGTAGCTGTGGAAGAAGGGCAGGCCCAGGAGGACCGAGATGTTGCCGGCCAGGACCTGTGAGCTGATCCCCAGCACATGGCTGTTCATTAGGGCGTTGGACACGATGTTATAGTGCGTGAGCATGCAGCCCTTGGGCAGACCGGTGGTTCCGCCAGTGAAGAGAAGTGTCTCGACGTCACATTCCGGGCGAAATTCCACCTGCGGCGCCTGCGGCGGGTACTTATCCAACAGGTCCGTGAGCCAGTACATGCCTTCGCTCAGCGCTGGTTTATGCTCGGGAGGCTTATCTGAGAAATCCTCTATCCGGCTCACGATAACATGCTCGATGCGCACCTTCTTCTTCAAGGCTTCCACTACGTCCAGATACTCGTCCATGGCGAAGAGCACCTTGGGGGCGGATTCCTTGAACTTGTGCTCCATGTTTTCGGGAGGCTCCAGGAAGCTGGAGGGGACGTGGACAGCGCCAGCCTTGGAGATAGCAGTATCCGCCAGTACGAACTGAATCGACGTCGGAAGTAGGGTGGCCACCCGGTCTCCCTTCATCACCCCCATCTCCGATAGCGCGTTTGCCAACCGCTCGGCATTTTCTTTGGCCTTCGGGTAGTTCATCTCGTAGCCCAGTTGCACGAAGCCCATCTTCTTGTGCTTTTCAGCCGCTTGATCCAGCAAGGCATGGGTCGGGATCAAGGGGTAGGGCTCCAGGCTCTGCGGTATGCCAAGCACTTTGAACTCGGCAAACCATGGTTTTTCTGATTGTTCCATCGCAACCCCCTCTGTTAATAGTTGCTGTTTTCCCTGCATACGCCGCTTGGTTTCCGGGCCGTTTTCTGAAAATGGACCGGGGATTTTGTAAAGCAGTATTTATTACGTTAGCATCCCCGATTACCCCCCATTGGCGAAGCCCCTGCGCTTGAACCTCACCCCGGGCTCTATTATAGTGGTTCACCGTGATGAAAGAAAAGAGAGCGGTTTCCTGCATCCTCTTCGATATGGACGGGACTTTGGTCGATACCATCAGCCTCATCCTGCGCGCCTTCCACGAGACCTTTCGCCTGCACGGGCTGCCGGATGTGCCGGACCGCGAGCTCCTGGCGCTCATCGGAGAGCCCCTCTATGTGCAGATGGCCGGTTTCGACTCCGATCATGTGGATCAACTCTGCTCCACCTATCAGGCACAGTACGAGAAGTTTCACGACGCCATGGCTCGGGAGTTCCCCGGGGTGAAAGACGTCCTTCACGAACTGTCGCGGCGCGGCTACAAGTTGGGTGTGGTGACCTCCAAGCGCCGAGCGACCGCCCGCCCGGGCCTCGCCCATTTCGGGCTGGACCGCTTCTTTGAGGTGATCATGACAGCCAACGACACCACCCGCCACAAGCCGGACCCCGAGCCCGTGCTGGCCGCCATGGAAGCCTTAGGATGTTCGGACGGTCAGACCGCCTACGTGGGCGACAGCACTTACGACGTGGATTGCGCCAACGCCGCGGGCGTCCTCTCGGTGGCGGTGCTCTGGGGGCCCTTCAGCCGGGAGGTACTGGATTCACACAGCCCGGACGTGACCCTGCGGAGCCCGCGCGAACTGCTGGAACTCTTCCCGGGGCCTCCACGCAAGCGGGGCTGAAAGGCTATTCGCGAAGGGCTCGTGCGGCCTACTTCTCCAGGAAGGTCCGGAGGGTATTGTGGTGTTCCCCCTCCTCGGCCAGGATATCCGTGAAGAGCTTTTTGGTGGTGACGTCGCCCTCGTCGTGGGCCACCTGGATTATGCGTTTGTAGAGGTCGATGGGGGCTGGTGCTGTGGCGGGCACGCCGCTCAGGTAGTCCAAGCGCTCCGCGATCTGCTCCGCATGTTTCATCTCCACGATGCCGATCTGCTTGAAGACGTCGCCTACGGACTCGCTACTCAATCCATAGCACATGACGTGATGCCACATGTACTGGACGGATACCTGCAGTTCCGCTGCGATGCCCTCGTTCAACAAGCCCAGGAGTTTGTCGCTAATCGTCCCCCCCTCCCTTCTCGCAGCACGTTTCACGCGGCTTATTCTGGGTAGCTGAGGCAGCTAAACAGGCAGGTTGCGCGGCGCGGACCGTCGCCCGTGACAAGGGCGTCCTTCCAGACCCTCTTATCAACCTGCTCTGCGCCTATGTCAGTTAAAACTCAAAAGTGGACTGTTTAAATTTGAAAAGTGGACTGCTTTCGATAGATTCCTCCGTAATGATGCCAGGAGAGGGAGGAACACACGGAGCAGATCCACAGGCGGTTCTCCGACGATCAGGCGCGGGCTTTGTTCGGGGGGGGGTATTGCCAAGGGTTTCTGGCAAGAGAGGAAGCCCAGTATATCCCTGGCATCGGGACTCGGCTGCTTCGCCTTGCTGAAGGAATATAGACGAAACCGGAAAGGATTCTCCGTCGCTTACCGCGGGAGCACCCCTGTCCTCATATCAAAGCTTGCGGTAACAATTATAGGCTCCGGGCATGCGCATGAGCAGCCCATTGCTGGCCCAGGGCAGCCGCCGGAAGTTGCGGAACATGAAGCCGAAGCCGGCGTTGCGAAACCGCGCCGGCGTATGGCTCATGGCTGTAGCCATGAGCCAGGAGCTGGCGAAAAGGCGGTTGCAGCGCCGGAACTCTCGCCAGGCCACTTCCTTATCCTCCACGGCCAGCGAGGCGATCTTCCCTGACACCAGCGCCCCATGTAGCCCGTAGAAGGCCAGGGGGTCCAGGGCTCCCGCCAGGGAACCGGCCAGCACCTTGTTGCTCCGGAACAGGCGGGGATTGCTGATGAGCCTGGCCGGAAGCGGAAGCGTAAAATGATTCCATCCCTCAGGGTCAAGTTCCACGCCCTCCACCTCGAAGACCCTCTGAGCGAACTTGGCCACGCCCTCGCTGCTCACCGGGCGGTACCGGTTGAAGATGTGGGCATAGCGAATGCCGTGAAAAGCGGACATATAGCCATAATCGACGGTGAAGTCGTCGTGATAGACGTTGACGAAGTTCAGCCCGGGATCGCACTCCGATCCCTGCGCGATGTGATGGCTGGTGAGGTAGGGCACGGAGAGTGCGTCGAAACTCTCGTAGCTGAAGCCGGTGGCAACGATAGTCCCGTGGGGAAGCAAGGCCAGTTGCTCCTGTCCCAGCACCGGATGGGAGAACTCGAACTCCACACCCGCCTCGCGGGCCAACTCGTACAGCAGCGACTCGGCGCTGGCGGGCCGCGGCCCGCGCTCGAAGAAGTACGGAGTGATGCCCGAGATGTCCACCGGGATGGCTCGGCCCGCCGCCACCTCGGTGATGGCCCGGATGGGCTCCACCACTTCCCCGAGGTCCACGCCGATGTACTCATAGAGGCCTGCCGGGCGCAGGCAGGTTCCCTGGGCGGAAGGATGATGCAGGGGCGAGCCCCCGATGCCCTCCTCCTTCTCCAGAACCCGCACGTCGTAGCCCCGGCGCGCCAGGTTGATGGCGGCCACCAGTCCGGAAAGACCGGCCCCTACGACGTCGATCTGCCTCTTCACGGCGCCTTCAAAGTCCTTTCCCGGTTCCGCATGCGTGATTGCATTGACAGTCCAACGGCCCGAAAATATAATTTCTTACATTAAATGACTGACTAGTCGTTCGGTCAAGCGTTCATAGGGTCAAGCGTTATTCGGTAAGCGTCGTTCGTGCAAGGCGGCTTATTGTTCCGGTGCCTGACCGGCCCCGAGCCAGGGGGAAGAAATGGTTACCAGCGACATGTGCCGTGAACTGAAGGCTGAGGGGGGGAGCAGGCAGCTCCGGGCCCCAGCGGGATGATCTCCAGCGATATTCTCCGTGAACTGCAGGAGGTATGCGGAAATCAGAATGCAAGTACCGCCCAGGCCGACTTAACCGGATACTTCGCCGGACCGCCGCCAGCCGAGCTGATGCTCGTCAAACCCGAGGACGAGTTGGAGGTCCCGGGCGTGGCTAAACTCGCGACGCGCGATAAGATTCCCATATACAGCGTCAGGCGCGAGCCCATGGAGGTGCATGAAGGCATGAGCGGGGGGCTGCTCCTCGACCTGTCGTGCCTCAGGCGCATCAAGAAGATTGACCGGCGCAACCTCATGACCTGCATCTACGCGGGGGTAACCTGCGAGGCGCTACAGGAGGAACGTCTGAGGCGCGACTGCAAGCTATTGTTGCCGGGGGTCGCCGCTTCCCGCTCCGTGTTGCGCTCCTACCTGGACCGGGGCGTCCTCAATGCCTCCGTCTGCTACTGGTCTCCCAATCTCTCCATCTTCCACGCCATCACGGCGGACGGGCGTCCGTGGATAAGCGGCGCACAGCAGATGTCCAGCGAGGGAATAGCGGATTTCAGGGAGGACCAGGGACCGCGGTTCCCCCTTCTATTCGGGGCTTCCGAAGACATCTTCGGAATACCGATTACGGCATCGTCTACCTCTAGCCGCTGCGGGCGGAGCGCCGCATCCTGGCTTTCGGCTTCTTTGACCTCACCGTGGCAAAGAACCTCGCCTACAAGGTCAGCCGCGACGAGCACTGCTTCGAATGCTTCACCACCCGTGCCCGCTATTTCTCAGTGCTCCCAACAGGTGGTCTTCCGGGACACCTTCTCCCAATTCAAGGAGGCGGTAGACCCGAATAATTTGGCGGTCCGGCACTGGGACTACGATACCGGGCTCATGAAAAAACTGACGCTCTAGCTTTTTAAAGGGCCGGGGGGCCGGCGGGTTCTGGCGAGGTGCGCGCTTATCGGTTCTGAGACCGGCCCAACGGCTGGCCGAAAAGGGGAGGGAGTGCATGGCTGAGACACTGATCGTGGGAGCAGGGCTGTCCGGGCTCACCGCGGCTATAGACCTGGCGCGGGCCGGGTACGAGGTTACGGTACTGGAGCAGTTCAGCCAAGTGGGCGGCATACCCTCTACTCATCCCGCTGTGGACGTCACGCCCATGGAACCCGAGGCGCTCCGCCGTTTCATCGGCGTGGAGTTGGGGCCTCCGCAGGTGCAGTCCACGGAGACGGCGGTCTTCCATCTCTACGGCAAGCGCCTGGAGTGGCCCGCCTCCCGCATGTACCTGCACTCGGTGGAGCGGGGGCCGCGTGCTAGTTCCCTGGAGAGCTTGCTCTACGAGCGGGCTGTGGATGCCGGGGTGCGCTTTGAGTTCGACTGCGTCCTGCGGACCCAGGCGGACGCCGCGAACCTGCCGCCGGGGTCCATCATCGCCACGGGACTCAGCTTCGAGCCCTTCGAGGCGATGAACCTCCCCTATGTGCCCGTCTACGGCTGGGTCTTCAAGATGAGACGCGAGGAGCCGCCCCGCGTGATGGCCTGGTTCGACGAATATACGCGCGACTACGCCTACTACGCCTCGGCCAACGGTATGGCTTTCGGGCTCTGCTTAGACCGCCGGCCTGTGAGTACCCGGGTGAGGGACCGCTGGGAGGCTCAACTGGCCGCCGAGGGCATCGAGCCACCGGGCTGGGAGGAGCACGAAGGCGTGCTCCCCGTGGCGAGCCCGCGCCAGCCGCGCCTGCTCTGGGGCGATAAGATCCTGGCCGGCTCGCTCGCTGGGGTGCAGGATCCCTTCCTCCTCTTCGGGGTGCACGGGGCATTGGTATCGGGGAAGGTGGCGGCCCTGGCCGTGCGGGACAGGCCCGCCGCGGCCCGGCTGTTTCGCAGGGTGACGGCGAGTTTCGGAATTTCATGGAGGGCCAGGTGGCTCTTCGACGCCCTGCCGCACCCGGCCCGTAAGGCACTTCTGCGGCTGGGTTTGCGGCAGTGGGCGGCGCAC
>JAHEXQ010000084.1 GCA_023252035.1 Actinomycetes bacterium
CCGGCGCTTCTCTACCGCGAGGCCGACTTGGAGATAAAAGTCGTCCGGGATGTCTTCAACGCAGAATTCAAGGACTGCATCACCGACTCGCGCCTAGCCTTCCGCAGCATCCGCAACTACCTCAAAAAGGTAGCGCCGGACCTGGTGGACAAGGTCCAACTGTATCAAGGGAAGGACCGTCTCTACGACGCGCTGGATATCAACCGGCAGATAGGGGAGGCGCTGAAGCGGCAGATCGGGCTACCCTCGGGCGGCAGCATCGTCATCGATCACACCGAGGCGCTCACGGCCATCGACGTGAACACTGGGCGCTACGTGGGCCGCAGCAACCTGGAGAGGACCGTGCTCAAGACGAACGTGGAGGCGGCGCGGGAGATTGCGCGCCAGATCAGACTGCGCGATATCGGCGGCCTCATCGTCATAGATTTCATCGACATGAACGAGATAAAGAACCGCCAGGAGGTCCTGGATACCCTCATGCGCGAACTGGAAAAAGACCGCACCAAGAGCCACGTGGTGGAGATATCCAAGCTGGGACTGGTGGAGATGACCCGCAAGAACGTCTCCGAAGGTCTCATCGAGACCTTCGGAGAGCCCTGTGCACACTGCGGCGGCCGCGGCGTCCTGCTACGCGAACCCTAACCACGCGCCGAGCTGAGGGGTAAGGAGCCTGTTACGTGAAGCGCTCTTCGAGTTAGTCCTGCCCAATATGAGCCGGTTTCGGCCCCGCAGTGCAGAGCGGTCGTTTTAGGAGCCGCATGCACAAGCCTGTACGGATAATCGGTTGCATTGGTTTGTGCCACAGGCGCTCAGATTAAGATCGTAGTTTCCGCGGACTTCTCTGCCTGCGGCATTTTCCCGTCTTGTGGGAAAAGTGCCGCATATGATGTCGATGTGGCGATTCTGTTGCAATTCTGCGAAAGGGCGCCGCCCCCGGCATGGCCGGATATATAATCCGCATTGCAAGTATTAGGGCGATTGCGGGCTGGTTTGGGCTAAGGCAGGGGGGAAACGAATAAGCCCTGGGTTCGTAATATCAAGGTTTTTGGCGGAACGCGGCTTTTTGTTTTTTTGGATAAGCCGAACGGAGGTGGTGGGGTGGAGAGGATAAGGAGGCACGGGGCAGGATTGACGCTGCTCGTCCTGGCCTGGCTGCTCGTAGCCGTCCCCGTTCCGGGCAAGGTGACCGCGAGCACAGGAGCCCTTGATAGGAAGGTGCCCGGCAAGGTGGACGCTCGGGCGCGTGCCAACACCCCGAAGCCCGTTCCCCTGAGCGGCACGGACACGAGAACGAGCATGGATACAGGCACAAGCGGGACCGCCACGGGCACTACCCAGGCCGGGCCGCAGGAGAACATCATCACCGCGCGGGACACCAACACGGGCGGTTGGGGCATGATCGAAGTCTGGAAGTGCAACGATGTTGACGGCGACGGAAACATCGGCACCGGGGATGCCTTGTTCGCTAGCCCCTCCGTCACTTTCGAGCTCTATCGGGGAAGTACCCTGATGGCCACGAAAGCCACCCGGGAGGGCAAGGGCGATTTGAATACCATTCCGCTTGGCAGCCGCATGGGCAACGAGGAGGCACCCGCTGGCTGGACCAATACCACCGGGGTCAGCCAGACGTGGACAAGCGATTCACAAAACCCTGCTGGTTCCCCAGACCTGGGTAACAGTCAAGACCCCAAGCCGGGACAGCAGCAGTGGCGCCTTATAAAGGCACTCAAGTACGACGACCTGGATGCAAACGGCGCTTGGGATAACCCTACAGTTGATGGACCTCTTGCCTCCAATCCGGTCACCTTCAACCTCTACCGCGGGGGGGTGCTCTTTGATACTGAGGCGACCCAGGGCGGCCCGGCCATCTTCTGGAAGATGCCCCTCGGCGACTACGTGCTGAAGGAAGCCGTGCCGGCCGGCTGGTCGGCGACCACGTCCACTACGCGCGATATCGCGCTGAGCCAGCCTAACGCGATCCACTCGGAGATCTTTGGTAATACGCAGATGTCCGGACTGCGCGCCTTCAAGTTCCTGGACGTCAATGGGGATGGAATCCGGAACTCCGGCGACGGCGGTCTGGCGGGAGTCACCATCGTAGTCTCCCGCGACGGCACTCCGGTAGGCAACCAGGTTACGGACTCGCAGGGCGACGCCAATTTCATCGGACTGGCTCCCGGCCCCTATACCGTGCAGGAGATAGTCCCGACGGGCTACAAGGCCACGACTTCCGCCTCGATCAACGTGACCGTCGAACAGGGACAGCAAGCTTACGCCGAGTTCGGCAACACAGCTATGGCTGCGATAACCGGCTTTGAATTCGGCGATACCAACGGTGACGGCATCCGGCAGGCGGGCGAGCCCGGACTGGCCGGCATAATCATCGAGCTGTGGGAAGGCACGCTGAAGGTAGGCCAGATGACTACTGGCGTGGACGGGGCCTTCGCCTTCGACTCGCTGAATTCAACCACCTACACGGTGAAAGAACTCGGAACGGCAGGCTACGTCGCCACCACGCCCACCAGCCAGAATGTGACTCTGACGGCCCAGGCGCCGCATGGCTACGTGGAGTTCGGCAACACGCGCCTGGCGACCATACGGGGCACCAAGTGGATAGACGCTAACGGCAACGGGATCCTGGACGAGGGCGAGATGGGCGCTTCCAACATAGCCATCCAGCTCTTCAACGCGAACGCGCAGACACAAGCCATGGCCATGACGACCACGGGCGCGGTGGGGACTTACAGCTTCCAGAACCTGCGGCCCGGCACCTACATCGTCAAGGAGATAGGCGTTGCCGGCATGCGGGCGGTCTGGCCGGAGTCGGTGACCGTGGTCCTGAACGCAGGCGATAGTCTGAACGTGGACTTTATGAACACGCCGATGGCGTCCATCTCGGGCACCAAGTGGGACGACCTCAACGCCGACGGCAAGCACCAGCCCGATGAACCGCCCCTGGCAGGTGTAACCATCACGCTTAGCGGCGCCGGAACGGGCAGCATCGTGACCGATGCCAACGGGAAGTATTCCTTCAACGCGTTGGCACCCGGAAGCTACACCGTGGCGGAGCAGGTGCCGGCGAATATGGAGGCCACCAGCCCCGCCAGCGTCAATATGACCCTGGCGGCCGGGCAGAACGCCGTGGTGGACTTCCTGAACAAGAGCGCCAAGCCCGTAAGGCCGGAGGGTGGCAGCGGAGACGTCGCTCTGCCCCGCACGGGTACGAACTTGAAGTTGCCTTTGATGCTTGCCCTGGTCGTGGTGCTGGTTGGTGCGGTGATCATCGGCATCGGCGTATGGAAACGCCGGTTCAGGCAACGCTAAGCACGATGACGACCTGGTAAAAAGGGCCGCGGCCTGCGCGCCGCGGCCCTTTTAATCCCTTTTTAATCCGGTTGACAAAAGGGTCCCTTTTGTCAACCTGGCGCTTTCCTAGCGCCTGGGTACCCTTTCTTCGGTTTATGGCTCCTAGCGGGCCTTCGCGCGAACGGCTTTGCCCAAAACCATACTTTTGGGGGATTTCCTGCTATTTCCATAAAGGCTGCACGGGCTATGCCGATATAGGAAATGACTTGAAAAGAGAATCAGGAAAGCAAATCTGCACTTGGAAACGACTTGGGGACGACAAGGAATACAGAACCAGAAGTTCTTGGGGGGAGAGAGGGGAAACAAAAAAGGGGAGACAAACTCTCCCCCTTCGATGCGGGAGAACCAGGACGCAAACGAATCAAGGCGACAACAGCGTGAACAGAGCATGAAGCCCCCCGCCGAATTGACAGGCGGGGGGCTTCCTGTTACCGTAAATCATTGTGGTAAAATAGCACGTGGAGGTCGTAATTTGTATGCAATCATAAGGACTGGCGGTAAACAATACAAGGTCGAAAAGGGCTCCGCGCTGAAAGTGGAGAAGCTGGAGCAGCAACCCGGAGAGAAGATCAACTTCGAGGACGTATTGCTCTTGTCCGACGGGGGTAAGGTCTATACTTCCGCCAAAGACCTGGAGAAGGTCACGGTGACCGGGACGGTGGAGGCCGCCGGCAGGGGACCCAAGATCATCGTCTTCAAGTACAAGTCCAAGAAGGGCTATGCGAAGAAGCAGGGGCACCGGCAGAGTTACACGCAGGTGCGCATCGACGATGTCAAGATGCGGAAGACGGTGCCGCGCAAGAAGGCTGCGGAGGTCGAGGAAGCGGCCGTTGTTCCGACCGAAGAGGTGACCGAGAATGTCTAGCAAGAAGGGCGCAGGAAGTTCAAAGAACGGCCGGGAGAGCCATTCCAAGCGGCTCGGGGTCAAGCGCTACGGGGGCCAGTTCGTGAGCGGCGGTTCCATCCTGGTCCGCCAGAGGGGTACCAAGGTCAGGCCCGGCACCAACGTGGGCCTGGGAAGGGATTACACCCTCTTCGCGAAGGTGGACGGCTACGTGCAGTACGTGGAAGGAGCGAGCGGCAAATTCGTAAGCGTCCTCCCCGAGCCCTAACCGGGCTCGAACCCGGCACAACCGAGCGGCAAGAAACCCCGGCCTGGCCGGGGTTTTTGATTTAGGTGATATCACATGTTCATAGATGAGGCCAATATTTTCGTGAAGGGCGGAGCCGGCGGCAGCGGAGCCGCCAGCTTCCACCGCGAGAAGTATCAGCCACACGGGGGCCCGGACGGCGGAAGCGGCGGCCATGGCGGCTCCATCGTCCTGGTGGCCAGCCGGGATGCGAACACGCTGGTGGAGTTCTCGTTCAAGAAGCACTTCAGCGCCAAGCGGGGTGCGCACGGTTCCGGCAACAACAAGCACGGTGCAGACGCGCGGGACGTGCGCATCAAGGTGGCCGTGGGAACCCAGGTCCGCGACGAGGAGGGCGAGCTTCTGGCCGACCTCGCCAGAGAGGGGCAGGAGGCGATCGTAGCCCGGGGAGGCATCGGGGGACGCGGCAACGCCGCCTTCGCTACGCCGGCCTTCAAGAACCCCACCTTCGCCGAGAAGGGCGAGCCCGGCGAGGAGCGATGGCTGCATCTGGAGCTGAAGCTGCTGGCGGACATCGCCGTGGTGGGCATGCCCAACGTGGGTAAGTCCAGCCTGATAGCCCACATCTCCGCGGCACGCCCCCGCATCGCGGATTACCCCTTCACCACGCTTGAGCCCCATCTCGGGGTGGTACGGGTGGAGGAGGACGAGAGCTTCGTCATCGAGGACATCCCCGGGCTCATCGAGGATGCGCACTTGGGGAAGGGACTGGGTATCCGCTTCCTCCGGCACGTGGAGCGCGCCAAGATGCTGCTGCACATCCTGGATGTCTCGGGTTCCCAGGGAAATCCCATCCACGACTTCGAGGCCATAGACGGCGAGCTGTTCCATTACAGCGAGACCCTCCACGGCAAGCGGACCATCATCGCAGGCAACAAGTTGGATATCGCCTCGCCCGAGGAGGTGGAGCGCGTACGGGAACACATGGAAGGATTGGGTTATGAGTTCTTTCCCATCTCCGCCGTGACAGGCGAAGGGCTGCGGGCGCTGGTCTTCCGCCTGCACGCCGTGCTGCAGGAGGTAGAGGCGGAGATGGGAAAGGAGAAGCATGTCCCGCCGGCGGGCGAGCGCATGCTCTTCACCTACGAGCCGCCCCCCAAGCGGGATTTCGTGGTGGAGAGGGAAGAAGACTACTGGCTGGTGCGCGGGCCTTCGGTGGAGAGGGCGGTGGTCATGACCGACCTCGATAACGAGCAGGCCGTGACGCATCTGCAGCGCCGCCTGAAGGCCATGGGGGTGGACGAGGAACTGGAGAAGGCCGGCGCGCAGGTGGGGGACCTGGTGGTCATCGGCGAGGCTTCCTTCGACTACGCACCCGGCTAGAATCCTTACATTGGGGACAGGACTTAAATTAAGGATCCTGTATTTAGGTCCCGTCCCCAAGGCTGCTTGACCCGCTCTCGGCTTCTGGGATACCTTGGGGATAATGTGACTTATCAAGCGAATCTGAGAGGTGTGAGATGCATCACCTGAAGCGAATAGTGGTAAAAGTTGGTACCACGACACTGAGCACCACGACCGGACGGCTGGACGAAAAGCAGATCAAGAGCCTCGTGGGTCAGATGGCCGAACTCTACCGACGGGGAGTGGAACTGGTCCTGGTCAGCTCTGGCGCCATCGCCTCCGGTCTGGAGAGCCTGGGTATGCGCGAGCGCCCGGCGGATATCCCGGGGCTGCAGGCGGCCGCCTCCGTGGGACAGGGCAAACTCGTACACCTCTACTCCCAACTTTTCGGGGCCTTCGGCATCGAGGTGGGACAGGTGCTTCTCACGCAGTACGATGTCACGCACCGGCAGCAATACCTTAACGCACGCAATACCCTGGACCGCCTTCTGCAACTTGGCGTCATCCCCATCGTCAACGAGAACGACACCGTTGCCGTGGAAGAAATCCGCTTTGGCGATAACGATAGCCTGGCCGCGCTGGTGGCAGGCCTTGTAAAGGCGGATCTGCTGGTAGCCCTCACCGATATCGACGGCTTTTATACCGCCGATCCCAAGAAGGACCCGGAGGCGGAGCACCTGCGCAGGGTTGACAAGATCACGCCCGAAATAGAGAAGCTCGCCGAGGACACGGAGAGCGAGCTGTCCGTGGGGGGGATGGTGACCAAGATACGCGCGGCCAAGATCGCCATGACCTCTCAGGTGGGTATGGTTATCGCCAACGGCCGAGCGCAGAACGTCCTGAAGCATATCTATGAGGGCAGGGAGGTGGGCACGCTCTTCGTGCCCCAGGAGCGGACGGTGCGCTCTTCCAAGCACTGGATAGCCTTCGGGGTAAAGCCGAGCGGGCGTATCACCGTGGATGACGGCGCGAGGGACGCGCTGCTGCATAAGAATAAGTCACTGCTGCCCGCCGGAGTGCTGTCCTGCGAGGGAGATTTCAGCGTGGGCGATACCGTGGAGATAGCTGACAGTCAGGGCTGGGTCTTCGCGCGGGGAAAGACCAACTTCGACTGCGTCGAGGCCGAGCGCATCAAGGGTATGCGCACGGAGGACGCCGCCAAGTTGATGGGCGAGCGCTACTGCAAAGAAGTCATACACCGGGACTGCCTGGTCATCCTGGAGCACTAGCTGCAGCAAAAGATGAACCTTTTGCTGCAGGCGAAGCGCTGCGGCCGCCGGGCCAGATGCCCCAAAATGGTCAGAACTCTTTGGAGCATGTAAGGGAGACCCGCGGCGACTGTGAAAAAACGAAAGGAATACCTATGACCGCGATAGAGGAGATCGGAGCAAAGGCGAAGCAAGCCGCCCTCGCGCTGGGGACGGTTTCGGCCGAGGCGAAGAACGCGGCGCTCAAGGCCATGGCGGACGCCCTGCTGGCGCGCACCGAGGTCATCCTCGCCGGCAACGAAGATGACCGCAAGGCGGGCCGCGATTCCGGCATGACCGCAGCACTCATGGACCGGCTCACCCTCACGGAGAGCCGCGTGGCTGAGATGGCGGAGGGACTGCGCGAGGTGGCCGCCCTGCCGGACCCCGTGGGTGAGGTAGTCGCCGGCTGGCGCATCCCCAACGGTCTCCAGATAAATAAAGTGCGCGTGCCTCTAGGCGTGGTAGGCATCATCTACGAGGCGCGCCCCAACGTCACCGTGGATGCCGCGGGCCTCTGCGTGAAATCCGGCAATGCCGTGATACTTCGGGGCAGTTCCAACGCCATCAACTCCAATCGCGTGCTCACGCAGATCATCGCCAAGGCGTCTGAGGACGCTGGCCTGCCGGAAGGCAGCATCCAGCTTATACCCTTCACCGATCGCGAGGCCGCGAAGGAGCTGATGCGGCTGCGCAAGTACGTGGACGTGCTCATACCGCGCGGCGGCGCGGGCCTCATCCAGACCGTGGTGGAGCAGAGCACCGTAGCCGTCATCGAGACGGGCTTGGGCAACTGCCACACCTTCGTGGACGCCAGCGCCGACCTGGAGATGGCCCTGGCCATCGCCATCAACGCCAAGTGCCAGAGGCCGGGTGTCTGCAACGCCATGGAGACGCTGCTGGTGCACCGGGACGTGGCCCAGGAGTTCGTCCCCAAGGTCTGCCGGGCGCTGGCCGAGCAGGGCGTGGAGGTACGCGGCGACGCCACCGTGCGCGAGCTGTTCCCCACGGCGAAGGAGGCCACCGAGGAGGACTGGTACGAGGAGTTCCTGGACCTTATTCTGGCCATGAAGGTGGTAGGCAGCGTGCAGGAGGCCATCGACCACATCAACACTTACGGCTCCAAGCACTCCGAGGCCATCATCACGCGCGACTACGACGCGCAGCGCATCTTCATGATGAGCGTGGATTCCGCGGACGTATATGTGAACGCCAGCACCCGCTTCACCGACGGCAACCAGTTCGGGCTGGGGGCCGAGATCGGCATCTCCACCCAGAAGCTGCACGCGCGGGGCCCTATGAGCCTGCGGGAGCTGACCACCACCAAGTTCATGATCTACGGGTCGGGACAGATACGGGGCTAGCGGGTATAAGAGGCTCAGCGAGGGATCGGGCAAGCGAGGATAAAGGGTTTGTCACATGGGCAAGCTGAGGACCGAGCGCATAGGGGTGATGGGGGGCACCTTCGACCCCATCCACTACGGGCACCTTTTCGCGGCGGAGGAGGCCAGGTGCCGGTTTAAGCTTGACGAGGTGGTATTCGTGCCCACGGGAAATCCGCCTCACAAGGAACAGGGCCCTAACCTGCCCGCCGAGTCCCGCTTTCTGATGACAGTGATGGCCACCGCCGACAACCCCAACTTCCGGGTCTCCCGCATAGAGACCGACCGTGTGGGTATCTCCTACACGCTCGACACCCTTCGCGAATTGCGTGCCGAATACGGCAAGAACACCGTCATGTATTTCATCACTGGCGCGGACGCCATTCTGGAGATCATGACCTGGAAAGAGCCGGAGCAGATACTGGAGGAGTGCTGCATCATCGCTGCCACCCGTCTGGGCTATGACCTGGCCAGGTTGGAGAAGGCCCTGCCGCCAGCGGAGAGAAAGCGGCGCAAGACCGACCCCCGGGTTATCGTCATGGAGATACCGGCCCTGGCCATCTCCTCCACGGATATCCGGGAACGCATGGCCGCGCGTCGCCCCATCCGCTACCTGGTGCCGGAGAGCGTGGTCCAGTTAATCAGCAAGAAGGGTTTCTACAGGTAGGTTCTACAGGTAAGTATGCGATGACGCAGAGCGAAGGCTACCGGGTGAGCAGGCTCCGGCAGCATTCCAGCAAGAAGAAGCGCAAGAGGGCGGTATCCATCCTCGCGGCAGTGGCGATGTTGGTTCTGGGAGTCGCGTCGCTCTTCATCTTCGGCATCGTGCATCTGCCGAGTCTCGGGAGCAGTCATGATGACCAGGCGTTATCTTTCTTGAAGAACCCCGCGAGCAACCAGGCCATCGAGGCATCCTCCGTGAACATACTCATCCTGACCTATGAAGACCGGGACCCCTCCCAGCCCATCTCCAACTTGCTATTGGCCAGCTACGGTCTGCAGGTGCGGGGGGCCGAGTTTTACAGCCTGCCACCGGACCTGCTGGCGCACACCTCCGACGGCAAGGCCATGAAGCTATCCGAGGCCCTGAAGTACGGCGGGGGCAAGACGCATCTCGCGTCCTCGGAAGTGCAGCGCGTACTAGGCGAGCAGGTGCACTACACGCTGCTGCTGAAGGAGCGTGAGACCTCCGGCGTGACGGAGGCGCTTGGACTGCCGGCGAAGCCGGAAGACCAGTCCTGGAGCGGCTATCTCACGGGTGCCCTCTTGACCCTGCGCGGTCTGCAACCGGCAGATCTCGAGAGCCGCGCGTCCCAGACGGCAGGCAGCTTCGACAAGAACGCTTCCTTCGGCTCCACCGATCAGCAGGCCACCTACATCGCCGATATGGTGAAAGGCTTTTCCGGGCTGACCGCGGCGCAGGTGATTTTCCGCGAGGTACCGGGGGTGGAGATCCTCAACGGCTGCGGCGCGCCGGGCATCGGCGAGCAGGCCCAGAAGCGCCTTGAGGACTACGGATTTCCGGTGAAGGATTCCGGCAGGAACGCGAAGAAAGTGGTAAATGGAGAAGAGGTCAACGACTTCGGCTTCGAGAAGAGCGTCATCTACTACCATGCGACGGACGCCAGGGTGGAGTCGTACGCCCGCTACCTGCAGGCAGCGCTGTCGGTCCAGTCGATGGAGTTGCGCGAGGATGCGGTGCTGGGGGAGGGGACCGTCACCCTCGTCCTGGGCAAGGACTTAGTGGGCCGGCTGTGAGTGTCCGGTTCAGCCTCCGCTGGACATGGCAGGTTGTCTGCCCGGTGTGATACGCTGTTCCTACGGACACGAGAGGAGGATGATAACAGCGGATAGCAGGGAAATGGCCATAGAGGCGGCAAAAGCGGCCTCCGACAAAAAGGCCAACGACTGCCTCATACTCGAGATGGGGGAGCTCTTTTATCTGACTGACTATTTCGTCATCTGTTCCGGAAACAATGACCGTCAAGTGGCAAGGATCCACAAGGAGGTTGAGGACCGCCTCCGCGCCCAGGGCGCCAAGCCCTACCGGCGGGAGGGAGAGCGTTTCAACCGGTGGGTCCTTTTGGATTATGTGGACATCGTGGTGCACATCTTCCTGCAGGAGGAGCGGGAGTACTACGACATCGAGCGCCTCTGGAAGGACGCCCCCCGCGTCGAGTGGGAGGACGAACGGGAGCCCGCCGTCAGCGCCAGCTGAAAACCGCCCCAACATCAGACCCATCCTAGCCCGTCCCTGCACCTCGCGAATCGCCGTGTTTTGAATTCCGGATGAAGTGAAGAATGGGACTGTGCGAGACGCCTATGCACGGATAGCCCGCAGTGAACTTGTGACCTTACTAGACGGAAAGGACGGGAGAAATGGCGGAAAAAGAAGTAACGGTCACGCGCACCATAAACGCACCACGCAGCCGCGTGTTCGAGGCATGGACCGATGCCGGCGAACTGGCGGAATGGTGGCATCCGATCTCTCATTCCGCACATCTCGGCGATGATTTCTCCGAATTATCTCGGGCTCTCATCAGCCCCGGCTGTAGGCAGAAAGCGGCACGCCGAGAAGGCCCAAGACCTGCTTCTGCAGGTCGGTCAGA
>JAHEXQ010000085.1 GCA_023252035.1 Actinomycetes bacterium
CGGCTACCGAGCCGTGGTGGTACATTCCGACGCAGGCGACAAGCGCCGGCAGGGAAAGCTCGACAGAATGCTCGCCGAATCCAGGGAGGCGGCCGAAGCCATCCTGCGCCAGGAGGAAAAGGTGGAGTACTTCTGTAGGGAAGACGCGGAGGCCGCGGCCGAAAGGCTGCGCTCGGAAGGATCCCCCTATCACTTCTGCGAGTGCGTGGTCAAAGAGAAGCCCACCTACTTCAGGGGCAGGCCGCCAAAGGACGGGGAGCGCAAGGTGGCCAGGATGATGTACACCCTCTCCGGCGAGGTAGTGGAGCGCTCGGACGAGGCAGCCAAGGCCAGGGCCGCGGCCGGCTGCTTCGTTCTCCTGACCAATGTCCCGGATTCAGGCGAGATGGCACATACCCCTGCCGAAGTGCTCGCCGCCTACAAGGAACAGCACGGCATCGAGCGCAACTTCGGGTTCTTGAAGGACCCCCTGATCGTCAACGACCTCTTCTTAAAGCGGCCCGACCGCATCGAAGCCCTGGGCTTCATCCTGCTCGTCTCGCTTCTTACCTGGAGCCTCATGGAGCACGTGATGCGCGAGTACCTTGCAAGAACCGACAGCGACATCATCGGCTGGGACAAGAAGCTTACCCGCAAGCCCACCACCTTTATGATGACCGTCAAGTTCAAGGGGCTGCTGGTAGCCAGGATTGGCGAGGAATGGTTCCTGACCGCCCCACTCACCAAAGAACAGGAGCAGTTTGTCCAGGCCCTGGGCTTGAGCGAGGAGATGCTTCTGGGGAAAGGAGCATCAGGCAGTCCACCTGGTCATAAATTACCCGGAAAGAGGCTGTGAGCGGTGGGGAATGTGAGGCTGATGGAGAAGGCCCGCTCGATAATCTTCGCGATGCGGGCCGCGGTCCACAGCCCGGCGCGGTACCCGGAGCCATGGCTCCGGCAAGCAGGATGCGCTCCATCTGGCGCTTCTGCTCGGCCGTGAGTCTGGGGGGGGGCCGCCCGGCGAGAAGCGGACGCCCAGGGCCTCCTCGCCCTCCCCCTCCCCGCGGTCCCGCCGGCGCATCACGGAACTCGGGGCGCAGCCCGCTATCCACGGGCGCAGGCGACTTTATGAAGCCAGGACCTTCTGCAGCCATTCAACGATGGTGGGATAGACCTTCTGCTCCACGTTCTTGCCCATCACCAGGTCCGTGTGGCCGAACCCTTCGAAGCATTTGAACTCCTTCACCTCCGAGCGTATCGCGTCAAAGCCGTAGCGGCGTACCTGGTCGCAGTTGACATAGTCCCGGTCGCCCGTGATGAAGAGCATGGGCGCGGTTACACGGTCCATGTTCGAGGTATAGCTGTATTCCCGGTCGTAGTCCTTGCAATCGCCCTCCAGCACATCTTCCAGCAACTGGATGGTCATCTTCGCTGACAGGTTGTCCAGGACGCTCTGGGCCATGAGGGTGACAACATCCGGATCAACGTTCTTGGGGTTGTAGTAGATGAACATCGCCGGGCTCGTGGCGGAAGCCACGATCAAGCGGGGCATGAACTCTGCGACCCTTCCCAACTGCCTCAACAACCCCACTTGCTGCCTATCCGGCGGGAGGTTCCTGAGCAGCTTCACCAAGCCCTGTATGCCCATCCTCAACGGCGCAGACGTCATGATACTGCCGTAGGGGGCGCCTACAGGCCACCAGAAGGCCGCTGGCGAGGCCATGGCCACTCCCGCAGCTATGCTCTGGTTGCGCCTTTCGGCCAGCTCTGGGTCGGTGACCATGCGATATCGTCCGTTCTGCTCCTGAAGCGTAGTTCCCTGCAGGTACATATAGAGGATCATGCCCCCCATGCTGTGTCCCAGCCATACGGGTTTCTTCCCGGTTTCTTGCGCAATTCCCTCGATAAGTGCGGGAGCATCAAAAGCGGCGAAATGGTCCATGGTGTGGCCCCAGTTATCGGCATCGGCGATGTAGGGTTCCCTTCCGCCTCCCCTGGTGCTGTAGAGATAGACGTCGTAACCCTGGCGCGCCAGATAGACCGCCAGGTTGTGGCCCTTAACGGGGATGTCGAACTCCAAGCCGTTTCCGGTGATGCCGTGCGCGAGGATGATGGGGTGGCCTCCGGGCTGTGCGTAGCGCTTGCCACGCAGGGTGACACCGTCCTCTGTGGTAAAGGACCACAACTGCGCATCCACACCTTCCGCCACATCCGGGTCCGCCACCGGCAGGGGCCGGCTGTGCACGTAATAGACCAATGCGGCTTGGCCCAGCAGAGCCAGACCCATTGCCTTCCGGAATCTGTCTTTCATCTCCACACCTCCAAGTTATGGGTTTCGTTTCTTTCTAACGCCGTACACCCGGAATCTCTGGCCGGTTAGGCAGCTCGGGGCATCCGCAGCCAGCTATCTGGCAATTGGCCCATGCATAATACTCCGGTAAAGTACCATAGCTTTGGTTTCAAAAGGCCCCTCACTCCACCCTCGATCGCCCAGACGGGCATTCGGTCCACCAAAGCGGCCTGCCCGGACAGTACGGGAGTTTCTGCCCGTATATCCTCTTAGTCTCTCTGCTACCCTGTAAACGAGAGAGTATGTATCGCCATGGGATTTCCTGGTTCCCGGGCGGTCACCGCGACCCGAAAGTCCTTGCAAAAACTATAAAAAGAGCGCGAAGACAGGCACCGCGTACTGCGCGCCACCTGTCTTCGCGAGAAAACATGTCTATTTTGCGCTGTGTCTATCTTGCCTTTATTGACCCCTCTCGCTCAATCGCTGGCGCACAACTCATCGAGCCACTCTGCGATTTCGGGAAATGTGATGGTGGGACCGTTCAGGCCCATCACTAGATCTATATGCGCGGTATTGGGCACTTCAAAAAATTCATCTAAATCAGTCGGCGTCTTGCCATCGTAGAAATTCTCGATATCCTCCGGCGAGGTTATATCTTCCGTGCTGTCGGCGAGCACCAGGGCGGGAAGGCTTATCAAACCGAGATTGTCGGTATAGTAGAAGTACCCGTCGCCGGAGCGGGGGTCTGGAGCCATGAGGTTGAATCCTCCGTTCAGGTAATCCTCCCTGAACGCCTTATGCGCCACGGCATCCGCGTACTGGGCCAGCGCCCGGGTGCTCACGCCATCCAGGCAATACTCGGCACCGTATTTGAGAACCTCGCTGTCCATGTTGGAGGCATTGATGGTGTAAAGGGTGTTCAAGAGGCTCAGGTTAGGCATCCCCAAGCTCTTATATATGTACCACGAAACGGTGTTGGCCAGACCAACCACAGGGGCCCCGTACTCGCCCACGGTGGCTAGCAGCGGCCTCAGCTCTATATACCAGGGAGCATAGAGAGCGAGCCATACGATGGCGAGGTCCGGTAGCGATCCTCCCATGGGGATCATGGGCCCATCCATATCGACAAACCCCTTGAGGGATTGAGGGCCCTCTGTCGTGCCGTTGCGCTCAGCAACCAGGCCTTCGTCGGAGACCACGTGGGGATTCTTCCCCTCCCCGTACTTGGCTCCCTCCAGGTAGATATACGCCATGGTGGAGCCCATGCTGTGCCCTATCCATACCGGGTGCTCTCCGGTAACGTCATATACCTTGGAAATGATCGCCGGCATGTCATAGATTCCCACGTCGTCTATGGAATAGCCGGTTGCTCCCTCACTGCGGTAAGGGGCCCGGCCCTCTCCACGATAGTTGGCCAGCCATACGTCGTATCCTTGATTCCACAAAAAATGGGCCATGCTGTAATATTTCATGGGATCATTCTCGATGTACTCGTCAACTTGCGCCCCATCTGGCAGCTCTACGCAGTAGCTCTCCCCCGGCGGCGTGCGAATATCGAAATAGTTGAAGTTGCCGAGCATGCCGGGCATGAGGATCACGGGCTGCCTATCTTCCTCAAAGCCGGCGCCGGGCTCAGGCTGGTAGCGTCTGAGGGCCAAGGATACCCCATCTTGCGTAGTTACTCCGTAGGCCTCCTCGTCGGGAACTCGCCCCGCTGAGCTTTCTGCCGCGAGAGCCCAGGGGGATGCGGCCAGTACCAAGGACAGGACCATCATCGAACAGATTGTGCCCACCACAAAACGGTTTCTCGCCCTACACACGCCCATACGGCCTCCTTTCCTATGCGTACCGATTCATATCAGACACTACATACGTCGTAAGCAGAGGAATCCCCCAGTCATATCCCGGTTGGTCCGTAGGCAGCCATCCGGTCATACGGCATCCGCGAACCCCTCATTTCGCCGATCATCCTTCTCTGCCTATTGTGCCCGATGTGCCCTCCAGCTTGTTTTCCCACGTATTTTGGAGTTGACACCACTTAGCGATTCTCACCCACATCCTGCGAGTGGTTATCCCAAAGGAAGACGCCAGGGCCTTACCGGCCAGCCGGGGGATCCAATCTTCCGTCTGGGGAGCCCGCGGCGAAGAGCACGTACCGGATGCCTGGCCGCAGTCGGATGACTTATCGGCAAGATCTTCCCCACCCGTGCTCCCCACGAATTTTCTCACTTCCCAGCAAGGCCTTCGCTCGGAGGTATCCTCTTCACAGATCCGGGCCGCTAAAATCGGTTGGTTTGGTTAATGTCAGTACCGCCGAGAGTCCAGGCTGCTGTGCTTTCCGAGATGTCTTGGAAGAGGAGCGGGTGACGATAGGACCTATTTGCCGGAGCATGGTGGACGCCAACGCCCTCATTACCGTGGAAACGGCAATTTCCTTTCCATCTCATGCGCTATGTCGGCATCCCCCCGCCAGTCCCCGCCTATCGCTAACCTCTTCTTTCCACTCCCTCCCAGTAACGCTCCTCAAGATCCCGCTTGATCACCTTGCCATCGATGTGGCGGGGGAACTCCTCGAGGAACTCCACCCGGGCGGGAACCTTATAGCCGAAGAGCCCCTGCCCCCCACAGAAGGCCAGGACCTCCTCCTCGGTGGCTGTTGCCCCCTGGCGTAGCTGCACGCAGGCGATGGGCACCTCACCCAGGTCGGGGTGGGGGAGTCTCACCACCGCCGCGTCGAACACGGCTGGGTGCCGCAGGATGACCTCCTCGATCTCCTGGGGGTAGAGGTTCACTCCTCCGCAGATGATCATCTCCTTCACCCTCCCCGTGAGATAGAGATAACCGCCGTTTTCCATGTACCCCAGGAGACCGTCGTCGAACCACTCCACACCCTCGATGATCCTGGTGTTCTCGGAGAGCTTCTCCTCCGAACCGGGGTAGCGCAG
The DNA here is from genome assembly GCA_023252035.1 of Actinomycetes bacterium. GTDB lineage: Bacteria > Actinomycetota > Geothermincolia > Geothermincolales > JAHEXQ01 > JAHEXQ01. Next base: position 5,215 of record JAHEXQ010000085.1, read on the forward strand.
AGAGACGGTCATAGCCGTCCTGGATAGAACTCTCCCTATCTCTCCCGGCCTGGCCCACCTTCCCTCTTCCTCGATCCAGATGCGCTGGTAACCGCAGCGCGGTTTGCCCACGCTGGCGTAACGCTTGGGGTCTTGCATATAGTCCTCGGGAAGCAGCGCGGTTATGGGAGCCCCGATCTCGGCACTGGCGTAGTATTCGTTGAATACCGGACGCCTGGCGCCCTGCAGCATGAACAAGTGGTTGATGTCGCGCTTGACCTCTGGCGGACAGGGGGCCGCTGCGCAGACGATGCTGTACATAGAGCCCAGGTAGTAGTTCCTCTTCACCTCCTCGGGCAAGGCCAGCACCCTCTGCAGTATGGTGGGGGCCACAAAGGTCCAGGAAGCCCGCTCGGTTTCGATCAGGCGTAGGAACTGTTCGGCGTCGAACTTCCTCACGGGGATGATTGTTCCCCCGAAGAGCATGCAGGGCGCCCATCCGATGATGGTTCCCGCGTGGTAGAGAGGCGTGGGGATGATACAGCGTATATTCTTGCCGATGGGGTCCTGGATTTCTGCCCCCCCGTACCAGTAAAAGAAGCTGAAGGTCTTCACTATCAGGTCCATGTATTCCTGTAGCGACACCCGCGGCGGCTCCGAGAGGTCGCTGAGCATGTAACCAATGCCGTCGTAATAGTTAGCGCTCTTGGGAATGCCAGTGGTTCCGGCGGTATAGGGATTCAGCGCCACCATGAAGTTGGTTTCGGGCATCCTGGCCGGGTACTCCTCTATGAGAGCCTCGTAGGACAGCATGCCCTCAGGGATTTCATCACCTACCACGATGTAGTGTTCCACCGTTGGCAGCCCCTTCTTGATCTCGACGATCTCCTCCGATAATTCACTGTCGAAGATGAGCACCTTAGGCCTGCGCAGGGCAATCGTTTTTTGAAGCTCTTCCCCGCGCAGGTGGTAGTTCACGAAAGGCATAGGGGCACCGATAAGGGAACATGCGTAAAAGGCCTCAAGCCACTCGCCGCAGTTGAACAAGTCTTCCGCAACTGCGTCCTTGGCCTTTACCCCCATAGCCTGAAGCGCATTGGCCAGGCTGAAAACCCGGTCACGCATCTCCAGGTAGCTGAATCTTTTGCCCTCGGCGACAATTGCTTCGCGATCCCCGAAGGTCTCCCACATGGAAACAAAAAGGCTGGAGGTGAACTGGTTCATCTTAAGGCTCGAAAGGTCTTTTAGCGTAGGGAGCAGCCCTCCCCTGGTGAGTGTCTTCCCCAGGATCTTTAAGGCCCCCGGGGGACCTCCCCATTGCTTGAGCGCTACCTTCAGTAGCCCCCTGGTCTCCTCCATGCCCGCGAGGTGCGGTAAAGCTTTCAGAATGCCGGCAACTGACTTTTCACCGTTCAAAGCGCAGTCCCCCTTCCCCCCGATCACTTGGCGCAGTCGCTACTTTTCGGGCTGGTCCCGGAGCGCCTCCTCCCTGACGACTCTTCTCAAGATTTTGCCCACGGCGTTTTTTGGGAGCTGGTCCCTGAATTCCACCACCTTAGGTACTTTGAAGGACGCAAGCCTCTGGGAGCAGAAGTCGAGGATCTCCTGTTCCGTAACCTTGCCTTCATGCCCTTCCTTCAGGACGATAACCGCCTTCACCGTTTCTCCCCTGTATTCGTGGGGAACTCCCACCACCGCAACCTCCGCCACCGCGGGGTGGCAGTAGATCACGTTTTCCACCTCCACCGGGGCTATGTTGTATCCTGACGCGATGATGAGATCCTTCTTCCTGTCTACCAAGTGGACGAAATCCTCCTCATCGACGTAGCCCAGGTCTCCCGTCCTCATCCAACCGTCGGGTTGGAATGTCTGGGCGGTTTCCTCGAGCTTGTTCCAGTACCCCTTGGCCACCTGGAGGCCCCGGAACAGGATCTCGCCAACTTCGCCCCGGGAAAGCACCTCGCCTTCATCTCCAACTATCTTCACCTCCGCGCATACCGGAACGCCGATAGAGTCCAGCTTCTCTTTGATGCCGATCATGGAGATGCATCCGCCGCAGTTGGTTTCGGTCATTCCCCAGCCGTTGGTTAGGGTTATTCGCGCGGTCTTCTGCCACTGTTCCTGGATGGCTGTGGGAACAGGCGCCCCGCAGCCGATGGTAAACTCCAGGCTGCTCAAGTCGTAACTGCCCAAGGCGGGATGCTGCAGGAGGGCGATGAAGAAGGTGGGAGGAGCGAATAGGGTATTGACCGCGTACTGCTGGATTATGCGCAGGGTATCCTCCAGGTCAAACAGGGGTATGGGGATTACCGTTCCTCCTTTGTAAAAAGCGGGAAGAGTGTGGAGGAAGTAGCCGGCGGTGTGAAACATGGGCATGATGGAATAGTTCACTTCCCTGGGGGCCGATACGGAGATCAGGTGGGAATGGGTCAGGGAGTTGAAAACCAGGTTAAAATGAGTCTCCATCACCCCCTTGGGCACACCGGTGGTTCCGGCTGTGTAGAGAAGAAGGGCGACATCCTCCTGGGGATCGCATTCCACCTCTATATCGACGGGCTCCTCTTGCTCTATGGCCTCGAAGAGGTCGAGGGTGCCTTCGGGCCTGGTTTTGGGGGCATCCCAGAGCAATTTCAGGCTCTGCGGGGGCTGGTAATCAGGGGGGGCAAAATCGTGTATATTGGTGATGATCACGTTGTCGATGCGCGCCCTCTGTTTAACCTTCTCGAAGTGCAGGTTATAGAAGAGGTCTAGGGCCACCACCGTTTTCGCCCCGGAGTCGTTGAGCTGATAAGCGATCTCCTCGTCCCGGTACATGACGTTTATGGGGGTGTGGACGGCGCCGATCCTCCCAGCTCCATAGAAGGCGATCCAGTGCTGCAGGCTGTTGGGGAGCATGGTGGCCACCACATCGCCTTTCTTCACTCCCAGTTTGAGGAGCAGGGAGGCGTATTTATTGATCATGAGGTCCAGCTCCTCGTAAGTGGCCGCGCGATCCAGAAAAACGATGGCGGTATCCCTGGGGCTCCTTTCCACTGCCCGGTTGAAGAGATCGTAGATGGAGATCGTGGGAATCTCGGGCACGGGCTCTGCGGCCCACGCCGGGTCGAAAATAACGTAGGAATCCGCTGGCGCGTATCCTTCCGCTTCCTGCAACCATTCCTGGGGGTAGCCGATTCTCGAGTAGAGTTCCTCGAATCTCTTCTCCATTTTAACCTCCTCTGGAGCGCCTGCTGTTTGCCCGGAGATGGGAATTTCTGTGAAGAGCGATGCGAATGTTGCGTTGAGGACTGTCAGGCCTTGTGGCCATTCAGGTTTCAAGGTCATTAAACCATGGGCAGGCGCCGTTTACAACGCGAAAACAATACATGCCGGGCCAAGACGAAAGCGCACTGTTTGAGCTCGAAAAGTCAACCCACAGTTTGGGTCAAATGATGACACCGCCGAAGGATGCGGGCATGACCGGCTGCGCTTGCCGGGACGCCGGGGGAAAGCATTGTTTCCCTGAATTATGGAACGAGCACGGTCAAGTTCGGCGGCTGTAGCTTACTGAGGTCGCGGAAGGCTTGCTGTGAGGCATTCCTGTGGTGGAAGTCCCCCGGGTACCTTCCGCCAGCCACCGGCCCTCAGGACCGTGGGGAAATAGCGCGCGGAGGCACCCCGCGGATTCGATTTCCTTATCCAGGCCCGGCGAAATGACAACGCGAGGCTCAGCCTGAACAGGCAGGCTGCCTGACGTCCGTAGGAATTAGGGCATTCCCTCTTTCGTCAGCGGATGGCGGGGCTTGGAAGATGATGACGATGACGCTGTTGAGGCGCAAGACAATGCGGCCTGAATCGTATCTATCTATTGGATAGGGGATTTTAAGTTCGTCCTTGGGCTGAGAGGTGCTGCCACCGGACATCAAAGGAGGTCTTGCTGTTGGGGAAAAAGGTGCAAACCGTGATCAATATACTGGTGGTGGTTCAATTCGTCACCCTCACCACTATCGGAGCCGTATGGCTTACCCGGGGGAATGCCGAGGATACCGGTGATTGGGAGAAGGACGGCGAAATCGCCGGCATGGCGCCGTATAAAGAACTTATGGAATTCGCCATGAACCCCAAGCTCGTTGCCACTCTCTTGAACAACAGGCCGGAATTCGCTGAAGATCTGCTCTCGCTGCTGAACCCCTCGGTTATAGCTGAGGCGATAAACGGCAACCCCTCATTTGTCTCCCAGACCGTGAGTCAGCTCGACCCCGAGATCGTGGATAGCCTGCTCGAGGGCAGCAACGAGCTTGTGAAGCGGTTGGTAGCTGATCTCGATCCCGTCCTTCTCGCCCAGGTGGCCAACTCGAATCCGGACTTTCTGCAGAGGATTATCATCTCCCTCAACCCGGATGGGCTGGCAGCGATCATCAATTCGGAGCCTTCCGCCGATTGGCTTGCCAGCCTGCTCTCCGGGCTGAACCCCGGCGTTCTCGCCCGAGCGGTCAACTCCACCGGATTTGTAACCGGGTTGCTCGAGTATCTCGATCCCAGCAGCCTGGCCTCCGCCCTGAGTAGCAACCCCCAGTTCGTCAACCAGCTTCTGCCCCTGCTGAACGTATCCGCCATAAGCCCTGCGGTCTTAGGCTCCGTGGCAAACGCCAATGGCGCCTGGTTGAGCTCCCTGATCGGCAACCTGGATGCAGGTGTTCTGGCATCGGTGCTGGCGGCAAATCTGGGGTTCACGACCGATCTGGTCAATTCCCTGGGAAGCTCGACACTCGCTGGACTCGTGGACTCCGTTTCCCGGGGGGCCATGGGTTCGGTGATTCTCAGCGCTAGGGTCGTCCTGGACCACCCGCTCTTGAACATGTTCTGGCTGAACGCAAAAACACAACTGATTGGAGCAAGCCTCAGCGACTGAACCCCGACTCAGGGAGAGGCCGCCCCATCCACGTCCGAACATGCGGAAAGAGGCGCGCCGGCTGATCATAACCCTCCCGACTGCGGAATAATCGCATATCAATCACGGGCCGGGTCAGGCCGCAAGAGCAGGCGCAATCCCCGCCCCTGTCAAAAGGGTCTTCCTGCGGGCGGACAGGGGACAGTCGCCCCATGAGACCAGCGAGTTGCACAAGCGGGATGGCGCGCGGCCCCCGCGGGGGAGATATATTTCGACGAACGTCGCGTTCCCCGGGCCAACAACGTTATGGAGACGATAACCAGCATATTGTGTCCGGGGGATCTGGATCCCTGGGCCCGCGTTTGATCTATCGGGGCTAGCGAACTCCGGGTTCATGAACCTCCTGGGGAAGATGAGCCCGGAGAAAATCGTCTTTGCTTTCCTCCGCAGCGGCATGGCGCTGGCGGCTGCGGGCATGCGTCAGGCGGCCCCGGATGCCTCCATCGACTACGCCAGGGAACGGACGCAATTCGGAAGGCCCATCGGGGGATCCCGGCTCATCCAGGAGATGCTCCACGACACGAAGGCCTTGGCGGTTACCTCGCGCCTGCCCGGGTAGCATGCGCTTCAACCGGTGGCGGGACGCGAGCTTCCGGGCGCCGGGTTTTCCGCATACGCGTAAGCGGGCGCAGAATATGTGCTCTTGCCAACTTTTCCCAATAGCAAAGAGCGGGGCAAACGAATGACGCCACGCGCTGCGTGAAACCTGGCCCTTCCATGACGCGCTTCCGTGAGGGAACGGCAGCCAATGGACGAGGACCAGGCGGCCAAGATGAGGCAGCGTTACCCCAAGTGTATGTCGCCGTGCATGAGGTCTGCGAGAAGGCGGGGACCGGAGGCCGCCAGCGACCATCCACGCGCCAGAGGTGATTCGAGAAGAGA
>JAHEXQ010000200.1 GCA_023252035.1 Actinomycetes bacterium
GAGTCGAGCACTTTCACAGGGGCGCCATCGAACTCACGGGCGGCCAGCACTGCGGACTGGTAGGAAACGCTCATCTTGTTGGAGATGGTGATGGTCAGGATGCTTTCGGCATCCCGGGCTGCTTCGCGAAAAGCCGCCAGGTATGCGCCCGGCGAAATCGATGCCGTTCTCACCGCGGTGCCGTTCATGGAGGGAAGGAGGCGGTAGAACTCAGCGGGGCTGATGTCCACACCGTCCCGGAGCTCCACGTCATCCATCATCAAGGTGAAGGGCAGGATCCTTATCCCAAATCTATCGATGAGGTCCTGGGGAATACAGGTCTGGCTCTCGGTTATCAACGCCACTTTTCCTGCCATCCAGCGATCACCCCTCTGCCCTCGGCCTCCTGTCCATCTTCCTTCTTATACCCGCGTCTTCTTGAATGGTAACCATAGACGAATTGGATAGTTCACCCTCCGGTGCTATTTTTCCGACGCCGGTTTATAATGTGTTCCTGAGGATTCTGGACAGACATACAACAAGGGCGACACAATAAAACCATAGAGGGAAATCATGAATCGCTTCCAGACTATCAAGGAAGAGCTACAAGCTTCGCCGGTACACCTGGACCCCGAGAGGGCCATGCTGGTGACCGACTTCTACCGGAAGCACGACGACAAATCCGAGCCGCTCATGGTAAGGAAAGCCAAGGCGCTGCGCTACATCATGGCCAACAAGAGCGCCCGCGTCTGGCCCGGGGAGCTCATCGTGGGAAACATGGGCAGCGAGCGCATCTCGGCTATCATCCAGCCGGAGTTGGTAGGAGTCTTAATGTGCGAGGACCTGCTCTGGATAGAGCGGCGCAAAACCACGCCTCTGAAGATCGCATGGAAGGACCGAGCGGCCCTTCTGACCAAGGTGATCCCCTACTGGGGCCCGCGCAACCTCGGCGTCAGAGCCTTCAAGAACAAGGCCAAGCTGCTCCGCTACATCTACGAACAGCTCGTCTGCACCTACTACCTCATCAACGAGGCCGGCGGCATCGGCCATTTCCTTCCCGACTACGCCAAGCTGGCGAAGCTGGGCACGCGCGGCTATCTCGCCGACCTGGAAGGGAAGCGGGGGGAGTTTTACGACGCCGTGCGCATAGCCTGCGAGGCGGTGGAGATCTTCGCCGCTCGCATGGCCCGGGCTGCCCGCAAGGCGGCGGCGGCCGAGGGCGACCCGCTGTGGCGCGTCGAACTGGAGGAGATAGCGCGCATCTGCGAGAAAGTGCCGCGCGAGCCGGCGGAGACCTTGCACGAGGCACTGCAGGCCTACTGGCTGGCTCACATGGCCGTGAACCTGGAGAGCCTGAACTCCGCCGTGTCCTTCGGCCGTATGGACGTGGACCTCTACCCCTTCTACGCCGCAGACCTGGAAGCCGGGCGCATCACACCGGAGCGCGCGGAGGAGTTGTTGCTCTCCTTCGCCGCCAAGTGCGCCGAGCATGTCTTCCTGCTCTCCAACCGGGTGAGCCAGTATCACGGCGGCTACCTGGTAGTGCAGTCGATAACCATGGGCGGCATGGACCGCGACGGCAACGAGGCGGTCAATCCGCTCACCTACATCATGCTGAACGTGACCGAGAAGGCCGGGCTGCGCGATCCCAACTTCGTCGCCCGCGTCTTTGCCGGTTCCTCCCCGGCCTACGTGGACCGGGTCATGGAGGTGGCCCAGCGGGGCAACGGCTTCCCGGCCATCTTCAACGACGACGCGGTTATCCCCGCGCTGGTGGCGCACGGACACCCCTTGAGTGAAGCTCGCAACTGGGCCAACGTGGGTTGCGTGGAACCTTCGCTTCCCGGGAAGAGCTTCTTCTCCACCGATGCCGGCCTCACGAACCTGCCCATCCTCATGGAGATGGCCCTCAACCGCGGCAAGCGCTTCGGGCACCGCACGGGCATCGGGGCGCGCACGCCGGACCCCGCCGGTTTTCGCAGCATGGACGACGTCATCGAGGCCTTCCGCGCCCAGACCGAGCATATGGTCAAGCGAATGATCGACGACTTCCACGTCATCGAGGCGGGCAACCGGGACATCCACCCGACGCCCTTCTCCTCCATGCTGGTGGAGGGATGTCTGGAGACGGGCATGGACCTGAGTGCCGGCGGAGCCATGTATAACTCCAGCGGCATCCAGGGCGTCGGGCTGGCGGACGTAGCGGATTCCCTGGCCGCCCTGGACCGGGTGGTCTTCCAGGAGGGCCGCTACAGCCTGGCCCAGGTGGTCGATGCTCTGAAGACGGACTTCGCCGGCCAGGAAGCCATGCAAGCGGCGCTGGCTCATGCGCCCAAGTACGGGAACGACGACCCGCTGCCGGACGGCTACGCTAACCTGGTGGCGCACATCTTCCACAACGCACTGGGCAAGCACACCAACCTGCGGGGCGGCACCTACGTTCCGGGCTTCTACTCGGTAACCTGCCACGTGGCCTTCGGCCGCTACACCGGCGCCCTGCCCAGCGGGCGGCGAAAGGGCGAGCCTTTCGCCTCGGCCATCGGTCCGGCCAACGGCTGCGACAAGCTGGGCCCGACGGCCCTGCTGAACTCGGTGGCCAAGGTGGATAGCTCGCTCATCGCCAACGGCTGCGCCCTGAATCTGCGCTTCGATCCCCAGGTCGTGGCGGGTGAGAAGGGCCGGGAGATCCTCTCCAGCCTGACGCAGGGGTTTTTCAGCCAGGGCGGTATGCAGGTCCAGTTCAACGTCGTCGACCCGGAGGTGCTCGAGGATGCTCGGCGTAACCCGGGCAAATATCCCGGGCTGGTGGTCCGCGTCGCCGGCTACTGCGCCTACTTCGACGACCTCTCGGAATGCGCCAAGGACGAGATCATCAACCGTACCCGGCTACTCAGCTAAGTTGACAAAAGGGGTTCGTACTCGAACCCAGGGGGGAGATGTCTTTGCGGGGGGAAGGTCCACCCGCAATCTCTGCAGAGGGGAGTTGCGCGAAGGGGGCGGGAGCCCCCT
>JAHEXQ010000201.1 GCA_023252035.1 Actinomycetes bacterium
AATTGCTGGTGAACATAACCCTCTCCGGCATGTCCACTGTGATAGGGGGGAGCTACGGTGAGGTGCTCGACGACGAGCAGGCCATACGTCTGGCGGCGGCCATAACCGTGGAGTGCATCGACACGGCCGCGGCGCTGGGCATAAAGTTCGAGCCCATCCAGGGACTGGATCCGAGCGTTCTCAAGCCGCTCATACTGGAGCAGGAGGAGAACGCCCTGAACGTTATACGGATGGTTTACGGGCCTCACCGCGATATCAGGGCGAGCATGCTCCAGGATTGCGAAAAGGGTTTGCGGTGCGAGGTGGATACGCTGAACGGCTATCTTTCCAGCAAGGGCAAGGAGGCCGGCGTGGCTACGCCGGTGAACGATAAGGTCGTGGAGATGATCCGGGAGATCGAGGCGGGAACCAGGGCGCCGGGAAAGGCGAATCTGGATCTCTTCGGTGCCGTAGAGGGAGCTTAACGCCACGCAGGAAGCCTCGAAAGGTGGTCGGATGGACGAGAAAGAGTTGCTCATAGAACAGGAAGGCAATGTGCGGGTGGTGACCCTCAACCGGCCCGAGGCCATGAACGCCCTTTCCTTCGGCATGGTCAAGGGGTTGGCGGCCGCTTTCCGCGATGCGGCCGAGGATGACAGCGTGCGTGCCATGATACTCACTGCAAAGGGGCGGGGGTTCTGCACCGGCGCGGACCTCACGGGGCCGGATGGCCGGCGGGATATCAGTACACCCGTGGGTATGAAGCTGACCACAGGACTTTACGGGGAGATGGTGAACGCCCTGGCGAACCTGGAGAAGCCGGTGGTGGGCGCCATCAACGGAACGGCTGCGGGAGCGGGCTGCAACCTGGCGCTCGCCTGCGATCTGATTATCGCATCGTCGTCTGCCAAGTTTATCCAGATCTTCGTTCGGCGCGGCCTGGTGGCGGACGCGGGCGGCACCTATTTCCTGCCTCGCCTGGTGGGGTTGGCCCGGGCGAAGGAGCTGATGTTCCTGGGGGAGGAGATAAGCGCGGGGCGGGCCCTGGAGCTGGGGATGGTTATGAGCATAGCGGAACCCGACAGCCTGATGGAGGAGGCGCGAGGACTCGCCTGCCGGCTCGCTGAAGGACCAACTCGGGCCATCGGCATGATCAAGAAGATGTTGAACCACTCCTTCAACTCCGACCTGAGGGCCTGCCTGGAATTGGAGGCGGCATTCCAGGGGGTGGCGGTAAGTACGGCCGATGTGGTGGAGGGCATAACCTCTTTCCTGCAGAAGCGGCCGGCTGAGTTCAAAGGATGCTAGGTGGCTATGGCTGAAGACGATGAGCTCTACTCGGGTGAAGGTCTGGACGTCTACGAACGGGCCGACTACGCGTCGGGAGAGCACGAGGAGGAGACGGAGGACCATCTCTCCTGGTATGGAAAGCCGGAAGGGCGGGCACTCACGTGGGATGCAGCGGAGGGTTGCAGGACCTTGAACTGGCACGCCGGGGTTTTCACGTGGTCGGGGTCGATTCCGAGCCTTCGGCTATAGCGCTGGCCAGGGAGCGTGCCTCGGGCCGCCAGTGGGTACGCTTCGAAGTGATGGACCTGGAAGAGTCCAATCCCCGGACGCTGGGCCGGTTTTATCTCATAATCTCGCCAGGCAATGTCCTGGCATATTTATCGAAAGCAAGGGTGGGAGAGTTTCTGGGAGAATTGCGATGTATGCTGAATCCCGGGAGCTGGCTGGTATTCAACGTGATTTAGGCGGAAAGCCCCTTCCAGGAGGTCATCACGTACCGCAGGGAGGGAAAGCCCATCATGGTCTGGGTGAGGCACCTGGACCCGCGCAGCGGCCGCATTAGCCAGACGGGAGAATTCCTGGAAGCGGGAAAGCGGTTACGTCAACACGCTTTCGGATACCGGATACCGGATACCGGATACCGGATACCGGATACCGGATACCGGATACCGGATACCGGATACCGGATACCGGATACCGGATACCGGAAACAGGAGATACGACAGATGGCCGGGCGAGCGGGCTTCGGCCAGGCGGAAACCGGGCTGAGCCTGAACTTCCAGCCGGGCCAGAGCAAGGCTCAGGCGATTTTCTACGTGCGCTGCGCGCCTTGATGGCAGGCGAGGTGCTGAGCGATAATGGGAAGCCGCGCGGCAGGGGTGGGAGGATGACATGATAGCTTTCTTCGATGTTGATGGGACACTTCTCGACGGCTCCAGCGGAAACATGATCGTAAAGTACATGGTCAAGGAGCATCTTCTGGGCTGGGACGCGGTGTGGAAGGCCCTTAAATACACGGCTCTCTATAAGCTGAACATACTGCCCTATGAGGAGGTTTACCGCTGGTCTTTCAAGGCCTCGGCCGACCAACCCATCGACGAACTGACGGACATGCTGGACCGGGTCTATGAGACCTACCTGCTGCCCATGTTCTTCGAAGAGGGACGCCGGAAGATCCAGGAGCACAAAGCGCGGGGAGACCTGACGGTGATAGCGACGGCGGAGGGCGAGTACATAGCCGAGAAGGTCCGCGCGCAGTTCGGCGCCGATGAGAAGATAGCAGCTCGGGCTCCGGTCCGCGAGGGAAGGGTGACGGCGGAGCTGGAGATGCCGCTGCCTTATGCTGAAGGGAAACTGGAATTGGCTCGCAGGATGGCGGAATCACGTGCAGTATCCTTGGCGGACTGCTACTTCTATTCAGACAGCGCATCGGATTTCCCGCTGCTGGCGGCAGTAGGCTATCCGGTGCTCGTAAATCCGCAATGGAAGCTCCTGAGGAAGGTCAAGGGGCGGAACTGGCCGGTGGAGCGGTGGAAGGGGTACGCGCGCTTCCCGCAGGCGTCTCGGGCTGTGCGGCTCTCATGGGCGGTGGAGGAGCCGGGGCTGGATGGAGTTGATGCGGGATGAGTTTGTTCTCCGTGTCTCCCAGCCAGGGCTGGAATATCAACTCCCGCTCCTCTTGGATCAGTTTGAGC
>JAHEXQ010000086.1 GCA_023252035.1 Actinomycetes bacterium
TACGGCCAGCGGGTAGAGCATCGCCCCTTTGACCCCGTTCCGCTCCAGGCAGGCGCGCTCTCCAAAGATGTCCGCCTGCTCCAGATCCAGAAACGCTACCTCGCCCCTCGCCAGCTTCTGCAGCCCTGGGATGGCCTCCTCTTCAACCACCTGGCCCCGCAAGTCCAGACCATCCCCGCTCCACCCCGCCGGACGGTAACGTCCATTTCCCTCGTCCTTCAACCAGATGGCACACATGGGCACCTGGCACAGATCGGCCAGCATCCCGGCTGCCCTCTTCATCATCTGCCGCGCATTCAGGGTCGAGGTGGTTATCCTGGCCAGTTCCAAAAGGCCCATGGTCTCCCCTATCTTCCGCTGTTCCGCGGCATGCAGCCGGGCGTTCTCCATAGCTACCCCGACCCGGCTGGCGAACTGCCTGGCCAGCCGCACAGTCAGCTCAGAAAACGTGGGGCTGGTAAGGTTTTCGGCCAGTAGGGCGACGTCCGTGGTCTTACCCCGCACCCGGAGGGGCACGATCAGGACCTCCTCCGAGTCTCCCGCCGTTCTCTCCTGCGCCGGATTCAAGGCGGTTACCGTGCTCCTGGCGCTAATACCGTCCCGCATTACAGGCTGCATGCATCCCTCGGGCAGACTGGGATGGAAGTCACGGAAAAGAGCGCGTCCGGCGGGAGTGCCGGCGATGAGAGTGAGCCTGCCCAATTGATCCACCTCGGCGAGGACCACGCAGCGCGCTCTGGTTAGATCAAAAAAGCGAGATACGGCACTGCGAGCCAGGGTATTGGGATCGACCATGGCGGCGATATCGAGCGGAAACTGTTCGACCTCTTCCAGGGCCGACGTGCAGTTCTCCAGCGCTTCCTCGTAGGACCTCAGCTCCTCTTCGTAGGCCGCCTGCATCATATCGAGGAAGAAATCCTCCCGGGCGAGCAATTCCGTATTGCTCTCGTGAACTTCGCCGTCAAAGACGGGTCGCAGGGCATCGCGCACTGCGGCGAGCAACTGCGTGCAGGTGCGGGGGCTCATGCCCTTCTTGGCCCAGTCGCGATAGAGCGAACGAAACCCCGCCACCGCTGCCTGGTCGCCGCGGCCGTCATGGCCAAAAGACTCCTCGAGCAGGTCGATCAGCTCGCCCAGCCGCTGGTCCAGATCGATTCCCTGGGCCCGCATGCAATGAAGATGTGCCGGCTCGAGCCTGAGAAGCGCAAGCGACATCAGCGCCGTCCCGGCGCCCAGGCGTGGCTTGCTTGCCGGACGTCCCTTCGGTTGTGTGGACATTTACGGCGCCCTCCATTTTGCAAATCGCCTCTCACCACACACTGGTTCTATCGGCCGAAATGCCCCCCGCAATTAGCAGGCCAGGCCCGATTCCTCAAATAGCGGCCAGCAGATTCGCCATCTCGATGCCCGTCAGAGCGGCCTGCCAGCCCTTGTTGCCCTGCTTGGCTCCGGCTCTCTCCACCGCCTGCTCAATGGTATCCGCGGTGATTACTCCGAAGACCACGGGTACGCCCGAATCCAAACCTACCTTGGCGATGCCCTTGGCCACCTCAGCAGCAATATAATCGAAGTGAGGTGTGGAGCCGCGGATGACCGCTCCCAGGCAGATCACTGCGCTATACTGGCCGCTCTTGGCCAGGCGTTGGGCCACCAGGGGCAGCTCAAAAGAGCCGGGAGCCCAGGCGATATCCACCACATCCATATCGGCGTCGTGCCGTTTAAGAGCGTCCAGTGCGCCCTCCAACAGCCGGTTGCTTATGAATTCATTGAAGCGGCTCACCACGATGCCGAACCTCAGTCCCTGCGCTATAAGATTACCTTCGTAGCTCTTCATAACATCCTCCTTACGAGCCGGGCTTTAGAAGTCCAGCAGGTGGTGTAGCTTCTCCTGCTTGGTCTTCAGGTACTCTATATTGTTCTTGTGCGGCTCGATCACTATGGGCACCCTCTCCGCCACCTTCAGTCCGTAGCCCTCCAGCCCAACTCTTTTGGCAGGGTTGTTGGTGATGAGGCGCATGGTAGTCAGCCCCAGGTCGGAGAGTATCTGTGCCCCGATACCATAATCGCGGGCATCAGCGGGAAAGCCCAGTTCCAGGTTGGCGTCGATGGTGTCCATCCCCTGCTCCTGCAGTTCATAAGCCTTAAGCTTCTGAATGAGGCCGATGCCGCGCCCCTCGTGTCCCAGGATATAGAGCACGACGCCTTCGCCTTCCTCCTCTATCATCTGCAGCGCCCTGCGCAACTGTTCGCCGCAATCGCAGCGCTCGGAGTAAAAGACATCCCCCGTCAGGCACTCGGAATGGACGCGCACTAAGACGTTCTCCTTGCCGCTCACTTCCCCCTTGACCAGAGCTAGATGGCACTTCCTATCGATGACGGACTCGTAACCTATGGCGCGGAAGTTGCCCAGCGCCGTGGGCATCTTCACCTCCGCCACCTTACGCACCAGTTTCTCATTGCGGCGCCGGTAGCGTATGAGGTCCTCCACGGTGATCATCACGAGCCCTTGTTCCTCCTTGATCTTCTCGAGTTGCGGAACCCGCGCCATGGTCCCGTCCTCGTTCATTATCTCGCAGATGACACCGGCGGGAAAAAGTCCCGCCAGCCTGGCCAGGTCCACGGCGGCTTCGGTGTGTCCGGCTCTCGCCAGCACGCCGCCCTCATGCGCCCGCAGTGGGAAAACGTGTCCCGGGCGGCAGATATCCTCCGGGCGGGTAGAAGGGTCGAGCACCGTCTGGATGGTCACCGCGCGGTCCCGCGCGGAGATGCCCGTGGTGATCTTGCCCTTGGCACCAATGGACACCATGAAGGCGGTCTGTTGCGCCGAGGTGTTGTCGGACACCATGGGGGGGATGCTCAGTTGCCGCAGGCGCTCCGCTTCGCAGGGCATGCAAATAAGACCCCGGCCGTGGCGCGCCATGAAGTTGACCGCATCCGGCATAACCCGCTCCGCGGCCATGACGAAGTCCCCTTCGTTCTCTCGGTCTTCATCATCCACCACTATGATGATGCGCCCTTCCTGCAGTTCGCGTATAGCTTCTTCGATTGTGTTAAAACCCATCTCTCATTCCTCCTACCGATTACTATAGGAAACCGCCCTCGGAGAGCTTTCTCAGCAGTTCCTCATCCTGGGAGGCTTCCGGAGCAGCCTTCCCCGACGCCCCCGCCATGAAACGGTACACGTACTTACCTATGATATCGACCTCCAGGTTTACCCGGTCTCCTACGCGGCGTTCCCTGAGGCTCGTTCGTTCCAGGGTGTGCGGAATGACCGATGTGCTGAAGCTCTCGGCGCCCAGGGAGGCCACAGTCAGGCTGACGCCGTCTACCGCCACCGAACCTTTCGTCACCATGGAGAGGAACAACTCCGCCCCCGCCCGGATGGTGAGCACCGTGGAGTTCCCCTCTTTGCGGATGCCCGATATCGTGCCCAACCCATCCACGTGCCCCTGCACCAGGTGCCCGCCCAGCGGTTTCGCCAGCGTCAGTGCCCTCTCCAGGTTCACCTTGCGTCCTCTCTCCAGGTTCTCCAGCGTAGTGCGGGACAGCGTCTCCGGGGTCGCTTGCATGGAGAAGTGCGACGGCCCCGTTTCCACCACGGTAAGACATACGCCGCTCACCGCCACCGAATCGCCTATGTTGAGGCCCTCCAGGACCGACTTCGCTTTGACGGAGAAACGGATGGATTCTCCCGTGCGGCTGACACTGCCGATCTCCCCGACTTCCTCCACCAGTCCCGTGAACATCAGTTCCTCCCCCAGTAACCCACCAGCATCATGTCATCGCCTACCTTCCTCGCCCTTCTCCAGACAAAGCCAGGCGCCTCCTCCGGCTTCGCTATCCACAGGTCCTCCACCCAAGCCAGGGAGCCTTCCCCGAAAAGCCGGGGCGCCATGAAGATGACCAGCTTGTCCGCGAGGCCAGTATTCACCAGTTCTGTGAAGACCTCTGCGCCTCCCTCCACCATCACCTGGAGCATTCCCCGCTCGCCCAGCTTCTTCATCAGCCAGGGCAGGTCTACGTGACCCTTGTGCTGCGGAGCCAGAAGCACCTCCAGGCCCATCTCCTTAAGCTGGCGTCTCCTCCGTGCATCCGATGCGCGGGTCGTCACCAGCAAGGTGGGGCCGCCATCGGTGAAGACCCGATGCCGGAGGTCCAGCGCAGCTCGGGAGTCCAGCACCACCCTCAGAGGCCGGTGTCCCAGAGAAGGAACGTTACGCACGTCCAACGCGGGGTCATCCCTCTCCACCGTGCCCCGCCCCACCAGGATGGCGTCGCTCTCCCGGCGCATCTGATGCGCCAGTTGCCGCGCTCGCAGCCCGGTTATCCACTTGGATTCTCCCGTGCGGGTCGCGATTCGCCCATCCGCCGTGGAGGCGACCTTCATGAGGACCAAAGGGATTCCCGTCGTCACTTGTTTCTCGTAGGCCTCGGTCAGCTCGCCCGCCTCCGCCTCTAGAAGGCCCAACCCCACCTCGAGTCCGGCTTTGCCCAGCCTTTCCAATCCCCTGCCCGCCACGTTTGGGTTGGGGTCTTTTCGCGCAACTATCACTCTCCGGATGCCGCCAGCGATGATGCGCTCAGTGCACGGTCCAGTGCGTCCCCGGTGATTGCAAGGTTCCAGCGTCACGTAGAGTGTGGCTCCGCGCATGTGCCCCGCCGCTGCCTCCAGGGACAGCACTTCCGCGTGCGCCTCTCCGGCGCGATGGTGATAACCCTCGCCTACCACGCCTCCATCTCTAGCTATGACGGCTCCCACCGGCGGGTTGGGGCTGGTCGCCCCCTTGCCTCTGGCCGCCAGCTTCAGCGCTCGCCGCATCATCCTTACGTCTTCCGCACTCCAACTCATATATCGTTTCCCCCAAACAAAAGGCGGCGCCAAGGGAGAATCCCGGCGCCACCATAATGACAGCTCCTCGCGGTCTTCTCCCTTCCGGACTATACCGTCGGCGCCGGAATTCCACCGGCTCAACCTTTCGGCTCGCGGACTTTAACCGCCGGTCGGGGATTTCACCCTGCCCCGAAGACCTTGGTCACAAGCGAATTATAGCAACATGCCCTCTTTATTGTCCATAATGCCCCTTATCTCCAGGGCTGCGGCGCGGCGGTCCCGAGCCGTGAAGATGGAGGAACCCACCACCACGATATCCGCGCCCTCCCGCATGACCTCAGGCAGGTTAGAGGCCTTCACCCCGCCGTCCACTTCCACCTCGAGTTCCCCGCCGTCTCCCCCCGCCATGTCCTTGAGTTGCCGCACTTTGCCCAGTGCCTCCCGGATGAGGCTCTGTCCCCCAAAGCCGGGTACGACGGTCATAACTACCGCGAAATCGATGAGGGACAGAAACCGTCGCATCTCCCGCGTGCCCGTAGCCGGGTTCAGAGCGAGGCCCGCTTTGAGGCCCCTCTCCCGGATATCCCGCAAAGCTTTCTCTCCTTGCGACGCCGCCTCCACGTGGATGGAGATCCAATCGGCTCCCGCCTCTGCGAACTCGCCGATGTAGCGCTCAGGATTCATTACCATCAGGTGAACGTCCAGAGGCATATCCGTGATACCCCGTATTGCTCTCGCTACCAGGGGGCCAAAGGTCAGATTAGGCACGAAGTTGCCGTCCATGACGTCCAGGTGAAGGACGTCCGCTACCCCCTCGATGCAGGCTATCTCGCTGTGCAGCTCGGCAAAATCCGCATTGAGAATAGAGGCCGCCATTCTTGTCCCGGCAGCTCCCTTTCGACCTTCCACATCTTCCGCTATGGCTCTCACCCCTTGAACATAAACCGCTCCAGGGCCGTATAGCAAGGACCCGTCCCATTCAGCATGCTGCGATAGAGCACCAGCTCCTCACCTCGCCATGCCGTCCCCTTGATGCCGTGTTTGGCTTCCCAGGCCTCAAGTATCTTCGTGATGTCGTGCGGCTGCCGCAGCCTCGCCAGCGTAACATGCGCGGCGAAGGGCCTGTTTTCGGCGCGAAACCCCAGTTTGGCCAGGCGCTTATCCAGCTTGCAGGCGAGGCCGGCCAGCTCCGACCTCCCGCCCTCCAGACCCAGCCAGAAGACGCGCGCCCTGCGTGGATGCGGGAAGGCGCCATAGCCTCCCACGGAGAGCTCTATTGCTGCCTGTGCGTCCGCTGTTTCCCGCAGCGTTTTCTTGAACTCCGCCAGCTTCTCCTCCTCCACGTTTCCCAGGAATTTCATGGTCAAGTGGATGTTCTCCGGCCGCACCCATTTCAGCCCCGCGGCGGCCGCTGCCGTCTCCTCCATGGCCCTGCCCATCTCCTCCTTGAGTCCGCCCGGTACGTCCATCGCCACAAAAAGCCTGAGGGACATCTCATTCTCCAAAGTGCGCGAAATCGCCGCCCAGCAGATAAACACGGATTAGGGCCAGTGCCAGCGTGGCAGATATGGAGCGTACGGCTTCCCGTCCCAGCGGAAGCATCAATTTGCGCACAGCCCCTACGCCTTCGGCCGCCAGTCCTATGAACACGGTGCCCACCGGCTTGTCCGGCGTCCCTCCACCCGGCCCAGCGATGCCCGTGATGGAGATGGCGAGGTCCGAGCCGAAGGCGCGGCGAGCCCCCCGCGCCATGGCGTCCGCCGCCTCGGAGGATACCGCCCCTGCAGTGGCGAGTATCTCCTCGCTGACTCCGAGCAGTTCTTGTTTTGCCCGATTGCTATAAGAGACTACGCTGCCCACAAAATAATCCGAGCTACCAGGCACCCGCGTCACCATCTCGCCTACGAGGCCGCCGGTACATGACTCCGCCAGCGCCAGCGTCATTCCCCGTTGACGGAGCAGCTCTCCGACTACATCTTCTATGCCCTGGCTGTCAGAGGCCGCGACCATCATCTTAAGTTCATCCCTTATCCTGCGCTCCGCCGCGGCCAGCCGGGCTTGCGCCTCTATCTCGTCCTCGGCCACCGCCGTAACACGCACCTCGATGCCGCTTAAGGAGGCCAGGTAGGCCAGTTTCAGCCCCCCCATACCCGAGAGCGATTTCTCCACCCTCTCGGCCACTTCAGACTCGGTGCTTCCCAGGATCTTGAAACTCTTCCGCAGGCGTACGGGTCCGCGGTCACCCATATCGTGTAGGGCCGGAAGCACACCTCTCCCTAGCATCTCCCGCATCTCCGCGGGCACTCCCGGGAGCATCGCCACAAGCTTTCCGGCCGGGAGTTTCAATATCAGCCCCGGCGCCGTTCCCATCACCGGGTCTATGGTGCCTGCGCCCTCCACGATGTAGGCTTGCTTGAGGTTACTCTCCGCCATCTCGCGGTTCATCCATTGAAAGCGCTGCCGGATGAGATCCGCGATCTTCTCGCGAAAGATCAGCTTCAGGCCCAACCCTTCCGCTACCGCCTCTCTCGTCAGGTCATCCTGCGTGGGCCCCAGACCGCCTGTGATGATCACAGCGCGGCACTGCTCCAGGGCAAAGCGCAGCACCGCTTGAATGTTCTCTGGATCATCGCCCACTGAGATATGAAAGGCAGTATCCAGCCCCATGGCTTCAAGCTCACGCGTTATATAGGGGGAATTAACATCGGTTATGCGCCCGCTGAGGAGTTCGTCACCGACGGTTATTACGGCGCAATTCATCTTCACGAGTTTTCACCGTGGGGGGACTGCGCCAGTATCTTCCTCGACTTCAGTAGGTAATCGGCTCCGGATATCAGGGTTACGGCGACTGCCACCCACATGAGGAGTTGCGGAAGAATCAGGCTGGATCCTATATGGTAATCAAGTATGGAGAACAGGATGGCCAGCAACTGGACATTCGCCTTCAGCTTGCCGAGGATGCTGGCCGGCACGGACACCCCGTGCGATTCCGCATAGACGCGGAAGAGGGTGATGCCGAGCTCCCGGAAGAGTATCAGCGCAGGAACCCAGGGGGAAATCCTCCCCATGGCCGCCAGGGTTATCAGGGCTCCTCCGATGTAGACCTTATCCGCCAGAGGATCCAGGAACACGCCCACCCGGGTCACGATGCCGCGCCCTCTCGCTATGCGGCCGTCCATCATATCGGTCAGCCCGCAGGCCGCCATGACCAGCGCCGCCGCGATGTTGGTGGAGACCGTATCCCTCACCAGGAGCACGATTGCCGGGGGGGTAAGCAGAATGCGGATGATGGAGAGCGCATTGGGCAGGTTCCAGTTGGGGGACGCCGCCCCCAACTTCAAAGCTCCTTCCGCCTTATCCGGCAATTCGGCCAACGTCGTCGATCCCTTCTGTTCCCGTGATCTCCACCTCGTAGAAACGGCCCGTCTCAGACTCGCCGCGTACGAAAACCAGCCCGTCGATATCCGGAACGTGCCTGCCGGCCTTTCCCTCCATGTGCCCGTCAGGGTATCGCTGCGACACTCCACCGGCACTTTCGTCCTGCGTCCCACTTGTTCCGCGGCGCGGTCCAGCATGATCTCGCTCTGGACTTGCATGACCTTGCCAGAGCGCGCTTCTACGGTCTTTTAGCTCGCACCGCGGCCCAGGGCATAGGCCCGGGTTCCTTCCTCTCGAGAATATCCAAAAACCCCTAGCCAGTCAAAACGCAGTTCGCCCATAAAATCCAGCGGTTCAGCGAATTCCCTGCGGGTCTCTCCGGGGAATCTCGCTGGCATAATACAGCGCAAGGCCACGCCCGGCAGCGCTTCTCCAACGCACCCGAGCAGCTCGGCGGAAACGCTCCGCCGAGCCGCGGCGCCCATGGCCTTGAGGATATCTCCGGAGACGTGCTATGGGGACAGGTCCAGATGCAGGGAGACCCGCGGCGTGGCCATGGCTGCGAGCAGAACATCGTCCATAATCTCCGGCTGCAGATAGAGCAGGCGCAGACGAAATCTCTCGGACCCGTCGCACAGCTCGCGCAGAAGAGCCGGCAGGCCTGGTTTCCCGTAGATATATCTCCCCTAGGATGCAGTGTCCTGCGCCACCCGCACCAGTTCCCGGGCACCCCGGCGCTTGAGCCAGTCACCCTTCTCCAGGATCTCGGGCATAGGACAGGACACGAGCGGGCCCCGCATGCCGGGAATGGCGCAGAACGAGCAGAAGCGATCACAGCCCTCGGATATCTTCAGATAGGCCATGCCCGTTCCCAGGGATGCGCAACCCCTTCGTTGCGACGGCCCTGTGTATTTTCATCTTCGACTTCCGTTGCCAGCAACCGCGTCAGCACCACGCTGAGGGGTTGAGCGCCCGATAGCGGCACGAAGGCGTCGACCTCGGGGAGCAAGGACGCAAGCGCATCCCGGTAGCGCTCGGCCGGACAGCCGGTCACCGCCAGCAGCCGACATGCTCCGGCCTGCTTTAACTCGGCCATACGCAGTATCTCCTGCACCGATTCGCGCCGGGCTTGTTCTATGAAGGCGCAGGTATTCACGACGATGACCTCCTCCTCCGCCTTGCGGGAGATGAATCCATGATTTACCAGGCCGTATAGCAGCAGGTCGGAATCCCATTCGTTCTTGGGACACCCCAGGGCATGGAGATAGACAGTGGTAACGCGCTCGCCCCTACTCTTTCCAGAGATCATGTCCCGAATTTACGCTACCGGAGGTGAATCCGTTTCGGGATTGGGTCAGAGCTGGAATTCAGCCACGGCTTCCCGCAGTTTGTCGGAGACTTCCGCGAGTTCCTCGATGGAGGACGTCATCTCTTCCATGGAGGCAGTCTGCTCCTCGGCCGTGGCGGAAGCTTCCTCCGTGCTCGATGCGGTCTCCTCGGCTATGCCTGCGATTCCCTCACTGGTCTTAGCCACGCGCGTGGCCTCCTGCTTCTGACGCTCCGCCGCCATGGAGATGCTGTCCACAACCCCTGCCATCTCGTTAACGACCTCCGCCACGTCGCGCAGGGAATTCACGGTCTCGGTGATAACCTGGATGCTTCCCACCACCGTCTCCTGGCTGGACTCCATCACGCGCACGACCTTATTCGTCTCGTTCTCGGTGTCCCTGACCATCTTCGCGATCTGGTCAGCGGCCTTCTTAGACCCCTCCGCCAGGCCCCGGACCTCTTCCGCCACTACGGCAAAGCCCCTCCCGTGCTCACCCGCCCGCGAAGCCTCGATGGCGGCGTTCAGAGCCAGCATATTGGTCTGGTTGGCTATATTGGTTATCACGTCCACAATGAGGCCGATCTGCATGGACCGCTCTCCTAGGTTCCGGATGATGTCCATGGCCTCCTCTACGGCCTCCTGCAGTTGCAACATCTTGGAGGCGGTGAGTTCCGCAGACTGACCGCCCTGTTGCGCTATCTGGTTGGCTCGCAGGGATGTATCCACCGCTTCGCGCGAGCGCTCCGCCACCTCCACCGCCATGTCGGCGATCTCGTTTATGACTTGCACTGTCTCCTCGACGGTTCTCGCCTGTTTCTGGGCTCCCCGCGACACCTGCTGGATGGTGGCCGAGAATTCTTGCGTGGCGGCGTTCACTTGCTGCGAGGACGCGGCCAGTTCCTCGATAATCGCTCCTACGTGTACCGAGGTCTCCCTTATCCCGCCCACGAGAGACTTCAGCCCGCTCACCATGCGGTTCTGCGCGTCAGCCAGAGCGCCCAGCAACTCCCTATCGCTCACCACCAGATGGCGAGAGATGTCTCCCTGGGCCACCCCTTCGGCGAAGTCCAGTACCGGCAAGAGATCATGGGTCATTAGACGCGAGCTGAAGAGCGCCATCACCGCTCCTGTTATCACCAATGCCACCACCCATAGGCCGACCACCACGACCAGGTCATTCCCGGCCAGGTCGGTCAGGGCGATCAAAACCCCGAACAATATACCTCCGAAGACCGCACTGAGGGCTATGCTCCCCAGGACTATCTTGGCCCTTAATGTCAGCTCACCGCGCATATGACCGCCTTGCCCCGTTAATTCCGTCGCACCCC
>JAHEXQ010000087.1:0-6419 GCA_023252035.1 Actinomycetes bacterium
ATTTGACGAAGATACTGGTGAAAGACCTGAGATGTGGGGATAGCGTAACCAGTGTTTTTCTGGCCACGCGCAAGGAGCTGCGGAGGACAAAGAGAGGAGACCTCTTCCTGGCCCTCGAACTCACGGACCGCACTGGCTCCATCGAGGCCAAGGTCTGGGACCGGGTGGAGCGCTTTCGGGATGTCTTCGTCGAAAAGGATTTCGTGGAGATAACCGGAAGCGTCACCCGCTTCCGGGAGAAATTGCAGATGGAGGTGCAGGAGATAAGGGCGCTGCCCGAAGAGGAGGTGGAGCCGGCCGACTTTCTCCGTTGTTTTGAGGGCGACCTGGACGCGCTGGAGCAGCGGCTCGCCGACACCGCTGCGAGTTTGCAGAACCCGTTTCTCCGGGAGCTTCTCCAGGATGTCTTCGGAGACTCCGCACTGGCCGCGAAGTTCCGGAGGGTTCCGGCCGCAAAGTATTTTCATCACGCTTACATAGGCGGGCTTCTCCAACACACGGAGAACGTCTGCCACCTGGCGGACCTGGTGAGCAGCCTCTACCCTGAGGTGGACCGCGACCTTTTGCTGGCCGCGGCGATGCTGCACGATCTGGGAAAGGTGGAGGAGCTGGAGTGCGGACGCACCATCGACTACACCGATGAAGGCCGCTTCCTCGGGCACATGCTCATTGCCGACGAGATTCTGCGCGAGGGCATCGCCGGCATACCGGGTTTCCCCCGCGAGCTGGAGTTGGAGCTTCGCCACGCCATCCTCAGCCACCACGGCGAGTTGGAGTGGGGGGCGCCCAAGCGCCCCAAGACCGTAGAAGCCCTCATCCTCCACCACCTGGATAATCTGGATGCAAAGGTTAACGGCTTCCTTGAGCTTGTGGAGCGCGGTGAGATAGAGTCCGGGTGGACAGATATCAAGAACCTCTTCCGCCGGCCTCTGTACGTTCCGCGGCCTGCAGCCTCGGAACAGGATGCGGCCGGGGAACACGGGCTCCTCTTTTAAGAAGAGCCCCTCCATAGCTTAGATGCCCCCCTGGTGCCAAAAGTCCGAGAGGGCGAGTATTGTATAATGTCTAAATTGCGCCGTAAGGTGCGTAAGGTGAGGCGGGCAGCCAGGCGTCAAGCCGCGAATAGCCGGAGCAGAAATGGCCTTGTTGCGGATATGGATGAGATAAACGAAAGCCGCTGGGAGCGGCTGAAGCGCTTCATACGGGAGAACCGGGCGCCGCTTCTGGTGGCGCTCGTCACTATTATATTCTTCTGGCAGACGCTCCTTCTGTCCCGCGTCTATTTCTTCGGAGACAATCGCATCTATTACTATCCGAGCCGGGTCTTCTTCGGGTCGGCGCTGCGAGCGGGACAATCTCCCTTCTGGTGCAGGTATCTGTTTTCCGGCTTCCCGCTGTTCGCCGACAGCGAGTCCGGCATCTTCTACCTGCCCAATTTTATCGGCTATTACCTGCCGACCCTGGCCGCCTTCAATTACTCCATCTTCCTACACTACTTGGCCATGGCACTCTTCACCTACATGTACGGGCGCGCCATCAAGCTTTCCAAGGTGGCTTCTACCTTCGCGGCTCTGGCGTTCACTTTCGGTGGATTCAGCATCGCCCACCTGGGGCACATGAATGTCTTGACATCGCTCGCCTGGTTCCCTTTAATCCTTTATCTGGTAGAAAGGGGCCTGCAGAAGGACTCCTATGCCTATTTTCTGTGGGCGGGCCTGGTCCTGGGAATCCAGTTCCTGGCCGGGTTCCTCATGATACCGCTCTTCGTCGGAACCATAGCCATCTTCTATGTGCTCTTCTATCCCAGGCGGGATCGTTGGTCGAGACGCGGGCTCTTGCGGGCGGCGGGGATGCTGGTGACCCTGGGCGGAGTGGGCTTCGGTTTGGGAGCCATCCAGAACCTGCCCTCCTATTACCTGGTGAACGCCTCGGTTCGCGACGGTGGACTGTCCGTGGTCTCCTCGAACCTCTTCAACTTCCCGCCCACCAACCTCATCAGCTTTATCTTCCCCCGGTTCTTTGGGGGCCCGAAGACCTACTACTGGGGCCCCTGGAACTTCGTAGAGCTATACGCATACGTCGGAATCTTGCCACTGGCGCTGGCTCCCGCAGCGCTTTTCAAGAAGCGCTCCTGGCACACCAAGTTCTACTTCTGGGCGGGGCTCACGGCGTTGGTGATAAGTTTCGGCGAGATGGGCTTGCTGTACACTTTCGTCCACAAGCTGCCCGGCTATAACGTGCTCAAGGACCCTTCGCGTTTCGTCATGATCGTGGATTTCGCGCTGGTCATCCTCGCGGCTGCTGGCCTCGACCGCCTGCTGGCGCGGCGCGATTTCGGCCAGTTGAACATGAAGAGGCTTACGCGCGGCCTGGCCTGGGTAGCCGGGATGGTCGTCGCGGGCCTGGCTCTCATAAAAGTCCTGATGACCTACAACGTCTTGGGATTCGAATCGCTCGCCGAGGGCATTTCGAAGCTGTTGTTCAAGTCGGAGACCCACGCCCGCGGTTGGACTTATTATTACAACATCATCAAATCATCAATCGACTTCTCCAACAGCGCCATTTATGGGCCCCTGATCTTTATAGCCGTAGTCCTGGGGCTGCTGTGGATGTGGCGCAAGGGATTCTTCAGCCGCCAGCTCTTCGTGGCTCTCGTGCTAGGGTTTATGATCTTCGAGATATTCTTCACGGGCTACGATGTGAACCCGCTCGTGTCGGCGTCGAGCGTGCAGAACGCCCCGGCGCTGATCCGGAGCATTCAGGAGGACGAAGGGCAATACCGGGTTGCTCTGGCCAAAGACCCCGCCCTCAAGATGGAGGCCTATAACTACCAGCCGAATGAACTGTTGGCCTATGGCCTCGAGGACGCCCGGGGGTATTCCTCGCTGGCGCCCGCGCGCTACAATCGCTTCCAGGACCTCATGAACCAGACCTTCAACCAAACGGCGATGAACCTGCTTAATGTGCGGTACTTCATATCCACGTTGGCCCGCGTAGGAGAACGCCAGTTCGACACCTCGCGCCCTATCACCCTTACCGCGCCCGGCCAGCGCGTGGACTGGAACGTAGGCGGGTTTACGGCACGCCGGCTGGAGATGCTGTCCGGCACCAAGGGCGGGCGACCGCTGGCGGCGGGGACGCTCGTAGCCGATCTTTATGTGCAGGCTGCCGGGGAGCAGAAGGGGCCCTATCCCATAGTAGCAGGCGAACAGACCGACCAGATGGAGTACCAGGCGCTCGCATCGCATGGCCAGTTGGATCGCGGTAGCGCTCCGCCCGTGACCTACTACCGGCAGGGCTCTTCCACCGAGATACAGACCTTCCTGGGGACGGTCGACCTGGGCGATTCGATAGAAGTGGACGGGATCA
The DNA here is from genome assembly GCA_023252035.1 of Actinomycetes bacterium. GTDB lineage: Bacteria > Actinomycetota > Geothermincolia > Geothermincolales > JAHEXQ01 > JAHEXQ01. Next base: position 3,370 of record JAHEXQ010000087.1, read on the forward strand.
GCATGGTTCTGGCATCCGGGCTGGACGGCGCGACCTTCACGGTCACAGGCATGAACTTGCTGGGATGGAGCTTCCGTCCGGTGGAGATCGGGCCGGTAACCCATATGGAGACCGGCGCGCTGGTCTATCGGAATCCGGGCGAGATGCCCCGGGCCTTCCTGGTGGGCAATGCGGTAATGGCGCAGGACGCCAACTCGTCCACGGACAAGCTCTTCAAGGAGGGGCTCGACCCGTGGCGCACCGTATCCCTGGAGTCGGGAACCCTCGACCCGGTGGTGGAGGGCACGGTTGCCGGGTGGCCGCAGGATCGCCAAGTGGACGGCCAGGTCCAGCTGAGCGAGGAGAAGTCGGGACAGATAGTGGTGGAGGCGGAGGCCTCGGAGAATTGCATCCTCGTTACCAGCCAGGCCTATTTCCCTGGCTGGACGGCTACGCTGGATGGCCAACCCGTCGATATCTACCCGGCGTGGGGAGCGCTCACCGCTCTCTACATGCCTAAGGGAAAACACCAATTCGTGCTCGGCTACAAGCCGCAGGGGCTCATGTGGGGCGCGCTTGCCACACTCGGCGTGCTCATCGGAGTGCTGACGGCCCTCGTTGTTTATCGCCGGCGGCGCAACAAGCGGGGTGGGGTGGAACCCGACCAGGACCAGCCGGAAAGGGTGGATGAAGAGGCGAAGCCCGATCCGGCCGAGAAGGGGATCTCCGCCTTCTTCCCGGCCTATAACGACGAGGGAAGCATCGAGAAGATAGTGAACTCCACCGTTCAGGTTCTCTCGGAGTTGAGCGATGACTACGAGGTATGGGTGATCGACGACGGCAGCAGCGACGGTACCGCGGTCATTGCTGATAGGCTGGCGGAAGAAGACCCCCATGTGAACGTGCTGCATCACCCCGTGAACCGGGGTTATGGGGGGGCGCTCAAGAGCGGCTTCGCCGCCGCACGCAAAGGTCTGGTCTTCTACACGGATGGAGACGGCCAGTACGACGTGCAAGAGCTCAAGCTTCTGTTCGAAAAGCGACTGGAAGCAGATATCGTGAACGGCTACAAGCTGCGACGCACGGATCCGATCTACCGCAAAGCGCTGGGAGGCGCCTATAACGGACTGGCCCGGTGGTTCTTCGGAATCAAGATACGGGATATCGATTGTGACTTCCGCCTTATGCGGACGGAGGCGGTGCAGGGGCTGTCCCTGGAGTCGGAAGGCGGGACCATCTGCCTGGAGATGGTAAAGAAGCTGCAGTCCCGGGGCTTTACATTTGCGGAAGTGCCAGTGCATCATTATGAAAGAAAAAGCGGAAGCTCTCAGTTCTTCCGGCCCAGGCACCTCGTCAAAATGTCCTCGGAGTTGACAACCCAGTGGTGGAAACTCGAAGCAAAAGAGGCGTTCTTTGCCGAAAGGTTAAAGTGAGAGACCGTGGGGGACATATCAGCGCATAACACCGCCGGCGACGGGTGACGCGAGCTTTGGCGCAGTGCCCGGTAGCGCCGTCGTGTCGGTGATAAGTAGCGGAGTAGATTTTGTTGCATTTCCATGCTGTGCGCGGCGGGCGAGTAAGAATAGGCTAGACATCGGATGATACCCTTTCAGGACCTCTCAGGCCAATTCGCCGACCTCAGAACCGAGATAGAGGGGGCCATCCAGAACGTTCTCGAGAGAAACCGCTTTATCCTGGGCCCGGAGGTCGAGGAGTTCGAGAAGGAGTTCGCGGCTTTCCTGGGCCACGGTCAGACCATAGGGGTCGCTTCGGGCACGGATGCCATCCTCTTGACCCTTAAAGCGCTAGGCGTGGGTGAGGGTGACGAGGTGATAACGACGCCCTTCACGGCCGCTCCCACCACCATGGCTATAGTTCTGGCGGGCGCGCGGCCCGTCTTCGCCGATATCGAGGAGGGCGGCTATGGGATGGACGCAGCCGAAGCGGCCCAGGCGATCTCGCTGCGCACGCGGGCCCTCGTCCCCGTGCACATCTACGGTCAGGCCCTGTCGATACGCAAACTATGTGAGACTGCCTGCGCGCTAGGGATTCCTCTCGTTGAGGATGCCTGCCAGGCGCATGGAGTGCGTTTCGGCAAACGCATGGTCGGCACTTTCGGTGCTGCCGGCTGTTTCAGCTTCTACCCTACCAAAAACCTGGGCGCCTGCGGAGACGCCGGGCTGGTGGCCACAGCAGACCCTTATCTCGCGGAGCGCTTGCGTATGCTCAGGGATTATGGGAGGAACGGACGGGATACCTTCGCGCAGATCGGTAGGAACAGCCGCCTGGACGAACTTCAAGCCGCAATACTCCGGGTCAAACTGCGGCGACTGGAGAAGTGGAACGCGGATCGCAAGAAGATCGCAGCCATCTATCTCGAGGAACTGGAAGGACTGCCGCTGAAATTGCCGGCCAGTCGCTCTCCCAGGGGCCATGTCTTCCACCTGTTTGTCATAGCGACACCGCGCCGGAACGAGCTGGCCGCCTGGCTGAAGCGCAAAGACATCGAAACCCATGTCCACTATCCCGTTCCCGTGCACCTGCAGCCCGCTATGGCTTTCCTCGGATACAAGAAAGGCAGCCTGCCAAGGGCAGAGGCGGCCGCGAACAGCGTGCTCTCGCTGCCCATGTATCCGGGGATGCCGGAGGGGCACGCCCGCAAAGTGGCGGCGGAGATCCGCGCTTTCTTCAAAGGACCAGGCCTTGAATCCTGAGAGAAACCGCACCGCCATCGCAGGGGGCCGCCATGAATCCTGAGGAATACCGCACTATGCGCGAAGCCGAGGACGATTTCTGGTGGTACACGGGGTTCCGGCGCATATACGCTGAACTACTGGATAGATTCTGCCCGGGCGAAGTAAGAGGCAGGGTCCTCGACGCCGGCTGCGGGACCGGTGCTTTCATGGCCTTCCTGCAGGAGCGCTATCAGCCGGATAGGCTTGCGGGGCTCGACTTCAACTCCGAGGCGCTGCGGTTCTGCCGCTTAAGGGGTTTCCGGGATCTGGTTGAAGCGTCAGTCATGGAACTTCCGTTCCCGAATACGAGCTTCGATTTCGTGTCATCCCTGGACG
>JAHEXQ010000087.1:6429-10833 GCA_023252035.1 Actinomycetes bacterium
CCATCTCCGACGACCTTGTGCCCCTGCGGGAATTCCGCAGGGTGTTGCGGCCGGGAGGCTGCCTGCTTCTGAACCTGCCCGCCTTCCCTTCCATATACTCCGAACACGACGTCGCCGTGCACACCTGTCGGCGCTATCGCCGCCAGGAGGTCATGTGGAAGCTGCGAGAGGCAGGCCTGGAGCCGCTATGGGTGACCTATACCAACTCGATCCTCTTCCCCGCCGTGGTCGCGGCGAGGTTTAAGGGCAAGCGAAGCCTCAAGCGTAAGGAGCAGGAAGCCAGATCAGACTTAAGACCGCTCCCCGGAGTGCTTAATTCGCTTCTGGCCAGGTTATTGGGGGTGGAGGCGCGGTTCGGGGGGCGCGTGCGCATGCCCATCGGCAGTTCGGTGACGGCGATGGCGCGCGCGGTCTGAAGCGGCGAAGGCCAGCCGTAAGGAGCCCGCGATGGATTACCGTTACCTGTTAAGACGCAGCCTGGCGCTCATGCGCCGCTATCGCTCCCTCTCGATACTGGGGATACTCGCCTCTCTTGTAGGAGGGGTAGGCGCCGGCAACCTGCGCTATTCCCCCGGCAGGTCGGGCATCCTGAACCTATCGGACTTGCTGCGCGAAGGCCAGGACCTGCTGCTGGCCAGGCCGGCTCTGGTGGTCACCCTCGCTACCGCCGCGCTGGTCTTGCTGATGCTCTTCATCTTCGTATCGCTGGTGTCGCGCGCCGCGCTCATCCTGGCGGTCTATGGAGTGGAAACCCAGGGGGAGAAGAAGATAGTCATGCGGCAGGCCTTCCGGGATGGCACCGCCTTTTTCTGGAGCTTCCTGGCCATCTACGCCGTAGCCCTGGTCGGGTACGCGGCCGTAGGCTACGGTGCTGCGACGCTGGTTCTCTCCTCCTGGGGAAGCGCGGGCCTGGACTGGACCATTTATGTGACAGCGCCTCTGGCCGCACTGGCCTTGCTCCTCTCTTACGCGCTGTTGGTGACGGTCCAACACTTCTCGCTACGGGCCATAACGCTGGAGTCTGCGGGAACCTGGCGCTCGCTGGCAAGAGCCACCAGGCTCATGGCGTCGCACCCGGGGGACTGCGTCAAGCTGGCCCTTACTTACCTGGTCGTTTATGCAGGCGCGGTGAGCGCACTGGCACTCGCGCTCGGTCTTCCGCTCTACTACTGCGTGATCGAGCCGGTGAGGCGGCAAGCGGGTTCGGGGCCGGCCCTGATTACGGCCATTTTGGCCGCGGTATTGGGCTACCCGCTACTGCTCGTCGTGGACGGCATCCTGGGAGCCTATATCAACGGCATGTATACTATCGGGTATATACAGTTGAACGGGACGTGGCCGAAAGGCGGCGAAGTCGGAGGTGAGACCCTTGAATAGCGAGTTCGTTCTTAAGACCCTGGCAGGATGCCCCTTCGCCAAGCGGAGCGGCATGCGTATGGAGCCCACGGCGGAGGGAGTAACCGGAATACTGGAGGATGTGCCCGAGAACCTCAACGCCTTCGGGCTGGTACATGCGGGCGCCATCTGCGGGTTGATGGAGACGGCCGGTGGCATGGCTCTTTTCCGGCATACGGAGCCGGGCGAGCTGATCGCCCTGAACACGGTCTTCAACGTGCGCTTCGGCCATCCACCCAGGGGCGAATTACGCTGCGTCGCGCGCGTTTCCGCGGAGGAGGCACGGACTTTGCGCGATGACGTAGCGCGGGAAGGCAAGGCCGACAAGGCTATGGACCTGAAGTGCTTCGACCTGCAGGGGACATTGATCGCCCAGGCCCAGGCGACCTTCCGGCTCATGCCTATGCCGGAAACATACCGCCCCTACTTCACGGGGTGACCGGAGAGGCCGAAGCCTTCGCTGCTTCACTTGCTGAGCGGAGTTCCGCCACCTCCAGTATCGTATGGAATCCATCGCGTCTATTGTTTCCGCCGCAGGGCCCGCACAAGCCCCGCGAGAAATATGCAGCAAAAGGGGCCTGCGGCGAGAACAGCATTCAGCATGGCACATATTGTGGTTCATCACGCTTGTGCGCTGAGAACCTATTCTTATACTCTGCTGGTGCCCCTAACGTGGCACGGGCGACTGACCCTTTTGCTGCGTTTGCCGGAGGTTGCGATAGAATAGAGCCGTTATGGAAGGGTTCACGATTGCGAGCGATGCCTACCGGTTGCGGGGATGGCTGCGGGAGCCCGCAAGCGGCCACGCGCCCTTCCCTTGCATACTGCTCTGCCACGGCATACCTTCCGGCCAGGCGCCGGATGCAGGGGATCCCGGGTACCCGGCACTCATGGAGGAGATCTCCAGCCGGGGAATAGCCTGCGTCCATTTCAACCTCCGGGGAACGGGGGATTCCGACGGGGATTTTTCCTTCGGCGGCTGGCTGCGGGACCTGGAAACGGTGGCGGATGCCCTGCTGCATGGATTCGAACCCCTTCAGGACATCGATGCGGGCAGGCTGGCCATCCTGGCCTTCAGTGGAGGGGCTGCGGTCAGCATCGATTGCGCCGCGCGGCATCATCACTTCCAGGCTCTCGCCAGCATGGCCTCCCCCGCCGACCTGAGCGAGCTGATACCACGGGAGAACCTGGCGGAGATCCTCGCTTACTGGAAGCGTATCGGTCTCATCCGCGACCCTGGGTTTCCGCCCGATGCCGATCAGTTCCACCGCGAGGTAAAGGCGTTGAGCCCAGTGCGCCACGTTGCCGGGGTCGTCCCCACACCCCTGCTGATCGTGCACGGCGAGCTGGACGACGTAGTACCCGTGCACGCCGCGCACCGGCTTTTCGAGGCGGCGGGCGAGCCCAAGGAGCTGCGGGTACTTCCCGGAGAAGGGCATAAGCTGAGGCTGGTGCCGGAGGCCATCGCCGGAGCCCTCGACTGGCTGCAGGGCAAATTAGCCTGATTCCGGAGCGGTTTGGTTGCCGGGCTACATGTTCTCCGGAGCATTGATGCCCAGAAGTTTCAGGCAGTTACGCAGCACCTGCCGCGAGCAGAGCACCAGGAACAGTCGGGCACGCGTGAGGGCCGCGTCATCGGTTATCACCCGGTGCTTGGTATAAAAGAAATGGAAGGAAGCCGCCATCTCGTGGGCGTAATGCGTCAGGCGGTGCGGCGCCCGGTCCACCGCTGCATCGCGCACGAGCTCCTCGAACTCAAAGAGCTTGCGCGCCAGGTCCATCTCCTCCTCCTCCTCCAGAAGCTCGAGGCTGGACCGCTCGGGCAGGGTTTCGTCGATGGGTACTCCCTGCTCGCGTGCGTAGCGCAGGATGCTGGAGATGCGAGCATGAGCGTACTGGACATAGTAGACGGGGTTGCTCTGGCTCTGTTCTTTCGCCAGCTCGATATCGAAGTCCACGGCGGAGTCCTGGCCGCGCATGAGGAAGAAGAAGCGGGCGGCATCCACGCCCACGTCCTCCAATAACTCCTCGAAGGTGACCATCTCGCCCGAGCGCTTGGACATGCGCACGGGCTGACCTCCGCTCTTCAGGTTGACCATCTGGCCGATGATGATCTCCAGCCGCCCGGGGCTCCCGAGGGCCTCCATAGCCGCGATCATCCGTTTGACATACCCGTGGTGGTCGGCGCCCCAGATGTCGATGAGGTGCTCGAAACCGCGCTCCAGCTTGTTGTGGTGATAAGCGATGTCCGCAGCGAAGTAGGTGGGCGATTCGTTGCCGCGGATGAGCACGCGGTCCTTGTCGTCACCGAAGCGCGAGGTGGCCATCCATAAGGCGCCCTCGCTCTCGTAGGCCAGACCGGCCTCCTGTAGAAAGGCTATGACCCTTTTCACCTCTCCGGATTCGTGGAGTTGCCTCTCGCTGAACCAGGTATCGAAGTGAACCCCGGAGGCCTCAAGCGTTTGTTTGAGATGGGCCAGCACCTGCCTGTACGCCAGCTCGCCTAAGAGGTTGCGCCGCTCCTCCGGGTCCGCTTCGCGGTAACTGTCCCCGCAGCTCTCAAACAACCCCCGGGCGATGTCGTAGATGTAGGCCCCCCGGTAACCATCTTCGGGAAAGGTGGACGGCTCCCCCACCATCTCCAGGTAGGCGGCCTCGACGGAACGCGTGAAAAGCTCCATCTGCCGGCCGTAATCGTTGACGTAGAACTCGCGGCTCACGGCATGGCCGGTGAAGCTGAGAAGGTTCGCCAGGACGTCGCCCAGGGCTGCCCACCGCCCGTGGCCGATATGCAGCGGCCCCAACGGATTGGCGGAGACGAACTCCAGCATCACCTTGCGCCCCTCGCCCAGATCCCAGCGCCCGTAGTCGTCTCCCGCTTCGGCCAGCCGTAGGAGTTCCTCGCGGATGCAGTCGCCGCTCAGGGTGAAGTTGATGAAGCCCGGTCCCGCTATCTCCACGCGCTCCAGGATACCTTCATGGTCACGCAGGTGCGCCACCAGTGCCCGG
>JAHEXQ010000088.1 GCA_023252035.1 Actinomycetes bacterium
AGGAGAAGAACGCGACGATGTCCTTCTCGGCTCGCTCTCCTTCGCCTCACACTTCAAAGCGGCCTGCACGAACTTCGCCGCGGTCCCGCCCGCGACCTTGGACGACCAGGTCTATGCCTCCTGGAATTTCGACCTTTCCCCCGCCTTCCGGCTCCTCATGGGGAAGACGCCGCTCTACGTGCGCGACATCAAGGGATGCAAGCCCTACCTCTGCCTGGGATTCCCCCCACTCTTCAGCATAGGCATCATGAACGGCGACGGGCTCGTGAGCTGCGTGAACTCGGTGGGAGCCATGGACGGCGGCGAGGGGCTGACCTTCTTCGAGCTGAACAACCTGGCCATGGAGAATCACTCCACGGTGGACGGCGCGGTGAGCGTCTGGAAGGACAACCCCCGCGAGGTGGTGCCGGGCCTGGCCGTCGCCATCATCCTCAACAGCAACAATATCTTCGCGGACGTCCAGGGAGACGCGGCCGTCCTGGAATGTTCCCATAACTACGTGGCCGTGCAGAAGGCCGCGGAACGCAACGGAATCCTGGCCTCCGCCAACCATCACCAGTTCCTGGACCGCTCGCTCTCGGGAGGAGCCGACCCCCGCATCGAGCCGGCCATCACCGGATCCTACATGCGGCTGGACCGCATGTACGAGTTGCTGGAGCGCTGCCACGGGCGCATCAGTCCAGCCGTAGTCAAAGCCATAAATTCGGACCATGGACTGGACTACACGGGACTGGCGCGCGACTGGGGCATCAGCCGCGCCTGGTACGAGGAGAAGCTGGATGACGCCACCATCTGCTGCCACCCTTTCAACTTCTTCCGGCACCTGCGGCGGTTCGAGATCAACGATGCCTTGGTGGAGATGCAGACGGCGAACACCCTCTACTCCATGCTCATGGAGCCGAAGCGCTGCACCCTCTGGTTCATCTCCGGCAAACCCTGCCGCAACCAGTACACCCCCATCTGGCTGGGCGACGTGCTGCGCATGGAATGGGCGAGCGCGGTCAAAGGGGGGCTCGAGTACGACCCCGACACCCGCAATCCCCTCGCGCCGCAGCCTTCGCTTGGGCGCGAGACGACCAAGAAAGGCCCGTTGCGGCGTCCGCAGCCGGCAGGCCACAGCGAGTCGGTGCGCGCCTTGGCCATCAGCGCCATCTCCAAGCTGGAAAAGGTTATGGCCAAGAGCCTGGTCAAGAGCTAGCAGACTAGCAAAAGGGTCAGACTCGCTCGGAAGACCTCGCTCTCACGAAGGTGGCTCCCGCCCCCCTCGTGCAACTCGCCCCTGCAGAGATTGCGGGTGGACCTTCCGCCCGCAAAGACATTTCCCCCCTGGGTTCGAGTACGAACCCCTTTTGTTAACCGGCGGGATTAATCTGGTAATTACTTCCAGCTCGGCGGCGGGGGTTTGGAGTTGCTTACGGCCATCCATCCGGACGGTGACGGCAAGGTCCCTCGGAGATCTCCACGGCAAGCATCGCCGCATCTTACCGCGCGCCTTCTTTCCGCGCTCTCTGATTCTTTCCCGCATCTCTCCCTCCAAACCCCCCGGGGTGTAGACAAACAGTGCCAGGCGCTGTTTGTCTACCACTGCGAACTGGAAATGAATGGCCCGTTGGGTTATTCTGAGGGTCGAAAAATATCAAGCCGAGGGGGAAGCATGCAGAAAGTAACGGTCCCCAACCTTCTCTGGTACGGCAACCACCCGAGGGATATCTGTTTCCCCGAGCGCTGGGATGTAGATGTCCTGGCGCCGGCAGGCTTCAGCAAGCCTGCGTTGGATGGCGCGGGCATCCAACGCGCTTTGGAAGAGCCCATCGGCTCGCTCAGCCTGACTGAACTGGCAGCCGGCAAAAGAGAAGCCGTCATCGTCTTTGACGACATCACCCGCCCCACCCCCGTGAAGGACATCCTGCCCCACGTCCTGGAGCCTCTGCACGCGGCGGGTATCCCGGCTGCCAACGTCCGTTTCATCCCGGCCCTGGGCACGCACGGCGCCATGACCAACATCGATTTCAGGAAAAAACTGGGAGACGATATCGTGGCCACCTACCCCATCTACAACCACAACTGCTTCGAGAACTGCGACTACCTCGGCGAGAGCGCCAGCGGCGTCCCCGTCTATGTTAACCGCGAGTTCATGGCCTGCGACCTGCGCATCGGCATCGGCTGTATCACGCCCCACGTCCACGTGGGCTTCGGCGGCGGAGGCAAGATCGTCCTCCCGGGGATAGCCGGCATCGAGACCATCCAGGCCTTCCACGGCGAAGTGATGGCGCGCGACCCGGAGACCGCCGGCCTGGGCCGCTTCGAGGGCAACGTGATGTACAAGGAGATCATCGACGTGGTGCGCATGTCAGGCCTGCAGCTCAAGATCGATGCGCTGCTCAACGACCACGGTGAGATCGCCGACCTCTTCGTGGGTGACCCTGTGAAGGCGCACCTCGAGGGCGTCGCTGCGGCCAAGGAGCATTACGGAACCCGTGCGACCCCCGGCAACGATGTCGTCGTGGTGAACTCCTACGCCAAGTACAACGAGATGGCTATCTCCATGATGATGGGCCTGGCCAGTGTGAATTTCGCGCGAGGCACCGTCGTGCTGGTGGTGGACGCCCCCGAAGGGCAGGTCACCCACTATCTTCTGCGCAGCTTCGGTAAGGAATACGGCGGCCGTCTCTACTTCAAACGCGGGGTCCCGCCGGAGACCGTCAAGGTGATAGTCTGTACCGCTTACCCGGATCGCACCATGTGCGACCTCTTCTCCGCACCCGAGGGCATCATCATCACTCCAGGCTGGGATGAAACCCTGGCCCTCCTGGAGGCCGATTACCCGGAAGGTGCCTCCGTCGCCGTCATTCCCGATGGAACCATGCAGTACTTCGAGGCCTAGCACCGGAGCAAGCACATGGCTTGCCCTATAGGGATGGAAGATGCCGCTAGCGTAGAATAACCACTTGGGCGGCGGTGGCCTGCACAGGATAGGATTCCAGCACCGGCCCGGTGAAGATGGCCTCCACCGTCTCCCCAACCTCCAGCGCGCCGAAACCGGTCCTGGTGCGTCTCCCCGCTACGTCGTCGAAGATAAGGGTATCGCGCGTTATCCGTATGGAAGCCCTATCTACCTTGGTATCCGGCTGCAGGGTGCCCTCCACCAGGATGGACCCCGGTGTTCCCCCGCCACTCTCCCCTGAAGCTCGGAGGCTGGTGATGTTTCCGCGGATATCGGGCGATCGGGATATACCTCCCGAGCCGCAGCCCGTGACAGCCGCAAGCAGAGCGGCACACAGCAACAGCCCCGCCACCTTCTTCATTCCAACACCGCCAACAAATCCGGACGGAGTCGCACGATGCGCAGGAAATCGTTCGTGGTCGAGAACCCCAGACGGTAGTAGTCGAGAGCCAGCTCCCGCACTGCCGCGAACTCGGGCTTGACCCGTCGCAGGCTCTCGATGATGGCCTTGGCGCAGATCCAGCAGGAGATCTCGCCGGTAGGCCGCTTCATACGCACGGTAACAGCGAGCCAGGCATAGAGCGTGCCCAGGGAGATTCCCGCCAGTATCCGCCGCAGATCGTAGGGCACATCCTCGAAGCCCTGCATGGCCTCCACGAAAGCGGCCCGTTGCCCAGGATTCCGCCAGGCCGGGCGCAGCACCACGCAGCCCGACCTTCTCGTAAGCACCCAGTCCAGGGGCACGATCTTGGCCCGGGGCGGCACGATATTCACCATCCGCCCGCCGCCAATGACCACCGCTACGTGGCCGAACTGGTTCCGCGTCAGCCGCCACTCGCTCCACCGTCTCCGGATGAAAACCGGTATGCAGGGCCTCGTGCAGCAGTGTCCCCATCCTCAAGCCTCTGTGGAGAGCTTGTCGAAGCTGTTATTCTCCCAATGCATGAAGTGGAGGCTGGAGTTATACGGCCAGACCATAAGCCCGTTGCCGTAGCCCAGGGGCGGCGCCACCATCTGCTCGTCCCAGCCCCAGCAGAAGCGGAGGGTATGCCCGAAGATGCGGTCCACATCCTCCTTGGGCATCTCATAGTCATAGACATCCGCCAGGGATATGGTCTCCGGCGGGTATTTCTCGCGCACGCCCGCCTTCACCGCCAGCACGCCCTGGGAGCCCTCGGCGTTGATGACCACGCGGCAGCCGATGTGCCGGCCGTCCTCGGTGACGATGCCGGTGACCACGCCGTCCTCCCGGATGACATCGACCGCCGCCATGGAAGTGCGCAACTCCGCCCCCGCGCCCACCGCCTGGTCGGCCTCCCACTGACAGAAGGGCTTGCAGTAGGCATTGTAGCCGAAGCTGATCACCGGCGAGAGGGGCTTGGGTATTTTCAGGGAATCGTCGATATCGATTTCCCCCGCATCGACATCCTTGATGATGTAGTTGATGATGCCGTCCACGGGCCGCTCTATGGGCGGATTGCCGTCGCGGATGAAGTCGGGGCTGAAGAGGAATCCGTAAAAGGGAATAGTGAGACCGGATACCACTTTCTCGCCCACCTGCTCGGACCTCTCCAGCATGAGGGTACGCAGGCCCGCCTCGGCGCACTTCTTGGCCGCCACCGGCCCGCCGAAGCCGGCGCCCACTACCACCACATCATATTGCTCATCCGGTAGCCTGGATTGCTTCACGCGCATATAAGACCTCCCCCGGTCAGTGGTGGGAATACTGGTGTGGCGAAGACCTGCGAACGCGGTTGCCCTGCAAGACCAGGTTATTTTAACACGCGCGATTAACTTTAAGGGCCATATTAACTAGATTCTGGGGTCACCAGAATTTAGTAAAGGAAAGGTCCCGCGGAGCCAGGTCGTGTTATCATCAGACCAAGCTCAGGTTCCCGGAAGCCACAGGGGAGACGGCATGAAGGACTTCGATTTCGCGCAGATAGACGCCATCATCAATGCGCGCTCCATCGCCATCGTGGGCGCCTCCAACACCCCCGGCAAGTTCGGCTCGCTCCTGCCCGCCTCGCAGGCGGCCATGGCTTTTACCGGCGCTACCTATCTGGTGAACCCGCACGCTAAGGAGATCATGGGGCAGCCCGCTTACCCGGACCTGGCCTCTCTGCCCGAGGTGCCTGACTTGGTATATATTACCATACCGGCCCACCGGGCCATGCCGGTGCTGCACGAGTGCGCCGACGTGGGCGGGCGCGGCGCGGTCAAGGCCGTAGTCATCATCGCGTCGGGATTTCGCGAGGCCGGCGAGGAGGGCCTGCGTCTCGAGGAAGAAGCAGCAGGCTTGGCGCGGCGGGGAGGCTTTCGCATCCTCGGCCCCAACTGCTTCGGCATCTACAACCCGCGCAACCATCTCACGCTGCTGCCGGGCTACGATCTCTCCACCGTCCCGGGCGACATCGCCTTCATCTCCCAAAGCGGCGGCTTCGCCGCGCACGTGGCGCGCCTGGGGAAGAGCCTGGGACTTCGCTTCAGCGCGGTGGTGAGCTACGGCAACGGCGGCGACCTGGATGAGGCGGACCTCCTACGCTACTTCGCGGCGGATCCCCAGACGGCCATCATCTCCGGTTACCTGGAGGGTACGCGGGATGGCCTGGCTCTGCGCAAGGCGCTCTGCGCGGCGGCCGCAGCCAAACCCCTCGTCATCTGGAAGGTAGGGAAGACGGAATCGTCGCGGCGTGCCGTGGCATCCCATACGGGCTCGCTCGCGGGTTCGGCGGAGATATGGGAGGCGCTCCTCCGGCAGTCCGGGGCCATATCCGCATCGGGCATCGATGAGGTGGCCGATATCATCATGGCTCTCAAGCTGGTGGGGCGGCACCCCGGCAAGCGGTTGCTCATCTCGGGCGGCGGAGGAGGGCTGGGAACCTATGCTGCTGATCTCGCGGCGGAGGAGGGCTTGGAGGTCCCCCTGCCCGCGGCGGAGACCCTGAACCGCATGCAGGAAGCGCTGGTGCGGGCGGGCGCTGCGCCCGGGAATCCGCTGGACATCGGAGCGCCTCTGATACCGCTAAACGAATTCGAGGGAGCCATGCGCGCCGCGGCCCGCGACCCGGCCACAGACCTTTTCCTCTTTGATCTGGCCACCAACTTTGCCTACGGTCTCGCGGGAGAGCCGGGCCTGCACCTGGCCGCTGACACCTTGATAAAGATAAGGGAAGAGAGCAGCAAGCCCCTGGTGATGGTGCTCTACTCGCGGGATTGCGATGCGGCCGATCTCACCCAGGAAAGGCTGGTGCGCGAACTGCGCGACAAGTTCCTGGCCGCCGGGATCCCCGTCTATCCCAGCATGCCCCGGGCGCTGCGTGCCCTGGCGCGCATCAATCAGTTGTAGCCCACGGCGATGGTGCGCGGCACATACACCGGAAAGACCTCCAGGTCCCCGGTGCCCGTATGTACGACCATCCCTATGTACTTCTGCTGACCCTCGAACTTCTTGAGCTCGAGAAAATTGTTCCCGCTAACCGGAACCGGTGTCCGGTAGTCCGCTGCCAGCAGCGCCGCCATATCCGGCAGGGCCGCATAGGCCTCCGTGCCCGGCTCCAGCACGGCCACATCTCCGCCGCGATAGGGCTGGACCATGAGGTAGCCCTCGGGCGGCAGGTAATCCACCAGGCCCGAGAGGGGAGCGCTCGTGATCGCCTCATGCACGTTGGCAAAGGCCGCCACCTGGGTCATATAGACCAGGACTTGTTTCTGGCCGCTCGCGACGCGCACCGTGATGACGGTATAGGAGCCGTCGTAGATCTGGTCGTTGCCGTAGTGCGCCTGCAGGTCGAAGAAACCCGCATCCTTTATCTGCTTTAAGAGGTTCTCCACATCTGCGGGGCCCATCTTTCCCTGGAGCATGAAGACCTTGTTGGTTTGCGGATCCCGCTTGATGACCGTCCCGTCGCCGAAGAGCCGGAACTCAGGGATGTAATCCTCCCAGAGCGGTGGCGGCCCGCCGCCGCTCTCCACCTGGATGATCACTTCTCCGGGAGACTGCGAGTAAGCAAGATCGATCTCGGCGCCCCCGCCACCTAGCAGGAACGCGGAGAGGCTCCCTCCCACGACGAGCAGGAGGACGCAGACCAGCGTCACCGTGACTATGAGCTTCTTATGCTTCCGCATGCTGCCTCCCCAGTAAGTTGACAAAAGGGTCGCCCTCTTGTCAACTTGAGCGCCGTCGTCCCTTCGATTCCGATTCTACACGCCTTTGGACGCTTAGCCCAAGGCGCCGGTTCCTGGGAATAACAGGTAGAAAAGCTCTTCGCCGCTCTCCACATTCAGCACAAAGAAGCCTCCTCGCTCATCGGCAAAGGAGCCGCCGGCCACAAACTTTCCGGGCACCAACATCTTCGCGATGAACTCCGCGGCTTGGGCTTTTACTCTCTGCGCAAGATCTCCTACGAGGAATCCCGGACCTTGCCCATCACCAATACGATCATCTCTATCACCTCCTTCCCAAGTACTCTTACCACTTGCGCGCAAGAGCATTGGTGAACGGCGCAGGTTACGACGGACCCGGTGAGCTTTACGAGCCATGATGCGGGCATTAGAGTAGAGGGCATCATGTGGTGGAGATATCTTCTTTTCCGGCCACCCTTCGCTTTGTTGGGGAAGACCAAGAAATACAGCCTGCAGATGACCGGCGCGGAGAACGTACCGCGCTACGGTCCCTTCATCGTGGTCGCCAACCACCAGAGCAGCGCGGACATCGTGGCCATCGCCCTGGCGCTCCGGCCGGCGCTCATCCACAGCCAGATGTGGCCCTGGGCGAAGATCGAGATACGGGGCGGCCAGGAGGGACCGTTAGGCTCCTTCCTCTGGAAGGTCTTCGGCGCGATCCCCATCGACCGGGAGACCGGCAAGGCCGACGAAGCCATCCGCCAGAGCCTGGAATATCTGCGGCGCGGAGAGATAGTCTGCATCTTCCCCGAGGGCACCCGGTGTAAGACCAAGGAGTTGGGCTCCTTCAAATTTGGCGTCGCCAACCTGGCCCGCGCCACGCCCGCTCCCATCCTGCCCGTGAGTGTCTGGCGCCGCGACGAGGACGGCGGCGTGCAAGTGAGAATCGGGCAGCTCTTCTTCATGCCCCCCAAGAAACGCCGCTACGAAGCCCTGGAGGCGATAGAGGGACAGGTAGAGGAGCGCATCACACCTCAGATTGACGGCCTCCGCCAGTGGGGCTCCGAGCTGCGGCGGGACAAGCGCGGCATGAAGACGCTGGCGAACATGATCAACGTGGTGACGGATTTCATCGCCCAGCAGGGCGAAGGATTGGAGCACCTGTACCGCATGGCCGAGACCGGAGACAACGAGTTCATCCGGAACAAGGTCTTCGAGCTTCTTCCGTCCGACTGGGTGAAGGCGGGGCCCGCATCCGAGTCCCGGGCCCGCCACTTGCTGAACTCCGTTAAGAAAAGCTGACGTCCACTGGGAATCTTGAGGGAGGTACCGATGAAGCTGGAAGTGATATCGGAGAAGGCTGAGGACAGGAAGCACCCTACGCCCATCCTCTTCGCGCAGGCGCCTGGCACGGGGCCTGGTGCTGGAAGACCTATTTCATGCCCTACTTCGCGTCGCAGGGTTACGACTGCTACGCCCTGAGCTACCGCGACCACGCCGGCAGCGAGAAGGGGAAGATGCGCACGAACCGCATCAAGGATTACGTTGCGGATCTCTCCCAGGTCATCGATGAACTGTCGGACAAACCGATTCTGGTGGCCCACTCCATGGGCGGCCATGTCGCCCAGAAGTACCTGGAAGGGAAGCAGCTCCCGGCAACCGTGCTCCTCGCGACCATCCCCACGGTAGGCGTCTGGTGGATCACCCAGTATATGCTGACGCGCCACCCCTTGGCCTTCCTCAAAGCCAATCTGACTCTGAGCCTCTACCCGGTGGTGGGCACGCCGGCGCTCTCCAAGGAGCTCTTCTTCTCGGCGGACATCCCCGAGGCCGAGTTCCATGAGTACTTCTCCAAGATCCAGGACGAGTCTTACTTCGCCCTTTGGGACATGCTAATCCTGAACCTCCCGCATCCCAAGAAAGCCAAAGGAACGCCGATGCTCTTGCTGGGCGCGGAGAACGACGGCATCTTCCCCAGGGCACAGGAGGAGCGCACCGCCCGCGCCTACAACACGCAGGCCGAATTCTTCCCGGGGATGGCCCACGACATGATGGTGGAGAAGGACTGGCAGAAGGTCGCCGACCGCATCATCGGCTGGCTCGGAGAGAAAGGGCTCTAGGCCCCGAGCCATAACCCTGAAAAGAGCGTCAGGGGCCTGTCACATGAGTGCCCCTTTGCCCTGCCCCACCCTTAGAAAAGCCGATTCCGGCACTCGAGCGGGGCGCCGGGCCTGACTTGGGCCCGGCTAGTATGAAGAGTATCAGCGTCACGTTGGCGAGCAAACTCATGGCTACGATCATATATGGCGGGAGGGAATCTGAGAGCGCCAGGCTAACGAGTGCCCTTACGCATCTTCTGGAAGTGGGGCTTGTCCGGGATTACTTAAGGGATGTTGGGAGTTGAAATCCTATCTGATAGGATGAACCTCGCTGCCGCATAGCTGGTCCCAGCGCCCGGATCTGGAGTTCCGCTCGAATCGACCCAGTCAGGGAAGCTGCTGTCCGAGCGTTGCCGTGCAATCCAAATATCCAGCATCTTGCCTGCAGCTTCGGTTGACTCGTCCGTCCCACGGACGACATTCGCTATTATCCAGTCGAAAGTCTCGGAGGGGTGGACACAAGAATCATTCGGCGTGCTTTTCACTCCACAATTGGCTTCCACCAGTCCTTTGCTTTCGGCACCTGCAAGCTGTGCCCCAATGATACCCTGTCCTACCAGATCCCAAATTCCGCCCCAGAGATAATCGTAAGCCATATATTTCACGATTGTCGGGTTGTTATAGCTATTCTCTGCCATAGCTGTGTAGGCAAGATCTGCCTTGCTCTGGTATCTCTTGGCGGCAGCGCTGTCTTTCATGAAGGAAGCGATCTCGGCTACCAATTGGAGGGCGATGGCCATGCGGGCCTGCTCTTCGTAGTAAGGGGTTGAGTCGCTGGGGCTATGCTTGAATCTGCCATCGCTGTTTTGCAGTGAGATCAGGAAATCAGCGCCGCTTTTGATGTAATCGTAGATCTTTCGCCCGGAAACCCTTGATTTCGGATAGTTTGGGTCGAAATCCTGCCAGTATGTATAAGAAGTGATAATCATCATCGCGGTATCATCACCGCGGCCCCTTTCGGTGCACAAGTAAGGAACGCCGCTCGAGTGATAGTGATCATAGAAGCTTCCCTTATAGGTCCGGTTCCACTGCTCCTGCTTGGGCCACATCCAGTTTAAAGCCCCCATGGCTTCCTGATACCCCTGACTCTTTACAAAAGCCAAGGCCACGTGGGCCAACGACATGGGCACTACATCATCGTCAGAGGGATTGCCATGGTTAGTTACATATGTCTTGGTGGGCTGGCAGTAACGGGCCAAGAAGTCTATTGCGTTCTTAACTGCATCGGGGTCTCTGAATTTGCCTGGGTCCGCTGGAGACATGGAGATTGGCGTGAGCGTTGCGCTGAAGGCAAACGCAATAGGCGCAAAGGCAGCCGAAAGAAAAAGACCAAACAGACAATCGTCAGGAACATCTTACGACCCATGCGACGCCACCCTCACCAGTTAGCCCATGCTTTTTCCTGTAGTTATTATCAGGTGTTCCCCATATCCACTTTCCCATATTTCAACTGGGATTTCCCACATGCACCTCCCGACGCCATCATTCTTCCATCTCGAAGGCAGGTTGACGCG
>JAHEXQ010000089.1 GCA_023252035.1 Actinomycetes bacterium
GCCCGCAGAGGCAGTGCGCACGATGATGCCCATCTCGGGCGGCTTGATCTTGCCGACCAGGTTGCGCAGGCGTTCGCGCTCCGCCGGTTCCAGCTTCTGGGATACGCCGAAGGTCTCTAGTTGGGGCAGCAGGACCACGTACCTGCCGGCCAGGCTCGCATAGCCCGTCACGCGAGCTCCTTTGGCGCCTATTGGATCCTTGGTCACCTGCACCATGATGGGCTGTCCGGACTTGAGGATGCTGGTGATCTTCGGTTCCTTGCGGCCCCGGGCATCCGGATGGAAGATATCGCCAACATAGAGAAGGGCGTTGCGCGCATGCCCTATTTCCACGAAAGCGGCTCCCATACCCGGCAGCACGTTCTCCACCTTCGCCAGATAGAGGTCGCCCGCGATACTGCGCTTTCCCTTGCGGCCTACGTAGATCTCGCTGAGCTCACCGTTCTCCAGGACCGCCACTCTGGTCTCATGCTCATAGACCCCGACCACCAGGCGCTTTATAACAGGAGGCGCGGCGTTCTCCGCGGGTTTGTCAGGTTGCACCGCCTCAGGCTTCCGCTGCGTTCCGCGCCGGCGCTGTCCTCTCCGGTAGCCGCCGCGCTTGGGGGCTTTCACTTCGTTCTCGGGCGCACCCCGCTGCGGTATCTCCGCCTGTTCGGGCCGCTCCGGCAGCTGGCCGGGTACGGGCTGCTTCTGAGCCTCTCGCTGTTTCTGCGCATCCGGCCTCTTCCGCGGCGCCTGCCTTGGCCGGGGCTGTGGCCTATTTTGCCCGGTTTGCTCCGTCTCGGTTTGCTTATTCTCCTCGCTCAATGCTCGCTTCCCATGCCCCTTTCACATCTCTTTAAGGCCTGAGCTGCTAGCCAAAGCCGATTGCCGGCTGTCGTACAGGCCTGTTCTTACTATGGTGACGGATTCCGGGCCGATTCCCAGGCAATCCGCGGTTTTTTCGGCCAATTTACGAAGCTGCGGCCCTCCCTCCCGGTGGGAGGCCAGCAGGCATATCTCAGTTTGCCCATCCTCTTCTACATTAAGGATTTCGCCGTCCTCGGCGGCAAAGCCTTTGCGCACGGCCTCAGCCACGCCCCGGGCGTCCCGTGGCTGCCCCGCGTGCGCGACCCGGATGATGTAGAGCGCGTGGGTGAAACGCTGCGTCAACTTGGGCTCGTCCTCGCCTACCTCCACGGCCTCCAACACTTCCAGGCCCGCAGGCATGACCGCGTTCAGCTTCGCCACCGCATCGGCGGGAACCACCGGCTCGCGCAGCCACACTTCAGCCAGGTCTTCCTGCGCCTCCACCCCCACGGGCAAGGCGTGCCAGAAGGAGAGGCGCGGATGCGGGTTGAAGCCCTGGCTTAAGGCGAGGGGCAGACCGGCTCTCCGCATAGCCCGTACCATAGCGCGGCTCATCTCCAGGTGAGAGAGATACTTGAGGTCGCCGCGCAGCGCGAATCGCAAGAGTATCCTCTGCATTATGCGCGACCTCCTGTCACACAAAGGCCGGCGCGGCTCATACTAGCTCCGCCGGGGCAGGCGCCGCAACCCGTGCATCCCGCAAACCGGCAATCCGCAGTGGCCAGTCCCGCCGCCCCCCGCTCGTACTCTTCCCACAGGTAGGCGCGCTCCACCCCGCAGTTGATGTGGTCCCAGGGAAATACCTCGTCCCTTCCGCGCGCCCGATCGACATAGAACTCCGGGCCGGGATTCAGCTTGTTCAGAGCACCCTGCCAGTGGGGCCAGTCGAAACTCTCGGACCAGTTGTCGAAACAGCCCGCGGCCGAAGCCTCCTCGATGGCCGGGAGCAACCGCCGGTCTCCGCGCGCCAGGAGGCCCTCCAGGTATGAGGCGGGAGCTGAATGCCAGCGGAAAGTGAGATTCTTGCCCCTGAGCTCGCGGGAGAGCAGTTGCTGCTTGCCTGCCAGTGTACCCATGCGATCCTGGGCGCACCACTGGTAAGCGGTATGCGGCTTGGGCACGAATGAGGAGACGCTCACCACCAGTTGCAGTCCCGGCAGGGGCTTTCCCGTATCGCTCCGCAGCAGTCTCTTGGACAGGCGGGCTATCTCCAGCACGTCCCCCTCGTGCTCGCCCGGAAGGCCGATCATGAAATACAGCTTTATGCGGCGCCAGCCGCGTTCATAGGCCCGCCCTATTGCCGTTATGATATCCTGCTCGCTCACGCCCTTGTTAACGCAGTCCCGTAACCGTTGAGAGCCGGCTTCCGGGGCGAAGGTCAGCCCCGAACGGCGCGCTTTCCGGGTCAGCGCCGCCAGCTCCACCGAATCCGCTTCGCAGCGCAGCGACGGTAAGGAGATGCTCACCTGCCGTGCAGCCAGGGCGTCTCTCAGGCACGCCGCCAGGGTATGTATGCGGCTGTAGTCGGCGGTGCTGAGGGACGATAGCGAAATCTCGCCATAGCCGGTCGCGCGCACGAGTTCCGCCGCCCAGGACTTGAGCATCTCCTCGCTGCGCTCCCTCACCGGCCGGTAGATGTAACCGGCTTGGCAGAAGCGGCAGCCGCGCGTGCAGCCGCGGAAGACCTCCAGGTTGGCGCGATCGTGCACGGTCTCCAGGAATGGCACGATGGGCCGCGCCGGCAGGGGCCAGCGGTCCAGATCAGATGCGGAGCGCTTGCGGATGCGGGCGGGGGCTCCGTGCCGGGGCTCCAGGCTCGCGAGCTGTCCGTCGTCCCCGTAAGCGGGAGCATAGAAGGAGGGTACATAAAAACCTTCGAGCCCGGCGGCCTCCTCCAGTAGCACACGACGGCCCAGCCCCCGTGCCTTGGCGCGCGCCACCAGGTCCACCAGGTCCTGGATCGCTTCTTCCCCATCCCCTATCACCAGCAGGTCGAAGAGCTCGGCAACGGGCTCCGGGTTGAAAGCACCCGGACCGCCTCCCACCACCAGGATGTCTCCTTCGCCTCGGGCAGCGGCGCGCCGCTCGATGCCGGCCAGGTCAAGCAGGCGCACGACGTTAGTATAGGTCAGTTCGTGCTGGAGGGTGATACCGAGGATGTCAAAACGCGCGACGGCCTGTCGTGACTCCAGGGAGAACAGCGGAATCCCGCGCGCCCGCATGCGCTCCTGCATGTCCACCCACGGGAGGTATACCCTCTCGGCCAGCGCGTCGTCCCGCGCGTTTACCAGTTCGTACAGGATCTGCAGCCCGAGGTTGGAAGCGCCGATCTCGTAGAGGTCGGGGTAGGCGAAGACCATGCGTACACCGACGCCACCTGCGGTTTTCCGCGAGGAATTCACCTCGCCCCCGATGTAGCGCGCCGGCCGCTCTACCTCGACAAGCACGTCATCCAGAAATTCGTCAAAATCCATATAGACTGGTTTCCGCCAAAAATATGTTCAAGCCGCCTTGGCCGCTCTGCGTACTCGTTAACAAACACTCTATATCACTATAAGCCAGAAGCCGTGCAAAAGCCCTGCTTTTGGAGGATCTTCGCGGGTTAATCGCCATTATCCTTAATTGAGGTCCTGTCCCCAATGTAAGGATTTAGCGGTTTCGCAAGAACGTCGGGATATCCAGTTCGTCCGACTCGAAGACCACGGTCTTCTCCGGCTGCTGCTGCGCCTCTGGCCTGACCACGCGCTTGGCGGGCTTGCCCACGCCGTATTCGAAGCCGGAGGCGATGACCGTGACCTTGAGCTCGTCGCCCAGGCTGTCGTCGATGACCGCGCCGAAGATGATGTTGGCCTCGGGATCCGCCGCGCTCGCGATGATCTCGGCGGCCTCATTCACTTCGAAGAGCCCCAGGTCCATGCCGCCCGAGATATTCAGGAGCACGCCCTTGGCGCCGTCTATGGAGGACTCGAGCAGCGGGCTGGATATGGCCGACCGGGCCGCCTCCTGCGCCCTTCCGTCGCCCGCAGCCGTGCCGATGCCCATGAGAGCGGAGCCGGCGTTGGTCATGATGGTCCGCACATCTGCGAAGTCCAGATTGATGAGCCCGGGCACTGTGATCAGGTCGGTGATGCCCTGCACTCCTTGCCTCAGGATGTCGTCCGCCATGCGGAAGGCATTGAGTATGGAGGTCTTCTGCTCGGCCACCTCCAGCAGGCGGTCGTTGGGTATGATGATCAGAGTGTCCACCTTTTCGCGGAGGCGGCTGATGCCTTCCTCCGCCTGCTGCGCCCGCTTACGTCCCTCAAAAGAGAAAGGTCGCGTCACCACTCCGATGGTGAGTGCCCCCAGTTCTCTCGCCACTTCGGCTATGACCGGCGCGGCACCCGTGCCGGTGCCCCCGCCCTTGCCCGCGGTGATGAAGACCATGTCGGCCCCCTTCAGCACCTCACCAATCTGATCCGCGTTCTCCAGCGCGGCCTTCTCGCCGATCTCCGGGTTTGAGCCGGCTCCCAGTCCACGCGTGATGTTGCCGCCGATATAAACTTTTACATCCGCATCCGACATCAGGAGGGCTTGTGCATCCGTATTCACCGCGATAAACTCGACTCCCTTCAACCCAGCGTCGATCATCCGGTTTATGGCATTTGTTCCGCCCCCTCCGATGCCAACTACCTTTATTACTGCCAGGTAGTTAGTTGGGGTTTCCAACATTTTCCTTACCTCCTTTTGTCCCGTCTCTCAGGAGCAAATTCTCGGTCTTGAAAACTCTAAATCCTCACTTCACTCTTTCCGCTCTTGCCAGCTTGCATTCCTTCCCATTCTTCTTCCCGTCTTTTCATCTTTGACAGTTTCCCCCAGATTTCCTTTAGCTTCCACGTAAATATTTTCTCCAAATCTTCAAAAGCCGGCGGCCCTCTCTTTCCGCGAGAGATGACGCGCCGGTATTTATAACCATATTTAGCTGCACTTTTGTATCAGCTTTGAGCGGATCAGCTTACCAGCGACCGCCGCGCCGCCGTCCAAAACAAAATTATACAACGATACGACCCCCGTTTGTAAAGTTTTAATTTATCCTTTACCTTCTATTGGGACCCTAAAAGTCTATGAGAGGGTTATAGATACTCAGCGGGGTTTTATCACGGGGTGGTCGGGCTCGGAGACGTCAAGATAGGCAAGCTCTGCGAGGTTCACTCCGGGGTCCTGGAGGAGCGCCTTGATGGCCTTGTTCTTCGTTTCCTCATCGGAAGGCGTGCCGTAGATGACCTGCATCCCCTCGTGCGTAACCATGGTCACTTCCTGGTCAGGGGTGCTGGAGATGGATAGAAACCGTCCTTGGATCTCCACGGGCATGGCCAGGAGCAAGTCAACACAAGTCTTAAACTGCTCGCCCTGCAAGGAATCCCCCGGGGCCACCGCGCGGTAAGGCAGATCGAGCATCATGGGGAGTGCGGGGTCCGCCGACGGAAGCTCCTCCAGGACCACTCCATTGATATCCACAGAGAAGAGACGGCCTACCATGGGGACGGAAGCCCAGGGTTGACGTTCTTTGACCTGGATGACGAGCTTTAGAGGCAACTTGCGTTTGACGGAAACGGACTCGACCCAGAACTCGCTTTTGAGAGCCTTCGCCACCTCGCCCCCGTTGACCCCGAAGAAACGGGTCTCTCGGTCGATGCCGGAGAGCGCGCGGATGTAGTTGGGATCGAGACGGCTACAGCCGGCCACCTCGATGTCCCGCACGTGGAAGAGGCCAGTGCCGTAATAGAGGCCCCCCGCAAGGCCTGCCATCGCCAGAAGGCAGATAAGGACCGGCACGGGCTTCCATCGCGCTCGTGTCCGCCGCAGCGGTTCGGCGGCCCGCCTCGCACTGCCGCGCTGAGCAGCTTCAGGATACCTGGCCCGCTTGGACGCTTTCTCGGGTTCCCTGGTCAAGCCCTTCTTCGCTAACCGCGCTCGCTTCTTCTCGGCTGCGCGGAGTTCGCGGACGGCTTGCTGGTTGGACTTGGGATTTGATACAACCTGGGGCTCGGACTGCGACTGGGTTCGGGATCTGGCCTTACGGTGGTTCCCCCTCCCGCCGCGTTTCTCGTTCATTCTCACTCACGAAGCCGGATGCAGCTCTTGAGCCGCGCCGTCGCCAGGATCATCTCCACCAGGGTGGGGAAGGATATATCTATAGCGGCAGCCGCCATAGGCACCAGGCTCAACTCGGTCATACCCGGGATGGTGTTCACCTCGAGACAGAATATCCGGTTGTTCTTGCCCAGGATGAAATCCACCCTCGATATGCCTTCGCAGGCGAGACACCTGTGCGCCTTGATAGCCATCTCCTGGAGCCACGGTGCGATCATATCGGGGAGCTCGGCCGGCACGATGTAGTCGGTCATGCCCTTGGAATACTTGCACTCGTAGTCGTAGATGCCTTTCTTGGGCACGATCTCGAGTACTGGCAGCGCTAGAGGCACCTCACCTACCAGCCCCACGGTGAGCTCGCGCCCCTCGATGAACTTCTCCGCGATGATGGTGTCGTCGTATTCCAGCGCATGCTCGATGCCCCGCTCCATCTCGTCCAGATTACGGGCTACGGAGATACCCACGGTGGAACCTTCGCAGTTGGGCTTGACGATGCTCGGCAGCCCGAGGTCCGCGACGGTGCCGCGCGCGGTGGCGTTGATGCCCATTTGGTTTATCTCCTGGCGGTTCAAAGCGACGCCGGCTATGACGGGCACGCCGCTGTCCGCCAGCAACCTCTTGGTCACGTTCTTATCCATGGCCACCGCTGAGGACATGACCCCGGAGCCGGTGTAGGGAATGCCCAGCAGCTCGAGCGCTCCCTGGACCGTCCCGTCCTCCCCGCCTCGCCCGTGCAAGGCCAGAAAGCCGGTGTCCACTCGCCCCTTTAGCGCCGCCAGTTGTGCCAGGGGCTCATCGCCCAAGTCCACCTCGATGACCTCGTGATCCAGTTCTTTTAGCGCACCCGCGACCGCGCGTCCCGTGCGCAGAGACACTTCCCGTTCAGAGGAAAAACCGCCCATCAGCACGGCTACGCGCATCGGCTACCTCCCCTTCCGGCCTTCGCCGGCATCTGATATCCTCGGGTATCTCGTCAAGGCAACCCCACCAGCTTCCACTCCAACTCCAGTTCGACCCCTTCCTTCTCCAGCACGGCGCTTCTTACCTTCATGGCGAGGCGGTAGAGATCGCGGGCACTAGCCTCTCCCATGTTCACGATGAAGTTCGCGTGCTTTCGCGACACCTCGGCATAGCCCTCACGCCAGCCCTTGCAGCCGCAACGTTCGATGATGATTCCGGCGCTCTTGCCCGGCGGGTTTCGGAATACGCTTCCTGCCGAAGGCTCACGTGGATGTTTGACCTTGCGTAACTCCTTCATCTCCCCGAGCCTGGCTTTGGACTCCTCCCTGTTTTCGCAGACAGGTATCTGCAGCACGGCCTTGGTCAGGACATCCCTGCCGGCCAGCGGACCCGTCCGGTAAGCGAAGCCCCGCGCCAGCTCCTCTCCTTCTAAAATATAAATCTGTGGTTCATCTTCAGCATGATTCCTCTCCATGTCGATACATTCAAGTTCGACTATATAGTTAGAAATCTCATGCTCGTGCGCGCCGGCATTCATGCGCACCGCGCCGCCCAGCGTACCGGGAATTCCGTAGAGGGATTCAATACCGCCGCTCAAATCCCAAACCAGGCACCTCTCTACCAGCCGGTTGATGAGCACCGCGCCGCCCGACTCCACACTTGTCGGAGCCTTGTGCGAGAGTCTCCTGAAGACGCCCTGCATCCGGATGACCACACCCGGGAATCCTTCATCGCAGACGAGCAGGTTGGAGCCGGAACCTATAACCAGCACGGGCAGATCGTCGCTCCAGGCGGCGCGGATGATGGAACGTAGTTCCTCGAGATCTACAGGTTCCGCTAGGAAGGCCGCCGGGCCGCCCACCTTCATGGTACAGAGGTTGGCCAAGGGGACACGGCGCTCCAGTCCCCGCTTGAGGCGCCCTTCCAGGCCTTGCATGGATTTCGCGGCCATCACGATCCGACACGCTCCTCTACAGTGCCGCCGGCCTCCGGTTCCGCCCTCAACAGGTCGCGGAGCTGCGTAGCGCACTGAGATATGTCTCCCGCCCCCATGACCAGAACCATATCGCCCGCACGGACCAGGCGCGCAGCCAGCGTCCCCACCTCGGCGCGCTTGGGAATATAGACGACGCTCTTTCGCGGCTCCTCCTCCAGTACCGAGTCCACCAGCAGTTTTCCGCTGACGCCGGGGATCGGCCTTTCGCCTGCGGCGAATATATCGGTCAGGATGAGAAGATCGGCGTCCTTAAAGACCGGCCCGAAATCGCGCGAGAAATGGGCCGTGCGCGAATAACGATGCGGCTGGAACATGCAGACCAGCCTGCCCTCGCACTCTCCCCGCGCCGTCTTGAGCGTCGCCGCCACCTCGGTGGGATGATGTGCGTAGTCGTCTATGAGGGTTACTCCGCGTTCACTGCCCACGTGCTGAAACCGGCGTCGCACGCCCCGAAATCCCTCCAGGGCTGCGGCAATGACCTCGAAAGAGATGTCCATCTGCCGGGCTAGCGCCAGGGCCCCCAGGGAATTGGATATATTGTGTTCGCCGGGAACGTTCAGGCGTACACGGCCTAGGCTCGCGCCGTGCTCATACACTTCGTACTCACTGCCGCCTTTCCGTAGCTGGATCTCTCCCCAACGGTAGGTATTGCCCTCGCCGCTTCCATAGGTCACGACCCTGGCCGCTAGCTTATCGCCCAGGGCTCGGAGAACGCCGTCGTCGCCGTTGATAACGGCGACGCCGCCCGGCTGGATGCCGCCCAAAAACCTGCCGAAGAAGTCCTCTATCTGCCCGAAATCCTCGTAGAAATCCATGTGGTCGGGCTCCACGTTGGTGACGATGGCCATCTCCGGGAGCAGCAACAGGAAGGAGCCGTCGCTCTCGTCGGCCTCCGCCACCAGGAACTCCCCGCTCCCGGATTCGGCGTTGCTGCCCACATCGTTAAGCTCGGCTCCCACCAGGTAGGTTGGGTCCAGCCCGGCGGCCTTCAGTATCATCGCCACCATGGAGGTGGTGGTGGTCTTTCCGTGCGTTCCCGCAACGGCGATCCCCCGCTTGCCGCCCATGAGCCGCGCCAGCATCATGCCCCGGGAGATGATCTCGATGCCCAGTTCGGCCGCTCGCTTTATCTCCGGGTTCCCGCTGGGCACCGCCGTCGAGACTACGACCAGCGCCGCCCCCTCCACATGCTGGGCCCGATGCCCAATATTGATGAGAGCTCCCATGCCGGCGAGCTGGTAAGTGTTGCGGGAGGCCTTCAGATCGGAGCCCGAGACGGAGACGCCGTTCTGCAGGAGAGCCAGGGCAATAGCGCTCATTCCCGAACCTCCAATGCCCACGAAATGGACCCTGCCTGCTCCCGTCATGACCGCGTCCTTCCCGCCGCCATCTCCACGGCCAGATCCGCGAGGCGCGCCGCCGCATCCGGACGCGCCACTTGCAGCGCGCGTTTGGCTATGGCTTCGAGCGCCGCGCGGTCGCCAAGCAATCCGTCTACCAGACTGTGCAGAGACTCGCCGTCGAGCTCCTCCTGCTTCACCATCCGCGCCGCCCCGGCGCGCTCCATCCAGAGGGCATTCTTCTCCTGGTGACCGCCGGTGGCGAAAGGATAGGGAACCAGGATGGACGGCACTCCACTCGCCTGCAATTCCGCCAGGGTTGTGGCCCCGGCGCGGCAGACCGCCAGGTCCGCCACCGCGTAGAGCAGGTCCATCCTCTCTATAAAGGGAAAGGGCCGGTAGAGGAAGCCTCCAGACGGCTTGACCAGACCCGATGCGAAATCGTCGTACTTGTCTTTCCCCACCGCGTGGACCAACTGGAGATCGTCCCGTGCATCGAATAGCGGGAGCGCATCGCGCACTGCCTGGTTGAGCGCGGCCGCGCCCTGGCTTCCGCCCAGCACCACGATGGTCTGGCGCCCGGGCTCCAGGTCGAAATGTCCGTATGCCGCCGCCTTTTCCACGGAAACGCTGAATTCGGCTCGCAGCGGGTTTCCGGTGAGGGTGATGCGAGATCGGCGCCCCAAGTGGGCAGCGCTCTCCATGAAGGATACCGCCGTGCGGTCCGCAAGGAGCGCGAGCAAGCGGTTGGCCACTCCGGGCACCACGTTCTGTTCGTGTATGAGCGTGGGGATTCCCAGCCAGAGCGCTGCGACCATGGGCGGCAGGCTGGCATACCCGCCGAAACCCACGGCCACGGCGGGCCGGGAACACTTCATCTCCCGCCTGGCTCCCCGCAAGGCTCTTGCGAGTTTGCCCGCCGCCCGCAGGTTGCGAGGCGAGAGGCTGCGGCTATAGCCCTCTAGATCGAAGAGCTTGACCCGGCAATCAAGCTCCGAGGCGGCGAATTGGCCTTTTTCGCTCAGGTATAAGACCGTCTCCACATCACGCGATTCCAGTTCTTCGCGAAGGGCCAGAAGCGGGTATATATGGCCTCCGGTTCCTCCTCCGCATATCGCGACCGTCATTCACAGTTCTCCTCATATCTCCAGGCATACGCGCGGGTGCCTGCTTTGAAACATTCAACAATATTCCCACGAAACATAAAGATATCACAAGCGAGGAGCCACCCGAGCTGAGGAAGGGCAGAGTGACGCCGGTGATGGGCAAAATGCCGGTGACGGCCCCCATGTTGATGAAAGCCTGCAGGCCAAAGGCGGTTACGATGCCCGCGGCCAGCAGGCGCCCCTGGTTGTCGGGAGCCCGCATGGATATCTTCAGTCCCGTGAGCACCAGTGCCGTGAAGATCGCCACCACCAGTATGGTTCCGAGGAAGCCCAGCTCCTCTCCGA